>JANNSC010000277.1:0-7842 GCA_031402135.1 Gemmatimonadales bacterium | reverse complement strand
ACCCTGGCTTCCAAAGGCACCGAGTACTTCCGCCGCCGATTCGATCCTGCCACCCACGAGATCCGGCTGTTTCTCCACGGCGGCAACGACCGCCTGCTGGCGCAAGGAGCGGGCGGTTCTCCCCGGGTGCGGGTCATCGGCGGCGGCGACGATGATCACTACCGCGTCACCACCTCCGGTGTACACCTCTATGACGAGAAGGGCCAGAACCGCGCCGAGGGCGGGAGCATCAACACCAAGCCGTGGGATTGGAAGCCGGACACCGCCAGTGCCACCCAGCTCCCGCCCCGTGACTGGGGGAAGCGGACGTTTCTCGCGATGACCGGGTATTTCGCCACCGACCTCGGCGCGGTGATCGACTACGGCGGCTTTACCGATCGCTATGGTTTCCGTAGCGTCCCCTACGCGTCGCGGCTCGACTATCGGCTCCAGTATGCCACCGGAAGAAAGTCCTTCCGTTTCACCGGCGCGCTGACCAATCAATTTGCCAATTCGAACACCTTCTGGAGGCTGAGCGTGCTGGCGAGCGGGATCGAGACGGTTCGGTGGTACGGCCTGGGCAATGAGACGCAGCAGACCGGCGACCGATCGTTCTACAAGGTCAGCCAGACCCAACTGGGCGCCGGATTGCGGCTGGGTACCCGTTTCGGCACGCGGAATTCGTTCAGCATCGGCCCCGAGGTCCGCTGGGCCCACACCGATATCGGTTCGAAAGCCAACAGCGATCGATTCATCGCCACCGACATTCCCTACGGCGCCGGGCGCTTCGGGATGGCGGGAGCAGCGGTCGAGCTGCGGCTCGACGGCCGCGACTTTCCCGGCTTCGCAAGCAAGGGCGCCCATCTGTTTCTCAAGGCCAGCGCCTTTCCCAAGGCGTGGGATCTGGTGGAGTCCTTCTCTCGCCTGGAGGCGGAAGGCTCGCTGGCACTGGCGCCCCCAGGGATCCTGGCGTCCGTCGCTCAACCTCTTTGCCGGCGCCATCAAGACCTTCGGCCGAGTGCCCTTCTTCGAAACGGCGCGCCTGGGCGGTGTCCGCACCTTGCGCGGATACAGTCCCGATCGCTTTGCCGGAGACGCGGCGGTGTACGGTTCCGCCGAGATACGGCTCCCCCTGACACGCATCCGACTCATTGTCCCGGGGCAGCAGGGTGTATTCGCCTTCTACGACGCCGGAAGGGTCTACGTCAAAGGAGTGAGTTCGGATGAGATTCACACTGCAACAGGTGGAGGAATCTGGCTCTCGTTTTTGAGTCGCGACCAGCTACTTTTCATCGGAGCGGGAAAACCGACGCGGGACAAAGAGGGAACCCGTGTTATCGCGGGATTCGGATTTCCGTTTTGAGTTCCGCCGCGGTGCCTGATTCCCGCCGGCGCATCATCACCGGGCCCGACGGCCCGGAGGGACGCGGGACATGGCAACATTCAAGGGGCTCATCGATGTACTGACACTGGGCTCCGACCGCCCGGTCCGGCGTCTGATTGCGTATTACGCGTTGCTCGCGGCTTTTGTCGTCCTCCTCGCTTACGCATTTCCAGCGGTCGACCGGATGCTTGGAGGTCAGAACGCCGTGGGCCAGCTCGAGACCCCCGAGCTGCTCCGCGACGGACTCGCCGCTGCGGCGGTCCAACCCCTGCCGCCGGTGATGCCGCCTCGCCTCGAGCTGGCGCTCCGGACCATCACGATTTTGTTCGGCACCCTGCTCTTGATGTTGCCGGTCACCTGGGTCTACATGTCGGCCCGGGCTACCAAGGGACACAATCAACAGGTCGCCCAAACGCTGCTCTTCCTTCCCCTCGTCGTGGCGGGGATCGTGCTGATCGTGCAGAACAGTCTGGCCCTGGCATTCAGCCTGGCGGGGGTGGTGGCCGCGGTGCGCTTCCGGACCACGCTCAAGGATTCCCGCGATGTGGTCTTCGTGTTCCTCGCGATCGCCGTCGGATTTGCGGCGGGAGTTCAGACCCTCATCGTGGCGGCAATCGTTTCGGTCGTATTCAATTTTGTCCTGATTCTTTCCTGGCGCTACGACTTCGGAAGAAACGTCCTTGAGCCCTCGGCGGCGTCCGCGTGGACCGCGCCGCTCAACGAGCTTGCCGACCGGGCCGGCAATGGCACGGTGCCGGATCGTGATCTGGTGCTGGCGCTGGACCAGAAACAGGCCATCGCCCTGGCCGAGCGCTTCAACCGGGTGCGAAAGATCCTGGGGCCGAGCGGCAAGAAGCCCCGCTTCAACGCTATCCTGTCCATTTCCACTGAGCAACTCAGCGAGGCCCAGCGACGAGTGGCGGAGGTGCTGGACGAATACGTCGGCCGCTGGCGGCTCGATGAAGTCATCACCAACACCGGCAAGCCCTCCGAGCTCTATTACCTGGTTCGCTTGCCCAAGCGCACCAAGAGTGCCGAGCTGCTGACCGCCGTGCGGGCCGAGGCCGGGGACATCATTGTCGAGGCCGAGGTGGAGCTGGGCGAGGATCCTCAGGGCGAGGACAGCCCCAAGGAAAAGTCGAAAGGGAACAAGGATTGACGCACCATCGGGGTGTGGCTGCGGCGTGCGCAGTGGTCTTTGCCGTTGCCGCCGGATGTCGGCCCACCCGAGGGGAGTCCAGCATTTCGCGGGACACCATCGCGCTCGCGGCCCGGATCGATCGGTTGTCGGAAAATCTCCGGCGCAGCGCCGATTCCGGGGCCAGCCGGGAGGAGCCGCTCGCCCGATGGGTGCTCCCGCTCGCTCTCTCGGAAATCTCCGGGATTGCGCTGACGCCGGATGGACGCCTCCTCGCCCACAACGATGAAGCCGGCCGAGTGTTCGAGATCGACTATCGTCGCGGCATCATCGTCAAGCGGTTCACCTTGGGCGCCGAAACCATCCACGCAGATTTTGAAGGAATCACCATCGTCGGCGAGCGGATCTTCATGCTCGCCAGCAATGGCAAAGTGTACGAATTCCGGGAGGGTCGAGACGGCGAGCGTGTCCGGTATGTCGTTCATGATACCAAGCTCGGACGGGAGTGCGAATTCGAGGGTATCGCCTTCGATGCGACCGCCAACGCCCTCGTCATGGCCTGCAAGAATATCGGGATCAAGAGCCTCAAGGACTTCGTGGTGCTCTACCGGTGGAACATCGACGACCGCACCGCGTCGCGGGTCGCGCAGATCACGGTGCCGTTGTCCGAGGTCATCGGCTCCAATGGCTGGAAGCGATTCAGTCCCTCGGATCTGGCGGTGGACCCCCAAACCGGCAACTACATCATTATCGCCGCCCAGGAAAAGGGACTGTTGTCCCTGACACCCGAAGGAGTTGTGCTGTTTTCCCGCGCGCTTCCCAGCCGGCACCCGATGGCCGAGGGCTTGGCTATCACCAAGGACAGCATCCTGATCATTAGCGACGAGGCCATCCGCACGCCCGCAGCCGTCACGCTGTACCGCTGGCCCTGATGCGCCGAGCGGTGCGGGTCTCGATCCACGCCTGTCGCTTGGCACTTGGGGCGATGGTATTGCTGCCGGTATTTTGGCTCGGTCGCGCCGACTCGCAACCGGCGCCGAAGCCTCCCAGCGGGCACGACTCTGTCACGATTGCGGCGGGGCCGCGCTATCAGGGCGGCGGCCTCCGGCGTTTGTTCCTGGGGGATACCTACCGGGACCTCTGGGCCACTCCGATCAAGGTTCCGGTGCTGAATCTCCAGACCTTTGCCGGGGGCCTCAAACCGACCAAGACCGGCGGCGGGAACCAGACTCGATCGCTCCGATTCCTGGGGGCCGACGGACTGGACTATGCCTTCCGTCTGGTAGAGAAGGACAATGCCACCGTCCCCAAGGGTTTCAACGGCACCATTGTATCGGGGATTGCCCGGGACCAGGTCAGTGCCCACCACCCGGGCGCGGCGGTCACCGCCGCCCCGATCCTCGCGGCGGCCGGCGTGTTGCACGTCACCCCCATCCTTGCGGTGATGCCGGATGATGCGGGGCTGGGGGAGTTTCGGGCCGAGTTTGCCGGCCAGCTCGGAATGATCGAGGTGTACCCCAGCACGCTGCACGACGCGCCGGGTTTTGCCGGTGCGCTGGAGGTCATCGATAGTGACACCCTTCGGGCGCTGCTCGACCGGAGCCCCGGCACCCGGGTGGACAGCCGGGCCGTGCTCAAGGCGCGCCTGGTGGACATGTTCCTCAACGACTGGGATCGCCACGCCGGCAACTGGAAATGGGCCCGGTTCCAGGCGGCTTCCGATGCCGTGTGGGTCCCCATCCCGCGGGATCGGGACAAGCCGTTCATTCAGTATGGCGGCATTGTCGGGGCGGCCGGCAAGGTCTCTCCCAACCTCATGGGGTTCAAGGACACCTACCCCAGCGTTCGGGGCCTCACCTACAACAGCCTGGAGCTGGACCGGCGGCTCCTCTCGGGGCTGGAAAAGCCGGTGTGGGATTCGATCGCCCTGGATCTCCATGGGCGCATCACCAACCCGGTCATCATTGCGGCGGTTCGCGCCATGCCACCCGAGTATCAGGCCCTCCAGCCCGATCTCGCGGCCCGGCTCCGGATCCGGCGCGACAGCATCCCGGCCCAGGCCGACCGGTTCTACCGCTTCCTGGCAGGCGTACTCGATCTTCACGCCAGTGATTCCGCCGACCGGGCCACCGTGTTTCGTCATGCCGATGGGTCGGTCGAAGTCCAGCTGCTCGATGGCGGCGACACTCCGCTGCTCCGGAGGCGGTTTCGCCCTGAAGAAACCGGCGAGATCCGTCTCTACCTTCACGGCGGCGACGACACTGCAATCATTCGCGGCGCGGCGCCGGGCAGCATCCCCGTGCGGATTATCGGGGGCAACGGCAGCAACCGGCTGGTCGATTCATCCGTGGTCGGGGGTCGGCTGCAGCCCACCCACCTCTACGATGTGGGCACCGTCACCGGCGTCCGGTATGGTCCTGACACGCTGCTCAACCGGCGGCCCTGGGTCCACGACGACGGAAGAACGGTGAAGCCGGGACCCGACAGAGGCGGCAGGATGGCGCCGATCGTGGGCCTGACCGCCAATGGCGACCTCGGCATCATCCTGAAGCTCGGGATGAACCAGTACCGCTATGCCTTCCGCACCAGTCCCTACGCCACCCGCATCAGCCTCACGGCGGAATACGCCACCGAAGTGAACGGCTTCCGCGTCGTGGGCGCCCTGGACCGGAGGACCGAGGGCTCACCGCTCCACCTGACCTTCCGGGCCCGGATGTCGGAGTTCGAGGTCGTTAGCTACCACGGGCTCGGCAACACCACCCCGGTCGGCACCTCCGGTTTCTTCCGGGTTGAACAGCGGCAGTGGCTGCTCCAGCCCGCCGTGGCGTTCTCGCTCAGCGACCGGAGTGACATCTCCCTCGGCCCGGTGATCCAGTACTCCACTACCGACGGCATCCCCGGGACCTTCCTCTCGGCCACCCGGCCGTACGGTGTTGGCAGCTTCGGTCAGGCCGGCGTGCGAGTGGGTGTCTACCTCGACAAGCGGGACCAGGCGAGGGACCCCCGGAAGGGCATCCTCCTCGATGTGAGCGGCACCTGGTATCCGGGTGTCTGGGACGTGCGGAGTGCCTTTGGGGACGTTGCCGCCGCCACGGCGGCGTACCTCACGCTGCCGGTGCCATTCCGACCCGTGCTGGTGGTGCGGGGGGCAGCCCGGAAGCTGTTCGGAGATTTCCCCTTTCACGAGTCGGCCTTTCTCGGCGGGCGAGGTTCGGTGCGGAGGCTGGATCTCCAGCGCTACGCCGGGGACGCCGCGCTCTCCGGAACCGCTGAGTTGCAGGTTCCCCTCGCCAGGTTTCCGTTGATCGTGCCGTTTGACCTCGGGATCTATGGTTTTGCCGACGTCGGCAGGGTATACGTCGCCGGCCTCTCTCCCGGAGGCTGGCACACCGGCGCCGGTGTCGGGCTCTGGATCGGCGTGCTGAGCCCGTCCACCGGCTTGAACCTCGAGCTGGGCGACCGGCCCGGGCGAAGCTTGGTCCGGGTACGGACCGGCTTGAACTTCTAGAGTTCTCGACCTCCGTCGCAGAGCAATTCACCGATCGATCGGAGTCACCCAAGTGCGGATTCGATTTCTGCCGTTGCTGTTATTGCTCGCCTGCAAGCCCACCGTCTTTACCACTCCCCCTCCCGCCACGGCGTCGGCCGAGATGGTGGCGCTCACCGGCGCGTCGGTCATGATCGGCGCGGGCGACATCGCAACGTGCAACGCGCAGGGGGACGAGCTCACCGCCGCCCTGGTGGACAGCGTGCTGATCGCCGACAGCGTTGCCAAGGTGGAGACCGTCGTGTTCACCACCGGCGACAATGCCTACGAGGACGGGTCGGAGCAGGACTTCGCCCGCTGCTTCAGCGCGTCATGGGGAGATTCCGCCAAGCGGATCATGAAACACATCCGCCCGGCGCCGGGCAATCATGAACACCAGAGCTCCGGCGCGGCGCCCTATTACCAGTATTTCGGGAAGCGCGCCGGCTCGCCGAAGCAGGGGTACTACAGCTACACGGTGGGCGCCTGGCATGTCGTCGTGCTCAATAGTGAGCTGATGGTGAATTCCGGGTTTCCCGACGCGGAGCGCCTGGCCCAGCTCGACTGGCTGGTCCAAGATCTCAAGTCCACTACGAAGCAATGCACCATGGCGTACTGGCACCATCCCCGGTTCAGCTCGGGATGGCACGGTTCCGACCCCAGGCTCGCTGGGTTCTGGGCGGTCCTCTACGACGGAGGGGTGGACCTGGTGCTGACGGGGCACGACCACAACTACGAGCGCTTTCGGCCGATGTCGCCCGCGGGCCTGGTGGATACCACCCGGGGCATCGTCCAGATCGTGGTGGGGACCGGCGGTGGGGATCTGCGCGGGTTACGGAGCCCCCTGGTCCCCAACAGCGCCTCCCAGGTGCAGGGGCACCACGGCGTGCTCAAGCTCACCCTCGGGTCCGAGGAGTGGCGCTCCGCCTTCCTGAGTGTGAGCGGCATGGTGTTCGATCCCTCGAGCGGGCGCTGCCACTAGGGCACCGCCATCAGGTTGTTCCGGCCCCGGCGGCGTTGTCTCGGGCCAGCCACCTCCCGGCGGCGCGTCCGTGGGTTATCTTAGTTCCCGTCACCCCCGTCCCCGCCCGACCATAAGCCCGAGAGGCCCTCGATGGAGTCCAGTCGCGCCGGCTCGCTGTCGTGGTTTTCCCGCCATCCGGTTCTCCAGATCGCGGCCTACTACCTCGTGCTCGCCGGCGTCGTCGCCGCGCTGTACCAGTTCGAGCCGGGCATGCAGGGTGTGTTCACGATGGAGCGGTTCTCCGAGGCGGTCGCCAGCGGCAAGAGCGCCCTCCTCGGGGAAGCGCCCAGCGAGGTCAACGTTTCGGTCGCGACCATGGCGGGGGAGTCCCTCTTTGCCATGCTCGGGGCGGTCCTGCTCATGGTTCCGGTGGCGTGGGTTTACATTCTGACCCGAGCCAAGAAGGGATTCAGCCAGTCGACGGTGCAAACCCTGATCTTTCTCCCCATCGTGGTGGCGGGGCTGATCATGCTGGTCCGTACCAGCGTCGCCCTTGCCTTCGGACTCGGTGGCGTGGTCGGCGCAGTCAGCTTCCGGAATCGGCTCGAGGATCCCAAAGACGCCATCTACATCTTTCTTTCCATTGCCGTCGGGCTCGCGTCGGGGGTCCAGGTGATGGCAGTGGCCCTCACCATTTCCCTCTTTTACAATGTCGTGGTGCTCTTCGCCTGGCACTTCGACTTCGGCCGGATGCCGGCCCAGCTCGACTCGGGCATCGCCTCCAAGCGCCTGGAGCGGGCCAAATCCGGAGGCAAAGAGGATTTTCTCAAGGTCGTCGATCAGCAACTGCT
>JANNSC010000276.1:0-8713 GCA_031402135.1 Gemmatimonadales bacterium | reverse complement strand
CGCATTACGTCGAGACCCGGGCGCGCCGGGGGCGGGGGCCCCTCCGGTTGCGACGCGACTTGGCAATGCTCGGGGTGGCTCGCGGAATCGTGGACCGGGCGCTGGTCGAGGCGTTCGGCGCCGACGGCGCCGATGCGCCTCAGGCGGAGGTGCTGGCCCAGAAGCGCTTGGCCCAGCTCAAAGGGCTGCCACGGCCGGTGCAGCGACGGCGACTGCTGGCGTTCCTGGCTCGGCGGGGGTTTGGCGGAGCCGGCGTGAGTGGGATGGTGGGAAAGCTGCTCGTCATGGGCTAGGGGCGGTAGCTTGTGGGAGACGGAATGGCGCCAATAGCGGCGCGCCAATAGCGATATATTCCCCCCATGAATTCCAGCACAATTCGTTCACTCTTCCTCGACTATTTCTCCACTCGAGGGCACCGTCTGGTGCCCTCGTCGTCGCTGGCACCCGGCGACGACCCGACCCTGCTCTTTACCAACGCCGGGATGGTGCAATTCAAGCGCACCTTTCTGGGCCAGGAGCGCCGGGAATACGCCCGCGCGGTGACATGCCAGAAGTGCGTTCGGGCCGGCGGCAAACACAACGACCTGGAGCAGGTGGGCCATACCACCCGGCACCACACCTTCTTCGAGATGCTGGGAAATTTTTCCTTCGGCGACTACTTCAAGCGCGACGCGATTGGCTACGCGTGGGAGTTTGTCACCTCCAAGGCGTTCCTCGGCATTCCCGCCGAGCGGCTCCGGGTGACGGTGCATCACAGCGACATCGAGGCGCGGGCGCTCTGGCGGGAGGTTGCCGGGCTGCCGGACAGCTCGATCTATGGGCTGGGGGACAACGACAACTTCTGGCAAATGGGAGACACCGGCCCCTGCGGTCCGTGTTCGGAGATTTACGTCGACTTGGAGTGGAAGCCCGGTGCCGCGGCGCGGGTGTTCTCCCAGCCGGAGTTCGAGCAATTGGCGGAGTCGGGCCGCTTCCTGGAAATCTGGAACCTGGTGTTCATGCAGTTCGATCGTTCGGCCGATGGGACATTGACTCCGTTGCCGAAACCGTCGGTCGACACCGGGGCAGGATTGGAGCGGATTGCCTCGGTGCTGCAGGGCTCGGACGACAATTTTCACACCGATCTGTTTCTGCCACTGCTGGAGCAGGTGGGCCGCCTGGTGGGCACCCCGTATCCCGGTTCGATGGCGGGCACCGGGGCATCGTACCGGGTGCTGGCGGATCACGCCCGGGCGGTCACCATGCTGCTGGCCGACGGGGTGTTCCCCAGCAACGACGGCCGGGGGTACGTGGTGCGGCGGATTCTCCGCCGAGCGGTCCGCCACGCCTGGTTGCTGGGCCGGAGGGAGCCGACGCTGGCGCCTCTCACCGACAATGTGATTGCGCTGCTGGGCGGGGTCTATCCGGAGCTCAACGCCATGGGGGCGGAGATCCGGAAATGGATCGAAACGGAGGAACTGCGCTTCCTGGACACCATTTCCGGTGGACTGGAGCGGCTGGAACAGCTCTTTGCCGCTGGCGCGGAAGTCATTTCCGGGGACGAGGCGTTCCGGCTGTATGACACCTTCGGATTTCCGATTGACCTCACCGAGCTGATTGCGGCGGAGCGGGGCGTGGCAGTGGATCAGGCAGGGTTCGAGCAGGCGCTGGAGGCACAGCGCAGTCGCTCGCGGTCGGCGCGGGTTGGCGGGAAGGCCGCCGCGGTGCGGGCGGGCGTGAAGGGTCCGGTCCCGGCACGACGCGCCAAGCGGCCGAAGTGGGACATCCACCGGCGCGGGCGGCAGAAATTTGTGGGCTACGAGACGCTGATGGCGGAGACCGAACCGCTGGCGTTTCGGCAGCAGGGCGATCGGCTCGAGCTGGTGCTGCACCAGAATCCGTTCTACGCCGAATCGGGCGGGCAGGTCGGCGACATCGGCCAGGTCCGGGGCATCGGCTGGACGCTCACGGTGGATTCGGTGCGCCGGGAGGAGCGGGGCATCGTGGTGGGGGGAGTGTTCACCGAGACGTTCGAGCCGACCGACGCCATCGCGCAGGTGGATGCACCCCGGCGCCGAAACATCGAGCGGAATCACAGTGCGACCCACCTGGTGCATGCGGCGCTGCGCCGCCACCTCGGCGGCCATGTGCGGCAGCAGGGCTCGCTGGTGGATCAGGAACGGCTGCGCTTCGATTTTTCGCATCATGGTCCGATCGAGCCGGAATTGCTGGAGCGAATCGAGCGGGACGTGAACGAGGAAATCTGGGCCAATCACGCTGTCTCGACCCGGGAGATGGCCTACCCCGATGCGCTGGCGATGGGCGCGATGGCGTTTTTTGCCGACAAGTACGGCGAGGTGGTCCGGGTGGTCCGGATGGGCGACTCGATCGAACTCTGTGGCGGCACCCACGTGTCGACCACGGGAGCATTGGGCGTTTTCCGGGTGGCGTCCCAAGGCGGAGTGGCGGCCGGGGTGCGCCGGCTCGAGGCGGTAACTGGTCCGGGCGCGGGGGCCCTGCTCGACGCGATGCAGGCCCGGCTCCGCCACGCCGGAGAATTACTCAAGGCCCAGCCGGAGCATCTGACCCGGCGGATCGAACAGCTGCTGGCGGAACGGGACAAGCTTACGAGTCGGCTGCAGGAGGTGCTCAAGCAGGGGGGCGGGGGCGACGCGACCGGCGATGCGCTCGAGGTGCAGGGCGTTTCGGTGCTGCTGGCCGACACCAGCGCGGAGGATCGCGAGGAAATTGCCCAGTTGGCCGATCGCTATCGCAGCGGCAAACAGAAGGCGGTTCTGGTGCTGTTCGGCAGCGCCGGCCGGGGAGCGATTCACGTGGCGCTGACCGACGACCTGGCCCAGCGAGGCCTCAAGGCCGGCGATCTGGTCAACCGGATTGCGGCGGTGAGCGGCGGCAAGGGTGGCGGGCGCCCGGCGTTCGCCTCGGCGAGTGCCGGGGATGTGGCTCTGTTGCCGGCGGCGCGGGCGGCGGCGCCGGGGTTGCTGGAGCAATGGCTGGGCGGGTTATGATCTGCCCTGCCGAATGGTTTCTGGCGGAGAGCGCCGGTGCCCCGGAGGCGCTGCGGGGCCGTGCCGCGGGGTACCTGGAGCGGGTGCTGCCCCAGGGCGGGGTGGCTGAGGCGCTGGCCGAGGCGGCGGCACTGGCGCTCCGGGAGACCCTGGCGCACGACGGGGGTCGCTCGATTGCGCTCGACCTGCTGGCGGCGGACGCCTTGGTGACGCTGGCCCTCCTGGCGAAGGCCCAGGGTGATCCGGGGAGCTTGGCGGAATTTGCTGCCGGGCTCCGTACGGCCGAGGCCACCCTTCGGTGATCGATCTCCATTCGCACCTGCTGCCCGGCGTCGACGATGGATCGCGCAGCGTGGAGCAATCGGTTGGAGTGCTCACGGAAATGCAGGCGGCCGGCGTGACCGGAATCTGCCTGACGCCGCACCACAGTGTCGGGAGGATGGCGCGAGGGCTGCCGGCGGCACATGACAAGGCATTTCTGGAGCTCCGGAAGGCGGCGCCGGCCGGAATCACCCTGTATCGGGGTGTGGAGCTGATGTTGGACCGCCCAGTGACGCCCGATCTCCGAGAAAAGTCGGGGCTCACCTTGGGCGGCACCCAGTACATCCTGGTGGAATTCACCCGACTGGTGTCGGTCCCGGCGGTTTCCAACGGGCTGCATCAGATTGTCCAGCTCGGGTTGATCCCGGTGCTGGCGCACCCGGAGCGCTACCGGGCGTGTACGCCCTATGCTGTCCGGCAATGGAAGGCGCTGGGGGCGCTGATGCAGGTGGACGCAACGACGCTCCTTACCGGGCGTGGCCGGGGCCAGCGGGCCCGGGACCTCCTGGCCCATGGTCTGGCCGACATCATGGCCGCCGACAATCACGGGGATGACCGGATGATCGGCACGGCGTACCGATTCCTGGCCGAAGCGGGGGGCACCGGGCAGGCCGATCTGCTGGGGCGCAAGAATCCTGGCGCCATCATCGAGGGTGGGGAGGTGGAGCCGGTACCACCCTTTACGCTCAAGACCGGTCTGCTGGACAAACTGAAGCAGCTGATGGGGAACGAAGAATGACGCCGGAAGCGCGGATCCGAGAGGGATTGGCATCGCTGGCACGGACGGCACTGGCCACCGCCGAATTGGCGCCCCGGGTGGCGGCAATGGCGGCGCGTTATGTGGCGGTACTCCGAGGCGGGGGAACATTATTTTTTGCCGGTAACGGAGGGAGTGCGGCCGACGCCCAGCATCTGGCGACCGAATACGTGGTCCGCTGCCGGGGTGAACGCCGGGCCTACGCTGCGATCGCGCTGACCACCGACACTTCGTTGCTGACGGCGGCGGGGAACGACCTTGGTTTCGAGCAGGTGTTTGCCCGGCAGGTCGAGGCGCTGGGCCGGCCGGGCGACCTCCTGATGCTGCACAGCAGCAGTGGGGTCAGCCCCAACCTCCTGGTCGCTGCCCGGGCCGCCCGGGCCAAGGGCGTGGGGGTTGTTGCGCTGCTGGGCCGGGACGGCGGTCCGCTGCTGGCGCTGGTGGACGACGCCATCGTCATCCCCTCCGAGGACACCAGCCGGATCCAGGAACTTCACCTGGCGCTGGAGCATCTCATGGTCGAATTGGTCGAGGAGGCGTTAGGCTGATGATTTCCCTGGCCGGCCAGCGGGCCCTGATTACCGGTGGCTCCCGGGGCATCGGGCGGGCCGCCGCGCTGCTCTTCGCACAAGCCGGTGCCGACGTCGGGATCACCTACCATACCCGAATGGCGGACGCCGAGTCGGTATCGAAGGAGATCCGGGGAATGGGCCGCCGGGCGTTTTTTTCCGGAGGCGACCTGGCCGATCCGCGAGTGGTGGAGAAAGTATTCCGGGAGTGCAAGGCGGCGTTCGGCGGGCTGGAATGCTTCGTGGCCAACGCCGGCATCTGGCCGGCCGAGGATGTGCCACTCGATCAAATGACCGATGCGCGGTGGCGGTCCACCATGGCGCAGAATCTCGACGCAGTGTTTCTCTGCACCCGGGCGGCACTTTCGATGATGAATCCCGGCGGTCGAGTGGTGCTGGTGGCGAGTACCGCAGGCCAGCGGGGCGAGGCGTTCCACGCCGACTACGCCGCCACCAAGGGGGCGCTGATTGCCATGACCAAATCGCTGGCGGTGGAGTATGCACCGGGCATCACGGTCAATTGCGTTGCTCCCGGTTGGGTGGACACCGAGATGAGCGCGGGCCCATATGCCGACGGCGGAAAGGAGCGGATCGCCGCCAGCATTCCGCTCCGGCGGGTGCCGCCACCCGAGGATATTGCCGGGCCGATTCTGTTCCTGTGCAGTGCGCTGGCCCGGCACATCACCGGAGAAATCCTGAATGTGAATGGCGGGAGTGTGCTTTGCGGGTGAGGCCATCCCCGGAATGATTCATCTTCTGGCGACCGGCGGCACCATTGCCATGCAGAAGAGCGCCGCCGCCGGGGGCAATGTTCCCGCCTTGAGTGGGCAGGCACTGCTGGAGCTGGTGGGGGAATTGGGCAGCGGGGCGGAGATCCGGGTGGAGGACTGGGAACGACTTCCCGGGGTGCACCGGGGCCCGACCGAGCTCTGGGCGATGCGGCAGCGAGTGGCGCAACTGGTGGATGGACCGGCTCCCCCGACCGGCATTGTGATTACCCACGGAACCGATACACTCGAAGAAACCAGCTACCTGATGGCCCGAACCGTCCAGACTGCGGTGCCGATCGTGGTGACCGGTGCCATGCGCACCTCGACCGACCGGGAGTGGGATGGCCCGAAGAATTTGCGGGACGCGGTGGCCACTGCCGCTGCTCCGGAGAGCGCCCACCGCGGCGCGATGGTGGTATTCTGCGGCAGAATCCTCGACGGTCTTTCCGCGGTCAAGCTCGACGCGTTTTCTCCCGACGCCTTCGGTACCCCGCACGCCGCACCCCTGGGCCGCATTGAATCGGGGGTGCCGATGTTCGACCACCCCGCTGCCCGGGACCGCCGCCCGCTCGCGCTGCCGGGTCTGACGGCGCGGGTGGCCGACGTGCCGCTGGTGCTGGGGGACGACGGCGCGCTGCTGGACGCCGCCCGCCCGTTGTTCGACGGGGTGGTGATCGAGGGGTTCGGGCGAGGCAACGTGCCGCCGGGTGCGCTGCCGGCGATCCGGCGGTGGCTGGACGCGGGCAAGCCGGTGGTGCTGGCGAGTCGGTGCCCGGCGGGCGAGGTCGGCGGGGAGTATGCCTTCGTGGGGGGTGGCGGCCAACTGCTTCGGGAAGGGGTGTTGGCTGCGGGACCCCGGCCGCGTTCGCTGGCCCGGCTGGAGCTGTTGCTCTGCCTGTCGGCCGGGGTGCCGTACGGGAGCGGCCTGCGGTGACCGGGGCAAGGCAGGAGCCGATGCCGTTGCCGGAGGAGGTGCGGCGGATTGCCGAGCGGCTAATCGAAGCGGGTTATGATACCTGGTGCGTCGGCGGGGCAGTCCGGGACTGGCGCATGGGGCTCAAGGACAACGACGTGGATCTGGCCACCGCGGCCCCGCCGGACGAGGTGCAGCGGCTGTTCCGGCGCACCGTGGCGGTGGGAGTCAAGTACGGCACGGTGGGGGTCCTCGACCCGGTGGGCGGGCTCCACGAGGTCACCACCTTCCGGAAGGATGTGTCCACCGACGGCCGGCACGCCGTGGTGGAATTCGGGGTGTCGATTGATGAGGACCTCCAGCGACGGGACTTCACCATCAATGCGTTGGCCTATCATCCGATTCGGGAGGAATTGCGGGACCCCCACTGCGGTGGCCAGGATATCGAAGCGGGAGTGATCCGCGCCGTGGGCCTCCCGGCGCGGCGCTTTGCAGAGGACTATCTCCGGATTCTCCGGATGATCCGTTTTGCGGCGCGGTTCGATTTCCAGATTGATCCTGCCACCTGGGAGGCGGCGGTGGCGGCGGCCCCGGGGCTCGCCGGACTGTCGGCGGAACGAGTTCGGGAGGAGTGGTACAAGGGGCTCGGCTCGGTGGACCAGCCAGAGCGATTGCTGACGCTGTGGCGGGAGACCGGAGCGGCGGCCCACTGGTTGCCCGAGCTGGTGAATGCCTACCCCTTTGCCGCGGCGCTGCCGAGGCCCTCCGATCCGGTGGTGGTGACGGTAGGGCTGACCTCCAATCCGGTGGCGGTGCTCAAGCGACTCAAGGCATCGAATGAGGAAATCGGGCGGGCTCGCGCAATGATGGCAGCGGTCCAGGAACCGGCCGCTGATGATCCGGTGGTGGTGCGGCGGTGGCTCTCCCTCCGGGGCAATGCGGTGGACGATCTGATGCAACTGGCGCGCTATCGGCTGGGCCGAGCGCCCGCCTGGTCGACGACGGTGGCCGGCATCCGGGAGCGGGACGAGCCGACCTCACGGGGCCAACTGGCGTTGAGCGGCGATGATCTCCGTGCTGTCGGGGTGGCGGCCGGCCCGGAACTGGGGCGGATCCTGGAACGGCTGCTGGACACGGTGCTGGAGGACCCATCCCGCAACCAGCGAGAGGCGCTGCTGGCCCTGGTCCGCTCGTGGCAATGAACCCGATGGTGTTTGCGGTGGCCGCCGCCATTGGAAACCTGGTCGGCGCGTTGGCGGTGGTTCAGCAGGAACGGCGCAGCCTGCTGTTCATCGAAACGTCCCTGGCGTTCGGGGCCGGGTTCATGCTGGCTCTGGTGCTGGTCGGGGTGCTGCCGGAGGTGTTCTCCTCGACCACCACGGCGATGCCGACGGCCGGCTTGCTGGTGCTGCTCGGCTACGTCCTGGTGCACGTGGCCCAGCACGTGATCACTCCGCATTTCCATTTCGGAGAAGAAACCCACCGGGTGGATGCCAGCGCCGGCTACAGCGCGCTGGTGGGGCTCACCCTGCACTCCTTTTTTGACGGCGTCGCGATTGCGAGCGGCTTCCTGGTGTCGTGGGACCTGGGGGTGCTGTTCTTCATGGGAGTGCTGCTGCACAAGCTGCCCGAGGGCGTCACGGTGTCGAGCATCATGCTGGCCAGCGGGCGGGGGCGACGCCAGGCCATTGGCGCCGGGCTGGTGCTGGGCATTGCCACCATCCTCGGTGCGCTGCTGACGTCGGCGGTGGCGCCATTGGCGCGGCACGGGCTGGCGCTTTCGGCCGGGGTCACCCTGTATGTGGCGGCATCGAATCTGATTCCGGAAATCCAGCGGAGCCGGCGAATGCGCATCACGCTGGCGTTTCTGGGTGGGGCGGCGGCACTGCTCCTGCTCCGCGGTTTTGCCGCCGGGGGACCGTAACCCGCGGCATGGACGATACTCCGGAGCTGTTTTCGACTGCGTCGCCGCTGGCGGCGCGGATGCGGCCTCGCCGCCTCGAGGAGTTTGCCGGGCAGCAACAGTTGCTGGAGCCGGGGCGGGCGCTGGGGGATGCCCTCCGCCGGGGCGACCTGGGCAGCTCGATTCTCTGGGGCCCTCCCGGCACCGGCAAGACCTCGCTGGCCCATCTGATTTCCCGGCACACCGGCCGGGCGTTCATTGGTTTCAGCGCGGTGACCGAGGGGGTCCAGCGGGTTCGGGAAATCATCAAGGAAGCGGAGGAGCGCCGCCGGCTGGGCCGGGGCACCGTGCTCTTCTGCGACGAAATTCACCGATTCAACCGGGCTCAGCAGGACGCCTTCCTGCCCCACGTGGAGCGGGGCACCGTCACCCTGATCGGGGCGACCACCGAGAATCCGTCATTCAGTCTCAA
>JANNSC010000275.1:0-2959 GCA_031402135.1 Gemmatimonadales bacterium | reverse complement strand
CGCGACCGAGCCGGGCAAGGCGATGAACGCCGTCACCTGGGTGTATCTCAATCAGGGCAAAGGGCCCGAGTACTTCGATTTCCTGCTGAAGCTCAAGCAGGCCCACGACAAGGCGAATTCCCCCTATAGATACGCCGTGCTCAGCCAGATCACCGGAGCGGATGGGCCGCTGTATGTGATCGTCCGGCCGCTCGACAAGTTCGTCGAGAACACCCCGGTGCCGAACCGGCAGGTCCTGGTCGCCGCGTACGGCGAACTCGAGGCGGACCGGCTGCTCAACGTGCCGGACTTTGCGGTGCGCCGGACCGTCAGCTTCATCACAGCGCTGCGGAGCGATCTGAGTTACACCCCGGCCAGAAGGTAGGCGGCCGGGGTTGGTGAGAGGGGGCCCGGGCGACTGGGCCCCAGCAGCCAGCAGCGAGGGTTTGTTTGACGGCCACGAACGCGAGGCCGGTAGCGCAAGTCCGGGCCTGAGCCCAACTCCCGCGAGCGCAAACCGAAGCCCGGTCCATCCACCAACCGCACCACCTCCTTCAACTGAGTCCCCACAAGATGCCCACCCCCAGTTCGGGCATTCGCTGGGCGACGTTGCCGGTGATCACGCCGTAGGGTCCGACCCCCCGCATCCTGCCGGTAGCGCGGATTCGACGGCGAGGCCGAAACCGCGCATGGGGCTGCAGCGATTCCCGGATCATGGACGCTCGAACCTCTGTTCCAATCGGTTCTGGGATGGCGACTCGATATCCTTTGGCGCAGGGCTGCAAGTGCTCTCACTGAGTCGAGTTGGCATGTCCCCTGCAACCTCACTCAGGGAATCTTCGTGGAGCCCCCATGACCGTCGTCTCCCTCGCCGCTGAGCTGGTCGCTCAGTGGGCGAGCCTCTACAACGAATCGAGTGTCATCTCGACTTCCGTGACGTTCGTCCACCTCGGCGGATTGCTGCTTGGGGGTGGCTGCGCAGTAGCGGCGGACCGGATGACGCTGCGACTCAGCCCCGCCAATTCGGCGCGGTTTCGGGCCCACCTTCAGGAACTCCATGGGGTGCATCGGCCGGTGCTGATTGGGTTGGCGCTGACGCTCGTCAGCGGAATGCTAATGCTCGCCGCCGACCTGGAAACCTTCCTGCCCTCGACCCTCTTCTGGTTCAAGATGGGGTTGATCGCGGTGCTGCTGGGAAACGGGCTGAGGCTCCGCCGGGCCGAGATGGCGCTCCGGTTTGGATGGGCGGATCAGGATCGCGGTTGGCTTCGCCTCCAGCGAGCAGCCCGGGCAAGCCTTACCCTGTGGTTCGGGTCGCTGCTCCTCGGGACCGCCCTCCTCGCGGCCTGAAGCAATGACTATGCATACCGCCTTGACCACCCTCGCACGACTGCTGCCCGCGCTCGCCGGAAATCCGGCCCCTCCCGAAGTCAGCCCGCCGATGTACGCCCCGGCGGTGGAAATGGCGGCGATCAACCCGGCGCCGACGGAGGTGGCGGGGATGGACACCGCCCGTACCCGGTCCCGAGTCAAGGCGATCGAATACAGCGGCTTGTACAACGTCCGTCGGAAGATCCACAAGACGATGAGCTGGGCGATGATCCCGCTGTTCATCGGTTCCTACATCTCGGGCGACGCCATTCTCAGGAACCGGAACAACCCACCCAAGTGGGCGACGGATCTGCACAAGCCGTTCGCGACGGCGACCGGTATCGTGTTTACCGTCAACACCGTGACGGGGCTCTGGAATCTCTGGGACAGCCGGAAGGACCCGAACGGCCAGGTCAAACGAACGGTGCACGGGCTGATGTTCATGGCCGCCACTGCAGGTTTTGTCTATACCGGAACCTCGCTCGCCAGGAGCGCCAAGGACCGCACCGACCCGAGTCGATTTCACCGGACAGTCGGCATGGCATCAATGGGCGTATCGGTACTGAGCGTTGGCATCATGCTGGTCTTCAAATGAGCTGCCGCCGCGATTTTCTACGAGATACAGCGGGGGTTTGCGCAGGACTCTGGCTGGCGCCGGAGCTTCCAGGCGGAGAAAGGCCCTACCCGATCCCGGCCCGGGACGGGGCAACGGTGGACCGCGCCAACCAGGTAATTCTGGTTCGCAGTCAGGGCAACGCCTGTGCCTTTGCGCTCTCCTGCCCACACCAGAACACCGCGCTCAAGTGGCTGGGCGACCAGGAACGGTTTCAGTGCCCAAAGCACCAATCGAAGTACACGCCGGAGGGGGTCTTTATTTCGGGACGTGCCACCCGAAACATGGACCGGCTCCCAATCCGGGTGGACGGGGGCCGGCTTCTGGTGGATGTGGACCGGGTGTACGAGAGCGACAAGGATCCCAGCGGCTGGGCCGGCGCGACGGTTAGACTCTAGCCATGCAGCCCTACCACCCCAGGATATTCCCCATCGCCGCCTGAACGTCTCCGGCCTGGGAAAGGATCGCGGCTTCACGGTCTGGAGCGTTGGCAGTGATGATTGTCCCTGGGTCGGGCTTGCGCCCGGGGGTGGCGCTATCGGAAGAGGTTATGCTTCAGGCCTACGAGGTCCGCACGATCCGGATCTGGCGCTGAGGCGACGTCACTCACGCCCCACCTGCCTCCACCAACCCGATCAGACGCCGCACCGCCTCGCGCACGAACGCGGGGGCTTCCGCATGGGCATCGACTTCCACGACTTCCACGCTCGGCGGGAGCCCCGCCCGAAGCGCGCCGAAGAACGCCGCATCGCTCTCGGGATCGTGAAGCGGGCCGCCGGGCACCGAATATCGCCCGACGCCCTGCAACGGAAACATGAACACCGCCTTGCCGCGAGTGTGCTGCAGACGCCGACAGATGTCGTCGGCGACCCGGACGAATTCTTCCCGGTCGAGGCGGGGCACGAATATCACCGGGCTGTGAAAGACGTGCCGGTGGTCGCGGTATTTCTCCGGGACCACGTTGGCCTCGACGAAGATCCCCAGATGCTCCGCCCC
>JANNSC010000274.1:0-1811 GCA_031402135.1 Gemmatimonadales bacterium | reverse complement strand
GAGCGGCGGCCCGATCCGCGTGCTGCATCGCTACCAAAGCGAACACCTCTTTTCGGGAATCGGTACCTCGCCGGATGGAAAGTGGATCGCGTTCGTTGCTCCCGACACCGGAAAGTTCTTCCAGATCTTCCGGATTCCGGCGGCGGGAGGCGGGGTGCAGCAGCTGACCTTTGATCCGACCAACAAGACCCATCCCAGCTATTCACCTGACGGGCGGAGAATTGCGGTGACGGTGTGGGAGTATTCGGTGCAGTTCTGGATGGCGGGGGGTAGGCAGTGAGTGGTGAGGACCGTGGCCGTGGCCGTTGCCACCGCACCCCTCACCCCTCACCCCTCACCCCTCACCTCCGCCGCTTACCGCTTCAGCATCGCTTCCCGGGTTGCCCGGAACTCGTTGCCCACCCGCCACTCCGGGAACTTCGCCGCCTGGGCCACCCGGTAGCCAATGGTCAGGTAGAGCACCACATCATCGACGGCGCCGGACAGATCCCAATCGGGCTTGATCTGATCGGACGGCTTGTGGTAATCCTCCGCGGTGAACTTGTCCCGCATCTTCATGGCGTAATCGGCGGGCCGGCCAATCACATCGACCCCGCCCTCGGCGTAAAATGCCGGCACACCTTGCTTGGCAAAGTTGAAGTGATCGGAGCGATAGTAGAAGCCCTTTTCGGATTCCGGATCGGGCTTCAGCACTCGGTTTTGTTCGGCGGCGGCGGCGCTGGCGTAGTCCTCCAGCTCCGAGGCTCCCATGCCGATCACCACCAAATCGGTGACCCGCCCCAGCGTGTTCACCCCATCGACGTTGATATTGGCCAGCGTCTTGGCGAGGGGATAAAGCGGCACCACCGAGTAATATTGCGAGCCGAGCAAACCCTGTTCTTCCGCGGTGACGGCAAGGAATAGAATGGACCGCTTGGGGGCGATGGGCATTGCCGCAAAAGCCCGGGCCAGGTTGAGCAGCGCGGCGGTGCCGCTGGCATTGTCGAGGGCGCCGTTGTAAATCGAATCGCCGTTCACCGGGGTGGAGATCCCGAAGTGATCCCAGTGGGCGGTGTAGATGATGTATTCATCCTTGAGCAGTGGATCGCTGCCCTCGAGCTTGCCAATCACATTGCGCGATGCCACCGAACGGATCTGGTTCTTGATGGTGACGGAGGCCGTCATGCCAAGCCGGACCGGGGCAAACTCCCGGGTGGTGGCATGGGCCTTCAGGGAATCGAAATCCTGACCTGCCGCGGCAAAGAGCGCCTTGGCGTGATCGAGATGAATCCAGCCCTCCATCGGCACCGTGGCACGGTTGCTGTCGGCGGTGGCAAGGTTGAACTTCTCGCCACCCATCCCCTGCACCACCTGCCACGGATAACCCGCCGCCGAAGTTTCATGAACCAGCAGAACACCGGCCGCCTTGTGGCGCATTCCCTGCTCGAATTTGTAGGTCCACCGCCCGTAGTAGGTCATTGCCTTGCCACCGAACTGGGTGGTGTCGGGCAGCTGCGGATCATTCACCAGCATCACCAGCACCTTGCCGGTCAGATCTAGGCCTTTGAAATCATCCCAGGCATACTCCGGCGCCTCCACCCCATAGCCGACGAACACCAGCTCCGCCTTCTTTAGCTCGACTGATGGCGCCACATGCCGAGTCCAGGCCACGAAGTCCTCGCGATATTTCAGCGTCTTGTCGGCTTTGCCGGAAATGAGCAGCGTCATCCCGGGGTCGGCAGTCATTGCCACCAGAGGAACCGGTTGGATGTAGCCGCCGCTGGGGTTTCCCGGTGCCAGCCCGAAGCCACGGAACTGCTCCTGGATGTAGG
>JANNSC010000273.1:0-6281 GCA_031402135.1 Gemmatimonadales bacterium | reverse complement strand
CCCGGGGGCGGGTTCTCCCCGGCGGCGATCTCCGGGGGCAGCGGGGTCGGCTCAACGCTACCAAATCGAACCCTCACCGCCGGCCCCGGCCGGACGAGATATGGCGTCCCGGCCAACTCGGCAGCCACGACCGCCGCCCGTTGTCGCAACGGGGAGAGGTCGTCCAGAATCCAAAACCCCCGGCCGTGGGTGCCCACCACCAGGTCGGCGCACCAGCAACTGCTGTCGTCCTTCACCGTCACGTCGCGCACCGAAATCGCCGGCATGTTGTGGCGCAGGCTCTGCCAGTGCGCCCCGTCATCGAAGGAAACCCACACCTGAGTGTCGGTGCCGGCGTAGAGCAGCCCCTTCTGTCTGGGGTCCTCACGGATCGAGTTGGATACCGCGCCGGGCGCAATGCCGGTGTTGATCTCGGTCCAGGTCTTGCCGCCATCATGGGTTTTGAAGAAATGCGGATTCATGTCGTCGATCCGCATGGTATTGGCCGCCGCGTAGGCGGTGAGCCGATCGAATTGCCCCGCCTCGATATTGAAAATCCTGGTCCAGGGCTTGATGGCCGCAGGGGTGACATTGGCCCAGCTGATGCCCCCGTTCATCGTCACCTGAATGTTGCCATCGTCGGTGCCGGCCCAGATCACCGCCACGCTGCGCGGCGAGGGCGAGAGCGCGGTGATCGTGCCCAGTGGTGAAGGCGTCACGCCGCTGGCGTACTTGCCGGCGCTCGCCGGCGCGGTCCACGTCTGCCGAGCCAGGTCGGGGCTGATTCGAGTCCAGCTTCGGGCATGATCCACCGACTTCCACACCGCGTTCGAGGTGTAGAACAGCACACTCGGATCCACCGGCGACCAGGCGATCGGCATGGTTCGCACATTGCGGCCGAAGTCGGTGCCCCGCGCCATCTGGTCCGGCCCCACCTGCGCGGTCTGGCCATTCTTCCGGTTGAACAGCGACACCCCATTTCGGGCGCTTCCGAACACCAAGTCGGGGTCCCGTGGATCGGGCGCCGCGATTCCGTATTCCTGGATGTTCACCGGATGCCAGTCCCGGAAGGTGATCTGGCCGAGGGTCGAGCGGCTTTCCACGCACGCCGAGCCCGAGTCCTGCTGGCCGCTGCAGACCCGGTAGGGGAAGTTGTTGTCAGTGGTGACGTGGTACATCGCCGCCGTCGGCTGAGTGTACCAGTTGCTCCAGGAGAACCCCCGATTGGCCGAAATCACCGCGCCCTGGTCGGCCACTGCAAGGATGATGTTGGAGTGTTCCGGGTTGATCCAGATCTTCTGGTAGTCGTCGCCGCCCGGGGCGCCCCGCACCGCTGACCAACTGAGCCCTCCGTCCTCGGTCCGCCACATCACCGTTGAGGCGCTGTACACCACGTTGGGATCCTTGGGGTCTATCGCAATTGTAGGCACGTCCCCGCCGCCGATCCGGCCCATGGGACGGGTATCGGGCGTCGGCATCATTGCGTTTGCCGCACCATTGGGCCCTCGCGCTGCCAGGTACCAATGCTCTCCGCCATCGGTGGTCTTGTAGAAGCCCACTGGTCCGGAGCCGCCGGTCGCTGTCGCCGGCGCCACCATGGCGTAGAGGATCTGCGAATTGCTGGGCGCCATCGCGATGTTGGCTTGGAGCACCGAGGGCAGCCCCTCGGTGAGTTGCTTCCAGGTGGTCCCGCCGTCGCTGGACTTGAAGATCCCGTTCCCGCCGCCGCCAAACCCGCCCCCCTCCCAAAACGCCTGCTGCTGCTGCCACAGCGCCGCGTAGACGATATTGGGGTTGGAAGGATCGATCCGGACGTCGTTGCCGCTGGTATAGGCGTCCTTGTACAGCACCTTCTCGAAGGTCCGGCCCCCATCGGTGGAGCGGAAGATCCCCCGCTCCTCATTGGGCCCGTACGGGTGGCCCAGCGCTGCCACGAAGAGCCGGTTGGGGTTGGCCGGGTCCACATCCACCATCGCAATCATCTGGCTCTCCCGGAGGCCCAGATGGGTCCAGCTCTTTCCGGCATCGGTGGACTTGTACATCCCGTCGCCGGTAGCCAGATCGGGCCGGATGATGCCGGCGCCGCTCCCCACGTAAATGATGTTGGGATCGGAGGGCGCCACCGCAATTGCACCGATCGAGCCGGTCGATTCCCGGTCGAACAGCGCTACCCAGTTGGAGCCGTAGTCGGTCGAGCGCCAGAGGCCGCCATTGTCGAAGCCGATGTAGAAAACGTTGGCCTGGCTGGCCACCCCGGCCAGGGCCCGGGCTCGCCCGGCCCGAAACGGGCCGATCTGGCGCCACTGCATCGCGGCCGAGACGTCGGACAATTGGGCCGCGGCAGCCGGCGGAAGGATGCTGAGCGTGGCCACGGCAAGACTGATTCCCCGGAGTGATTTGAACACAGAGCCCACCTTACGAAGAGGTGTTCGCGCGACGGCGTTCCCGGCCAGATCCCGGGCCACCATCAATAGATCCTTTGCCAGCGTCACTGCTTCGATGCCTGCGCCATTCGCTGGGTAAGCTGCGCAATCTGTGGATCGATCGGTGGACCCTCAGCGCTGCTTCCCAAGGGCGGGTGTGTGAGGCGGCGGCCGCCGATGGTGGGTGGCCTGTTCGAACGAGTAGCCGAACCCCAGCAGCATCGCCTCGCTGAACGGCCGCCCCAAGAGCTCCAGCCCCACCGGCAGCGCATCGGTGGTGAATCCCGCCGGTACCGTCAGGGCAGGGAAGCCGATGGCAGGGCTCAAGCCCCGGTTGTCGCCTCGGCCGTAGCGGTCGTTCGGTTTCGGCTTGGTCAGGACGCTGTCTCCGATTACCGTCGGCTGGTGATTGAACGTCGGGTAGGCAATGGCGTCGAGCCGCTGATCGGCCATCACCGTGAGCACCCCGAGCCGCAGCGTTTCCCGCTTCTGGATCACCGTCAGGTAGCCGGGATCGTTGGTCGTCTTGCCCACCACGCCCATCAGCCCGCGCGCCCGCCACGGCGTCACCACCCCCGCCAGCAGGATCTCCTTGAAGGTCTTCACCGGCGCGTTGGGGTGCTCCTTCAGGTAATCGTCGGTGGCCCGTTCGGTTTCGTAATCATTATTGATGCCCCGCTCCATCGCCAGGTTGGGAATGACCAGCGTGTCGATCACCGTCGCTCCCAGGGCTGCCAGCTGCTGGATCGCCCGATCGAACACCGCCTGTACTTTGGCGTAGTCCTCCGATGTCCGGTCGGTACTGGTATCCATCGGCTCCCGCACCACCCCGATTCGCGCCCCCCGCAGGGCGTCGCTCCGCAGCGTTGCCGCATAGCTCTTGGGAATCCTTCCCACCGCGTACGCCGTGATCGCGTCCTTGGGATCGTACCCCGCAATCACCTCCAGCAGCAGCGCCGCGTCCATCACCGTGCGCGCCATCGGCCCCATGGTGTCCTGGGTTGGGTTGGCCGGCATCATCCCGAATCGGCTCACCAGCGGTAGCGTCGGCCGGAGCCCCACCAGGTTGCTCACCGCCGCCGGCCCCCGGATCGAGCCGCCGGTATCCTCCCCGATTCCTACCAACCCGAAGTTGGCCGCCACTCCCGACGCCGAGCCTCCCGAGGAGCCGCTGGGGTTGCGGGTGGGATCGTAGGCATTCCGCACCGCGCCGAACCCGGAGCCGACATAGCGGGACGCGAATTCCCCCATGGTGGTTTTGGCCAAAATGATCGCGCCCGCCGCTTCCAGCCGAATCACGATCGTCGCGTCCCGTGCCGGAATGAATTCCTTGAATAATGCCGAGCCGTAGGTAGTCGGCATGTCGCGAGTCTCGACTTGGTCCTTGAGCAGCACCGGGATGCAGTGGAGTGAGCCAAGCGGCTGCTTGGCCCGCATCACCCCGTCCAGGGAATCCGCCTCCAGCAGTGCCCGCGGGTTGATGTATTGGATGGCGTTGAGGCTGGGGCCCGCCTTGTCGTAGGCGGCAATCCGATCGAGATACCCCTGCACCAAGGATCGGCAGCTCAGCCGGCCCGACTTGAGGGCGGCGTGGACGCTGGCGATGGTCGCCTCGACCACCTCGAAGTTCTGCGCGCCGAGCCGGCCCGGGAGCACGAGCGCCACGCTGAGCACGGCAAGTGTAACCCGCGCGAAACGAAGATTCATCCACCACCCCCCAGAGAGGTAACCATCAATGCGGAATCATCGGCGTAACCGGTGAAATCTGTGAAGCGGTATTCGGACGCCGCCCCGCTCCTGACATGGCCACCTCGGTGGCAATCCGCACCGCCTCCTCCACCGCCCCCGAGTCGTGCAGCGAGAGGATGTGGGGATGCTGCAAGTTGGCGGTGGTTTTTATTTCGATGAGGAAGCGGGCCGCACCGATTACCGTCGCCATGCCGCCGGCACCGAGTTCCCGCTCCACCCGGTAGGGGTCGGCCAGGGCCGCGGTCAATCGCTCCAGCGCTTCATTCATAGCCCCTCAAATCATCGGTGAAATCTGGGTAATCTGTGGATGTTGTAGTTTGTAGACCACCACCTCCCGAAAAACTATCGCCGTACCCGGAGCCGGGCTCCCAACCCACTTGCCGATGTAGTCTCTGGTGACTACATTGAATTATGCGAACCGTCGGAGTACGAGAACTCAAGGCCCACCTGAGCAGGATCCTGCGGGAGGTGCAGGGGGGAGCATCGGTGCTGGTAACCGACCGCGGCCGGGTCGTCGCCGAATTGCGCCAGCCCGACCCATCCGGTTGGGCCGAAAAGCCGCCCTACGGGGCGCTCGCCCGGATGGCGGCAGCGGGCCATCTTCGCCTTGCCGAGCCCTCGCCCGATCCTTATCCCGCCTCCCCACTCAAGGCGCCGGCAGGTCTGGCCCGGGATCTCCTCGCCGAGGAACGCGACGAGCGGTGATTGTTTATGCCGAGTCGAGCGCCGTGCTGGCATGGCTGCTCGGTGAGCCCAGCGCGGCCGCAGTTCGCCGGATCCTCGCCGGTGCCAGCCAAGTGGTGGCTTCGTCCCTGACCGGCGTTGAATGTGCCCGGGGGTTGGCTCGGGCCCGGGCGTCCGGTCGGCTCACCTCCCGAGATGAGCTCGCCGCGCTACACTTGCTCGACATCGCCGAATCCAGCTGGGCCGTGCACGATCTTTCCGAGCGGGTGCTCAATCGGGCCCGGGTCCGGTTCCCCGCTGAGCCGGTGCGCACCCTCGACGCCCTGCACCTCGCCACTGCGGCCCTCTTTCACGAGGCCATTGGACCGGTCACTTTGCTCTCATTTGACGATCGGATCCGTGCCAACGCCTCCGGTCTGGGGCTCGATGTTGCCCCCGGCCGTATTCCCTGACGAATGAGCGGCCCTGCCCCCAAACCGCCGAGCGGGAGGCTCTGCCATCGTAGCGTCAGCTGCCCGGTGGAGCGGTGGCCCGCTTGGCCCAGAACTCATCCTCCGCCGCCCCGCCGAAGTCCACCACGCCCTTCAGGGAATCTCCGGCCAGCGTCGCGGTGACCGTGAGGACCAGGTCATTCCCGTTGTAATTCACCGTATAGGAAAACGTCACCACATTGCCCTTGATGCTGCCCGCCAGCGGGACATCCCCGGCTTCTCGCTTGACGGTGCCGCTGAGGGTCTCTCCGGCCACCACGAACACAACCTTGAAGTTCCGTGCCCCGCCGGGGGTGTTGAACGCGGCATCCCATTCGCCGGCAATGGTCTGCGCCTCGGCAACGTACGGGAGTGAAGCGAGACCCAGCATCGCCGAGAGAAACAGTGATCGCATGCACGGACTCCTTGGGGGGTGGAGTGGTCAATCCTCGGTCTGGCGGGAGCGGTGCCACGCCTGCAAAGATAGAGCATTGGGCGGCTGCTCCGGCAGATCGGCCGCCCGTGCCCCCAAAAACCCCGCCGCCCGGACCTGTGCCCGGGCGGCGGGGTTTTTCCCATCCGGTAGTTACGGGCGGGCGTAGGTCGCCACGGTGATCTGGTTGCTGGACATCAGCACCCGGAGTTTTCCCCGGGCTTCATTGGCCAGGGTCCGGGCAACCTCCGAACCGTAGTGCTTGAGGGTGATCGGACCGTTCTTGGCGCCCAGACCATCAAGTGCTGCGTTGTCCTTGTACGTTAATGTGATACCGAATTGCCAATCATCGCGGGAACTCGGATTGAAATTCGCCATCGTCGAGTAGCCGAGAATGATCCCCGCCTGCTTCTGCGCTTCCCAGATTGGGACAAGATGGGTCCGCATGTCAGCCATTGCCGCCTGCTGCATCCCGTCGGCAAACCGGTAGAGACTCACCCGCATGATGACGTTGGTGGCCTTGATGCCGGAATCTGCCACGGC
>JANNSC010000272.1:0-2598 GCA_031402135.1 Gemmatimonadales bacterium | reverse complement strand
GGGGCGAAGCGAGGCGGGTCAGCGGCTGTATTCCGATGCCGATATCGACCGGCTCGCGCTGCTGGTCAAGGCGACCCAAGCCGGCCGGTCGGTGGGGCAGACGGCGGCACTTTCGGTCGAGGCGCTGCGACAACTGGTGGCAGAAGATGCCGAGCGCGGATTATCCCGACCGACGCCCACGGCAGATTATCGGGAACGCGCTTTTCTGGCGGTGGCGGACCTGTCTCCGGAACGATTGCAGGCCGTGCTCCGGACGGCGCTCATGTCGGTGGGCACGTCGGGGTATTTGGACGAGGTGGTTTCGCCGCTGCTGCGACGAATCGGCGAGGCCTGGCACAGCCGAGAGATCAGTGTCGCGCACGAGCACGCCGCCTCTGCGGTGGTGCGCGCGGAGCTGGCCTGGCTGGTGGATGTGCTGGTCGCACCGCCGGGGGCACCTCGGGCGGTGGTGGCCTGCCTGGCTCTGGAGCGCCATGAGTTAGGAGCCGCGCTCGCTGCAGCGGCTGCGGCCCACGCCGGGTGGCGGGTCACTTACCTGGGGCCTGATCTGCCGGCGGCGGAGATCGCCGCCGCCGCTTTGAGCGAGGACGCGGACGTCGTGGGTTTGAGTGTAGTGCTCCCCGCCGATCCCCAGGTGGTCCGATCGGAATTGGTGGCGCTCCGGAAAATGCTCCGACCGGGCACGGCCCTGCTCGTGGGTGGCGCAGGAGTACCGTCCCTGGGTTCGCTCGGGGAGGGGATCACGACGGTCCGGGATCTTGCCCACTGGCGGGCGCTGCTCCGTGTCCATGCTCCGGCGCGCTAAATGACCATCCTCCAGTTCCTCAAGCTTTACGGTGTCGGAGCGGTAGTGTGTTTCGGGTTGGACATAGTCTGGCTCGGGGTGGTGGCGCGCGGGTTCTACCGGAGCCAGCTCGGGCACTTGATGCGTCCTGACGTGCGCTGGGTTCCGGCGGTCCTGTTCTACCTCATCTACGTCGCGGCGCTCGTGGTGATCGTGGCCATCCCGGCTGTGGAAAAACAGTCATTCCAGCGCGCTGTACTGCTTGGCGGATTCTTCGGGCTGGCGGCGTACGCGGCCTACGACCTGACCAGCCTCGCCCTCATCCGGGACTACCCCACGGTGGTCGCCGTTGTGGACCTCGCTTGGGGGACGGTTCTTTCGGCGGTGGTCAGCGGAGCGGTCTACGCCGCGGCGCAGGCGGGGCGCTAGCGGGAACTCACCATCCCTGGTCTGCCGCTCACTGCTCGCGGTCCACCGCAGTAACAATCCTCTTCACCCGTTCCGGGTCGGTCTCGACCCGCCGGTACTCGTCCGGCTGGTACGCCCGCCCCATGTAAACTTCACCCCGCCGAAAGGTCATCGCGCTCGGGTCGGTGCGGCTTCCGCGCACGTGAATCTCGCCTACCCCGGTTGCCTTCACGATCCGTGCTGCATTCTCCTCGTTGATCCCGCCGCCGGCCAGGATTGCGATCTTCCCCGCCGATCGCTGCACCATCGCTTGAATGACCGCAATCCCCGCCTCCGCGGTGGCCGCCTGCCCCGAGGTGAGCACTCGCTCGACCCCCAGGGCCACCAGTTCGTCCAGCGCCTCGTCGGGGTCGCGGGTCAGATCGAAGGCCCGATGAAACGTCACCGCCATCGGCCGGGCCGCCACCATCAGCCGCCGGGTGCATTCCGCGTCCACCGTTCCGTCGGCCCGCAGTGCGCCGATCACCACCCCGTCGGCGCCCAGCCGCATCGCCAGGTCGATGTCGCCCAGCATCACCAGAACCTCGTCCTCGTCATAGAGGAAATCCCCGCCCCGCGGCCGGATCAGGATGTGCAGTGTGGCGCTGATCCGCTCCCTGACCGTCGCAACCATGCCGGCGCTGGGGCTCTGCCCCCCTTCGACCAATCCGCCGCAGAGTTCCAGCCGCTCGGCGCCCCCCGCCACCGCGGCGGCAGCGGATGCGACGGAATCGACGCAGGCTTCGACCAGAATTCGGGAGGTTTCTGCCATGATGCGGCAACCTACGAGCGCCGGGGCTGCGCCGCTACCCGCGGGGGGTTAGCTTCGCACTTCGACGCTGGGGGAGGAGCCGGTGCGGGCATTGTACCAGGTGGTCAACCGAACCGCTGAAGTCCGAGGGGGTGCACCGGTCTTTGCCGGAACCGAGGTGACGGTACGCTCGCTTCTGGAGCACCTTGACAAGGGCAAAGATCTCGCGGCCTTTCTGGCGGCCCACTCCGAGCTCCGCCCGGAAATCGCCGGCCAGGCTCTGGCGCTTGGCCTCGAAGCCCTGCTCCGCGATGTCCCGATGGAACGGGGCCCCCAGCAGCGCTCGCTGCTCCCCAACCTCAACCCCGCTGGCGTGATCATGAATGCCGAGGAACTAATGGTGGGGCAGGTCGTAGGGAAAAAGGTGCGCTGCCCCGCCTGTCGGACTTTGGTGTTCACCTCCTGGCCCGAAGGGTGGGACGCCCACGCCGCCAGCCGCTGCCGTGGACTTCCCGGGACCGACCCGGAGGCGCGGAAATCAGAATTCAAACGCCGCTACGGCCAGCTTTTTCGGCCGTAGCGCACCAGGGCAGGGGAGAGTTCATGCGGAAGGCTT
>JANNSC010000271.1:0-2451 GCA_031402135.1 Gemmatimonadales bacterium | reverse complement strand
CGGGAATCGCGAAGGCGCGGGAGAAGCCCGCCGTTACCTCGTAGTCCGGTCCCGCCACCTGCCGGAGCCTCCGGCCGATGCCCGCGTCGAAGACCAGATACGGTGTCACCTGAAGGCGTAAGCCAAGTGAGGCGTTCAGCTGGACCGGGTCGGTAGAGAGCGACCGCAAGGCATACACCTCGGCGATCAGCAATACGCTCTGCCGATACAGCGTCCGGTCCACCGCCGCGCCCACCCACCATTTGTGGGCCGCTTCGGCCGCTCCAAGTTCCCGATCCTTCCCGAGGGTGTAGGCGCCGTTCAGGTGGAGCCGGTTCCGGCCCCAGGACCGGGTGGCGATGGCCTTGACCGATACGCGGGTTCCTTCCCCGGCAAGGCTTCCGACCGGGAAGGTGATGTCACTCCGGAGGGAGAGGGCAGGGAGGAGCCGGTTTTCAGTGTTGAAGTTGTACAGGGCAAAGAGCCGGAGGCCCGAGATGCCCCAGTCCCGTCCGTTCGGAGTGCCGGTGCCGGAGAGGGGGAATTTCAGGCCCAGCTGAGCGTTGGGCAGAATTCCGTAGGCGATTTCCGGTGTGAATGCGTGGGTGCTCCGGCCCTGTCGGTCCCGACCATAGCGCCAGGAGGCGAGGAACTCGAAGGCGTAGCGCTCGACCGGATAGGCGTCTTCCATCAGGGTCGGGCGGTCGTCGTCGAGGTTTCGATAGTCGATTTGAGCCGGAAGGGTGGAGGGCAAGGCAAGAACCAGCCCGGTCCAGACGCCTGCCAGCCATGCCCATTTCTGCTGCTTCACGTGGCATCCCTTCCGGGGCTTCGGGTAGTTTTCTCCGGCACCCGAAGGCTAGCGTGGCTGGATGACGGTGGGGCCAACGCGCCGTCGCAGACTCCCAATCGTACCGACGACGACCAGGAGCAACCCGGACGCACACACGATTGCTGCGCCGGTGGGCAAATCCAGCCAGTAGGACGCCGAGAGTCCGACCAGGCTTGCGATGGCAGCGGTCACCCACCCAATGGCCAACCGGCGCATCCAGCTTTGCGCCAGCATCACGCCGCACACCGCGGGCACAATGAGATAGGCAAAGGTCAACAGCACCCCGGCCACTCGAACAAAACTCACGACGACCAGCGCGAAGGCAGCGTAAAAGAGAAAATCCCACAACCGGACTCGCATACCCTGGGCGAAGGCGGCCTCCGGGTCGGAAGAAATCAGGGCAAACCGTTGATGGAACACGGCGTAAAATGCCGCGAGCGCCGCGAATATTGCTCCGCGTTGACCGACCTCCGCACCCGTTACATTGAGGATGTCCCCGGTCAATAAGTGCTCCAGCTCTTCCTTCCCTCCCGCCACACGGCTCAACAGGAGAATCACGCCGGCGGCAGCAACCACGAATGTGATGCCGATAATTGCTTCCTGGGGCACGGGGCCCTTCTTGTGGCTCCGTGACCAGCTGAAGAGTGCCGCTCCGAGAAAGGTAACGCCGAGCGAAATGAAGAAAGTGCTTCGGTCATTGATGTTGTACCCCAGAATCAGCCCGACGCAGGATCCCAAGGTGGCCACTTGCGCCAGCGCCAGGTCCACGAAAATCACCTCGCGCCTCACCACGTGCAGGCCGAGATAGACCAACAACGGAGGGAGGATCAGGCAAGCCGCCAACGGCCATTTCATGACGGCCCAAACGACGGAGAGATCGGTGGGCATTATTTCTTCGCCTCCAGAGCGGCGGCCAGGGTACCAACCAGATAATTCATCAAATCGAAATACGTCGCCGTGTTTTTCGCGACCCCCGGCTGCTGGGGTGCATCCAGGACCAGCGCATTGGTCTGGCGCGCCACGGTTTCCGCCGTCCTTCGGTTCTGGTAGGGCTGCACCAGAATGACCCGTGCCTTGGTGGCTCTCATCGTGCCAATGACCCTCGCGAGGTGAGCCGGCGAGGGGGCGATCCCCGGTTTGGGCTCGAGGGTCTCGACCACCTCCAGGTTGAACCGCGCGGCCAGATAGACAAAGTCCTTGTGGTAGGTCACGATCTTGGCTCCGGCGTACGGGGCGAGCTGCTTGCGCCATTCGGCCAACCGGAGATCGAGCGTGGCCTCAAATTGCTTCAGGTTGGCCTTGAACAGCTCCGCGGACCCCGGCGCGACCTTGGTAAGGTGATCGGCGATTTGGGCCGCCACGATCTTGACCGCAAGCGGATCCAACAGGAAATGCGGGTTGCCCATCGAGTGAACGTCCCCCTTGGAACGATCGAACGTCGCGGGGATTTCCAGCATCGTGATCCCTCCCGAGGCCACGATGCGGCCGGGGGCGCCCGAGGCGATCCGGGGATTGCGGGCGCTTTCCAGGAGTGATGGCAGCCAGCCGATTTCGAGCTCGGCCCCGCCCTCGATCAACACATCGGCGCGATTCAGGGTGACAATGTGGCTCGGCTTGGCGTCCACGAAGTGGGGGTCCTC
>JANNSC010000270.1:0-2672 GCA_031402135.1 Gemmatimonadales bacterium | reverse complement strand
GTGCTCGCCGTCGGCACTCACCGTGACGTTGGCTTCGGCGCCGGGGGGACCGGCGACCCCGTCCCAGATCAGCCGGGGCGGATCCGCGAGGGGATTGCCCTCGGATCCGTTGTTGTAGTGGAGAAACCAGTGCTTGCCGTTTGGCGTGAACCGCACCCCCAGGCCACCGCCCCGGAGGACGGTCTGGTTGGTGCCGATCGGACGGCGGAGCACTTCCTTGCCGTCGATCACGATCACCCATTCCTGGCCCTGACGGCCCGCGTAGCCGAACCGGGTGCCGTCGGGACTGAAGTTGATCCGGCCTCCTCCGCCGTCGCTGATGATCTGGTCGAAGAGGGGGCCGGCCACGCCGTCATGGAGGACCACCCAGCGGGTGCCCTTCTGGGTGATGGCGACGACGTGGGCGCCTTTGGGGCTGATGCTGTAGGACAGGCCCTGCTCGTTGGGGGCGACGGTCTGCACGTCGACCTTGGGCTTCTGGGCGTGGGCGGCGCTGGGGGCCAGGATGAGGAGTGCGATCAGGGTGCTGCGCATCGGGGGCTCCCGTCGTGGGTTCGGAAGGCTGTTGCGTAAACGGGGGGCGAATCGTGTCACCGGCCCGACGGTGCGCCGCGGCTTCGGACGCGCCTACCGGCCCCTTAACCTCAAGATGGTCCCGGCCCTCGCAATGCCAAAGGGTGCCGAACACCGCCCGATCCAGCCGGGGATCGGTCGATTACGCCGAGTTCCTGAACGCGCCCATACGTGCCGGATCCGAGCGATGCTGTAAAGGCAAAAATGCCCGGGGCGCCAACTGGCAGAGCCCGGCACGGAGCGTTAGTTTCGGAACCTGCACGCCCGTCCCTTCCGCCCCCCGCCCGGAGTCGTCGATGCAGGCACGTCTTGCGGTTGCAGCGGTGCTGGTCCTCCTGCCCGCCGGTGCCGGCGCCCAGAACATGACCGACACCCGGCTGCTGAGCCAGCCCGCCACCAGTGCCACCCATGTGGCCTTCGTGTACGCCGGCGACCTCTGGTCGGCGCGACTCGACGGCACCGGGGTACTGCGCCTCACCACCGCCGACGGCGATGAATCCAACCCGGTGTTCTCGCCGGACGGCAAACTGGTCGCCTTTACCGGCAACTACGATGGCAACGCGGACGTGTACCTGGTGCCGGTAGGAGGCGGCGAACCGAAGCGCCTTACGTGGCATCCGGGCGGTGACGCGGCACAAGCGTTCTCCCCGGACGGAAGGCAAGTGCTCTTTGTCTCGGCGCGCCGCGGCACGATTACCCGTCGCACCCAGCTGTTCGCCGTTCCGGCCGCCGGTGGCGCCGAGGTGCCATTGCCGATCCCGACCGCCGCCCAGGCCACCTGGTCGCCGGATGGCCAGCGGATCGCCTACAATCCACTCCCCCGCGCCTTTGACCAGTGGAAGCGGTACCGCGGCGGCCGGAATTCGGAGATCTGGCTCTATACCAGCGCCTCCCACGCGATGGAAAAGATCCCCCAGCCGGCCGGCCGCAGCAATGACATCGACGCAATGTGGATCGGCAATGCCATCTACTTCCTTTCCGACCGCAGCGGCGAATTCAACCTTCATGCCTACGACGTCGCCACGAAGCAGGTGAAGGCACTCACAACATTCACCGATTTTCCGATCCTGGCCGCCTCCGCCGGGGCGGGGAAGGTTGCCTATGAGCGGGCCGGTTACCTCTATCACTTCGATCCGGCCACGGCCCAGTCCCGGAAACTCACCATCGGTGTTGCCGCCGATTTGCGGGAAACCCGGCCCCGCTGGGTGAGCGGCAACCAGTATGTCCGCGGCGCCAGCATTTCCCCGTCAGGAGCCCGGGTGGCTCTCGAGCTGCGCGGCGAGATCGTTTCGATTCCCGCCGAAAAAGGCGATGCGCGCAACCTCACCAATTCTCCGGGCGTTCACGACCGGAACCCGGCATGGTCGCCAGACGGTGCGCGCATCGCGTGGTTCTCGGACGAAGGCGGCGAGTACCAGCTGCATGTTGCCCCACAGGACGGGAAGGGAGCCCATCGCACCTACAAGGCCGGCGGCGCCGGCTTCTATTCGAACCTCAAATGGGCACCGGACGGCTCGAAGGTCTCCTACGTAGACAATTCCCAGTCCATCTATATGCTCGACCTCACCTCCGGTAGTGCCAAGCGGGTTGGTGGCAACGCTATCTTCGCACCCATCGGTCTGGTCTACACCTCGTGGTCGGCGGACTCCAAGTGGCTCGCCTACACCGTGGATGTCCAGGCTCTCACGACGGTCCTCTTCGTCTATAACGTGGAGGATGGACGCTCAACACGCCTCACCGACGGCCTCGGCGCCGTTGCCGAACCGGCGTTCGATCGAAGCGGCAAGTACCTCTACTTCCTCGGCTCCACCGACGCCGGCCCCTCCCTGGACTGGTTTGCCCAGTCCAACGCCACCCTGCCCAATTCCGCGTCCATCTACGCCATCGTGCTCCGGAAGGACCTCCCCAACCCCTTCGTGCGGGAGAACGACGAGGAAAAAAGGACTGCAAAGTCGGCGGCGCCAGCGGCCACCACTCCAGCGGCACCGGCAGTGGCCGCCACTCCCGCGGCGCCGGCAGCCGCCAGCACCACCAAAATCGACTTCGACGGCATCGACCAGCGCATCGTGGCCCTTCCGGTGCCGGCGGCTAACATCTCC
>JANNSC010000269.1:0-1739 GCA_031402135.1 Gemmatimonadales bacterium | reverse complement strand
TAGTAACACGGGGGTCAGGTACGGGGAAAACCCTAAGGGCAAGGGCAGCGTCTAGGCCAAAAGCAGGTGGTCGTCGTGGCTAGGTTCGACTGGTATCAAGCGACGGTCCGGGCCGAGGTCGGCGACATTCGGGCCTGCCTTTCTGACCTGGCGCCGGCGGGTAAGTGGGAGCACATGCCCCGAGCCCGGCAGGGTTACGGCTTCGGCGATCAGCTGGTTGACCTCGACGGTGCTGCGTGTCAGCTCTGGTGGGGCGGGACGCACGCGCATCCGCATGCCGTCATCAGCGGCGAGCTTGCCCAGGCCGGTTCCGAGCTCTTGCGCGCCGAGCTTCCAGACCACTCGGTGACTCGCGCAGATGCCTGCATCGACTACGCGGAGCCCGGTGCATACGATCGCCTTCAGGTCCTCGCGTTGGCAGTGGCCAAGGACCGAAGCATCCGGGTCGGCACAGCCGGCGATCACCTGCTGACGTTCAAGGGTCGCACCTGCTACCTGGGCGCCACCACCTCTCACACGCGGCTTCGGCTCTACGACAAGGCTGAGCAGCTTCGTCAGCAGTTCGCAGCGGACCCTGTGAGGCTCTCAGGCGTCCCGGAGGACTTGGCTCGGCTCGAGTGTCAGGTTAGGCCTCAAACGAGCGTGGCGAAGGTCCTAGCGGCCTCCCTGGACCCTTTGTCCCTGATGGGGTCGGCGGCCTGGATGCGGGAGCTGATGTTGCGGGTAGCTGGCATCGAGCTTCATCCCTTCGAGGCGGGCAAGGTGTGGCGGCAGTCGGACGATGCGCGTGCGTGGGCGGCGGTGCTCGCGCAGTACGGCGGCCTCCTGCGGCGCGTGCATGAAAACCTCGGCTCTTGGCAGTGCGTTGGGCTGCAAATCGGCAGCGACTTAGACGAGCGCGATGCAGCGCGAAGGAGGATGCGTCCATGACGTTCGATGACCGGCGTTGGATGCAACGCGTTGCCCACTTGGGCGGTCCTGGGTATCGGTTCTTCGTCCAGCGGCGCGTCGGCGTCTCGATGCCCTTCTTCCGGCTCTACGCGGCATTGATGACCGGCCATCGTTGGCTCTGGGTTCGCGGCTTCGAAGTCTGATTCAAGCGGGTATGGGCGGGAGCCCATGAGAGGAAGCGGAGCGACGGAAGCCTTGTCGATCCGATCAGCCAGCGGCAGCGATGTGTGCATGGCGCGGTGGTCCTCGCGTGGTCACCTCACTCTGCGTTGCGCTGTGGTGGAAAGCGCCGCCCTGAAAAGCTGAATTTCTTCTTGCGCGGCACGGTGATGCACCTATACTGCAGTGATGCACCGGAGAACGCATGCCAACAGCCCGCCCGCGAATCACGATCACGCTGACGACGCACACCTATGAGGTCCTCTCAAGGCTCTCTGCGGCGAGCGGCGACTCAATGTCGGAAATCGTCACGGGGTTCGTTGATGTGGCGGCACCATCCCTGGAGCGCGTTCTCGTGGTGCTGGAGCGGGCGCGGACTGCCCCGCAAGAGGTCCGTGATGGTCTCCGTGCTTCGGTCGAGCGTGCCGAGCGGGATCTGATGCCGGGCCTCCTGGAATCGCTCAGCCAAAGCGAACTGTTCATGGCTCAGGTCGAGGCCGACTCGAAGGACAAGACGGTGGAGGGGGGCCCCGCTGCGCGGGGGGTTCCTCCGCCGGCTGCGGGCAAAAAGCGGGTTCTGACCCCCGCCCTAGTAACACGGGGGTCAGGTACGGGGAAAACCCTAAGGG
>JANNSC010000268.1:0-1832 GCA_031402135.1 Gemmatimonadales bacterium | reverse complement strand
TCCGGATCCCATTCAAATCAATGAGCTTTTGACAACTATGTTGGACGCTGGTTGTACAACCGGAACCGGGACAGTCGGGGCATAAAGCCCCTCCCACATTCCACCATCCCGCACAATTCCTCGGAAACCGCTTGGCAGGGGCGCACGAACACTTTTGGGTGCGTAGTTGATGTCTGCCCTCCCGCCCGCTATCCTCGCCTTGGAAGACGGCACCGTGTTCCGCGGCACCGCCTTCGGTGCCGCCGCCACCATCGCCGGCGAATGCGTGTTCAACACCTCGATGACCGGCTACCAGGAGATCCTCACCGATCCCTCCTATTTCGGCCAGATCATCACCATGACCGCCCCGCAGATCGGCAACTACGGCGTCAACGCCGAGGACGAGGAATCCGCCGCCCCGCAGTGCTCCGGCTTCGTGGTGCGCGAGGTCTCCCCGGTTGTCAGCAACTGGCGCAGCGCTTCCTCCCTCGACGCCTACCTGAAGAAGTACGGCATCCCCGGCATCAGCGAAGTGGACACCCGCGCCCTCACCAAGAAGCTCCGCGTCGATGGCGCGATGAAATGCTGCCTCTCCACCCTGCCGCTCAGCGAGGCCGACGCCCTGGCCCGCGCCCGCGGTTGGCGGGACATGGCCGGCAGCGACTTCGTGAAGGACACGACCTGCGCCGCGCCCTACGTATGGTCGGCTGAAGACCCCTCGCGCCACAACGCCCAGTATCTCCCCATCGGCACCACCGGCGGCGCCACCCACACCCCCGCGAAAAAGTTCAAGGTGGCCGCCTTCGATTTCGGCGCCAAATACACCATCTTCCGCAAGCTCGTGCGCCACGGCTTTGCGGTCCACGTCTTCCCCGCCACCGCCGCCCACGAGCAGGTGCGCGAGGCCGGGGTGGACGGCGTGTTCCTCTCCAACGGCCCCGGTGACCCCTCCGCCCTGCCCTACATCCACCGGACCGTCACCGCGCTGCTGCCCGACTACCCGATCTTCGGCATCTGCCTCGGCCACCAGATGATCACCCACGCCCTCGGCGGGACCACCTTCAAACTCAAGTTCGGCCACCGCGGCGGCAACCAGCCCGTCAAGAACCTCGAAACCGGGAAGGTCTCCATCACGGCCCAGAACCACGGCTTCGCCACCGACCCGAAATCGCTGGAAGCCCGCGGCGCGCTCGTCACCGAGATCAACCTGAACGACCAGACGGTCGAGGGCCTCCGCCACCGGGAACTGCCGGTGTTTTCCGTGCAATACCACCCCGAGGCCGCCCCGGGACCAAACGACGCCGACCCGCTCTTCACCGACTTCTACCAGCTGGTCGAGCAGCGGAAGGCCGGGAAGATCTGAGCCCGCGCGTTGCCCGGGAAGACAAATTGTTGGGGCCGAGCTAGCTCGGTCACAGCGGTCGGAGCGGCCTCAGGGGCGGTTCCAAGGGTCGGGGCGGTCCCAAGGGTCGGGCCTCACCATTCACCTTTGGCTGAGGCCGACTCCAACCACGGTTGGAAATGAATCACTAGGTCAGGTGGATCGCGGGTCAGTCGACGGCAATTGACGCCGCGTGTGCCGCTGCCCAGAAAGCCAAACTAGTAACCCGCCCCACCGCCCCGCGTCATCCCTCCCGTGGACCCGCTCTTCAATCCCGCCCGGCTGGCGATCGCATTTGTGGTGCTGGGCGCGATCTTCGTTCCCTTGGAGCGCTTCTTTCCGCTGGTTCGGCGGCAGTTCTGGCAGCGGCCGGGCGTGTGGGCCGATGTCAGCCACTTCTTCATCAGCGGGGCGATCCGGAAACTGCTGGTGCTGTTTGTTCTGGTGGTGCTCATCTACTGGCTCGGCTTCC
>JANNSC010000267.1:0-5085 GCA_031402135.1 Gemmatimonadales bacterium | reverse complement strand
CCGGTGTGCGGCGGGTTGCCGGTCAGCATCTCGTACAGCACACAGCCCAGCGAATAGATGTCGGAGCGGGCGGTCAATTCCTTCTCTGCGGTGGCCTGTTCGGGACTCATGTAGTGGGGCGTGCCGAGGCTCAGTCCCGTCTCGGTCATCCGTCCGCCTGCCGCCGCGGAGAGCGCCAGCGCGATGCCGAAGTCGGCCACCATGGGGCGGCCGTCGTGGAGGAGGATGTTCTCCGGCTTGATGTCGCGATGGATCACCCCGTGGCGGTGGGCGTAGTCGAGCGCATCGGCCACATCGCGGGTTATGCGTACCGCCTCCTCGATGCCGAGCTGGGTCTCGCGGTCCAATTTGCTGCGCAGGGTTTCGCCCTGGATCCAGGGCATGACGTAGTAGAGGAAGCCGTCGGCGGTGCCGGAGTCGAACAGCGGCAGGATGTGGGGGTGCTGCAACGCGGCGGTGGTTTTGATTTCCACCACGAAGCGCTCGCCGCCGAGCACGGCAGCGAGCTCGGGCTTGAGGACCTTGAGCGCAACTTTGCGGTCGTGCTTGAGGTCCTGGGCCAGATACACGGTGGCCATGCCGCCGGCGCCCAGCTCGCGCTCGATCCGGTAGCGGTCGGCCAGGGCTCCCGCCAAACGCTCGTTCATTGAGTGGCCGCGGTGCGCCGGATCGGACGCCCTGGCATGGCACCCTTCACCAGTTTGCCGTCCCGGACCACGAAGGTGCCATGGACCAGCACGTGCGGAATACCCGCCGAGGTCTCGGTAGGGTGTTCGAAGGTGGCTCGATCGATGACGGTGGCTGGATCAAACACCGTCAAGTCGGCGTCTGCACCGACCGCAATCCGGCCCTTGGCCTTCATGGCGGGCACGTTCCCCTCGAGGCGTCGGGCGGGAAGGATGGTCATCTTGGCAAGCGCTTCCATGAGCGGCAACACATTCCGCCCCCGGGAGTAGTGGCCCAGGGTGCGGGCAAAGGTGCCAGCGCCGCGAGGGTGCCCGGTGCCGTTGATGAAGGGGACGCCGTCGCTCGCGATCATCACGCCGGGATGCGCCACCGCCCGGCTGACTTCCTCCTCCTTCATCATGTAGATGATCACCCAGCCGCCCTGCTTCCGATACCGGTCGAAGCTCTCCTTGGTGAGCCGTTCCCCGGTAAGCGCCCAGGCGACATCGCCGTAGCTGATCTTGAAGTTCTCCTGCCAGCCGGGATTGAAGATCGCCGACTCGATCGCGGTAGCAGCCGCGGTGTAGGGATACACCTCAGTCGTGATGTCGTGGCCGGCGATCCGCGCCGAATCGATCAGCGCGAGCACCTCGGCCGTGGCTCCGCTCGAGCTGCTTCCGATGTGCACGATGTGGAGTGCCGCACCGGTGGTGATGGCGGTGCCGATGATTTCACGGATCGAGCCAATGCCGAAGGCCCTGGTGTGCACGAACGCCGGAACCTCTCGCTCCGCTGCCACCCGGAACATTTGTTCGATTTCGGCCGGGGTGGCGGCCGGGGTGTAATTGATCCCGAAGCCGACGCCGAGCGCACCCTCGTCGAGCCCCCGGCGGAGCGCGGCCCGGAGCGAATCGAGCTGCGCCGGATCGGCGGGCTGGTTGGCTCCGGCGGGATTCGCTCCCAGCGCGGCTACGGCGGCACGATTGGTGGCGGTGCTGCCGATGGCCACGCCCGGATGAAACACAGCGAACCGGGAACCGACGTGGCTCACCGTGGCGCCATAGTTGATCGGCGCCTTCCCCTCCATTGACTGGTACCAGGCGTTCACCGGGTACACCCCGATTTCCAGCTCCAGCGCCGACGTGACACCGTCCTGAGCCTGAAGCTCCAAGTCGGCCGTGGTTTGGCCGTGGGCGTGCAGGTCGATGAAGCCGGGCGCCACCACCAGGTTGGTCGCGTCGATCACGCTTTCGCCAATCAAAGGGTCCGCCGAGATCGCGGCGATCTTCCCGTCACGAATGCCTATGTGCCGAACCGAGTCGAGCCCCGTCGCCGGATCCATGACGCGTCCGTTGGCCAGGACGAGGTCAAAGCTTGGCGCAGCGCGGCAGGCGACTGCCGACGCGAGCAGGAGTACAGCACGGAGCAATCGCGTCATATCATGCCTCACTGGTTGGCCTCGTCCACGGCGCGCTTCATCGCCTTCACCCAGCCCGGCACCACCCGCACGTAGTAGCCGAGGTTTTCTGCCGGTGCCTGCAGATAGATCAGGTCGCCCCCCGGCATGATGGCGTGCGACCAGCCCGGCGTATCGGCCCAACGCGGGTCGGCGAAGAGCAACTCAGGCTTGCCCACCGGCGAACTCGCCGCAGCGTTGATCATGACCCGCATCAACCTTCCTCCAGCCGGCACGACGTAGACCAATTCGGTGGCCGATCGCCAGCGGGGCTCACCGCCCTGGGCGTCCACCTGATAACGCCGGTCGAGCGAGGGCCACGGCTGCAGCATGATCCCTCTGGCGCCCTGATTCTGGTAGGCGATCCACTTCCGGTCGGGTGAAATCGAAATGAAATAGTTGGAGAAATTCAGCGAGTCGACCTTCGGTGGCGTGGTGGTGGGATCGATCACCAGCGCGACCCCGCCCTTCACGCTCACGCCGAGGAGAAGAAAGTTCTCGGCGAGGTACGAATTCGGTTCGTTGGCGCGATAGTCTCCCGAGATCAGCACCCGGGGCGGTTCCGGCGAATCGAGGCGGCGAAGGTACAATGTTTCCTTGTCCGGACTGTCGAACTCCTGCTTCCGGTAGGCGATGCGCCGGCCGTCGGGACTCCACCCCGGCCCGCCGATGTAGAACCCCCGGTCCACGGTCTCATGGGTGCCGGTCCTGAGATCGTAGAGCCGAAGCTCCTCTTGGTCGATTCCCTGGATGACGGCCCCGAGGCGCTGTCCGTCAGGACTCGGAGCAAATCGCAGGTACACCGCTTCGTCCGCCAGGAGCGGCACCGTCTGGCCACCGCTCGACCAGCGGACCAGTTGTCCTATCTCGGCGTTGATTCCCGGCAGGTAGACCAACGCGCCGGTACCGGTGATGTCGTAGTGGCCCGCGCCGGAGTAGGAACTGCGACGCACTCCAGGCACCAGCGCCACCGACCGTCCGACGGTGAGCGAGTCAACGTGCTCGAAGCGCGTGGCCATCAGGGTGCCGTCCAGGGACATGTAGACGAGATACTTCCCGTCCACGATTCGGAAGTCCGAGCCGAGCAGCAGCGGCGGGCCGGCGCCGGCCGCCCTGCTCGACCGGCGCAGGAACTGCTTTTCATTCGGCTGGGCCGGGTCTCTGGCGAAGGCGTGCTTCATCGATCCGCCGCCGCAGAGCACCAGATTGCCACCGCGGAGCGGCTGCGGCAAAATACAAATCGCGTTCATCGTGATGCTCTTCCCGGGTCCCGGTTCCGGGTCGATCCAGCGGAGCACCCGGCCGTCGTCATCCCCGAAGAAGATCTGGCCGCTGGCGAGCCAATCCCCGCCGGAGGGATCCACCGCGCGCGCCACGGTGGTCACGGCGCCGCCGGCCAGGCTCACGATCTTGACCTCGTCGTCAGCGACGAAGGCGACCCGCTGGTCGTCGGGGGAGATCCGCGGAGTTCCGAAGGCCCCTTCGGTGCCCGCGATGGCGCGAACCTCGGGGCCGACCAAGCTCCGGTACCACAGCTGCGACAATTCGCCGATCTTGGCTTCGTAGACAATGAACGAGCCGTCGTGCGCCGCCGCGAAATTCCGCCTGGTGTCCTCCATCAGGATGGGGGCGGTGGGCAGCAGCCCGACGTCGCGGGGCTGGGAGCCGGCGCGGGTCAGGGCCCACACGGTGACGCCGCCGGTGACGGCCGCCAGGAGTGCCAGTACCACCGCGGCCCATTTCCAGCCGGCGTGCGCCGTCGCTGCGCCGCTCGACGATTGGGCAGTTGCGCTGGACCGTGGGTTGGTGCGAAAGGCTGGATTCCCCAAGGCTTCGGCAAACCTTGCTGCGCTATTAAACCGGTCGGCGGGGAGCTTCTGCAGCGCTGTGAGCACCGCCCCCTCCACCTCCGCCGGGACGGTGGGCCGCTGCGACGAGAGCGAACGCGGTGTCTCGGTCATCACCTTGGCCACGATTGCCTGGGCCGTGGGACCGGTGAACGGCGGCTCCCCGGTGAGCATCTCATAGGTCACCGCTCCTAACGCGTAGACGTCCGCCCGCGCGTCCACCCCCTTGTCGCCCATCGCCTGTTCCGGAGCCATGTACTGCGGCGTGCCGAGACTCATCCCGGTCTGGGTCATCCGGGAGCCACCGGCCTGCTGCACCGCGAGTGCGATCCCGAAGTCGGCCACCTGGGGCCGCCCCTCGTGGAGGAGGATGTTCTCCGGCTTGATGTCGCGATGGACGACGCCGCGCTTGTGGGCGTACTCAAGCGCGTCGGCAACATCGGTCGCGATCCGCACCGCCTCGGCGATGGGGAGTTGATGTTCCCGGGTGAGCCGGCTCCGGAGAGTCTCTCCCTCAACGAAGGGCATCACATAGTAGAGGAGGCCATCGACCGCGCCGGAGTCGAAGAGCGGGAGGATGTGGGGGTGCTGGAGATTGGCGGTGAGCTCTATCTCCTTGAGGAAGCGGTCGGGGCCCAGCACCGCGGAGAGTTCGGGGTGGAGCACCTTGATGGCGACCCGACGGCGATGCCGCAGGTCCTCGGCCAGATACACCGTGGCCATCCCTCCCTGCCCGAGCTCGCGCTCGATGCTATAGCGGTCGGCCAGGGCGCTGCTCAGGCGGCTCGCTACGTCGCTCAATTAGGAATCGAAACCTCGATTGGGAAGCCTCCAATCTGCTGCATTCAGACGAGTTACGCGAGGGCTGATCCGTCTCGCGTAAGAATCATTGCGATCGCTCGGCAGGACGCAGGCATCATGGGCAATGCCGAGTTGCACCCACCTCCGCCGAGTCCCAAGCTTATGGCCATGCCAGTCGTGGTACCGCGGTACACCATCGACGATCTCGAATCGTTCCCGGACGACGGGAACCGATACGAACTACTGGGCGGGATTCTGCTGGTGAGTCCCGGTCCGGCGCCGCTGCATGAGGTGGTGGTGGGGCGGCTTGTGTCG
>JANNSC010000266.1:0-3645 GCA_031402135.1 Gemmatimonadales bacterium | reverse complement strand
CGGATGAGGTGGCGCCGGGCGGGATGCCTCGCCGTGCTGACGGCCACGGCGGCCACGCCGGTTGCCGGACAATCATGGCGGCTCCGCTTTGACGCCTCCGCGCAGCGGGTCTCCTTTCGGGGAGTCACCGCGGACAGTGTGCCGGAGAGCACGGTGAGCCCCGGCCCTAACGGCGGACCAGTTACCGCGGACGGCTACGCCGCCTTCTGTATCGGCGATGGATACTGCCGGTTCTACCGAGCCGGAGAGCTCCGCCGTGGCATCCCGGCCAGCGGCGCCGCCGACCTCACGCTCTGGGGCCTCGGTCTCCAAGGTCTCAGCGTGCGCGTGAATGCCCGCACCCTGACCGACTTCACCGGTGACCGCCTCTGGCCCGGCACCTCGCCGTCAATGCGATTGGTTGAGGGATACGCTGAATACGTCCGCGGGGGGCTCACCGCCCGCGCCGGTCGGATGCTGGAGCAGAGCCGCCTCGGCAGCGTGGGAACCGGAGGCCTCGACGGTGCGCGGGCCACCTGGCGATTCAATCGTTGGGGCCTCGAGGTCGGTGGTTATGCCGGCTGGGGGCTCGCCCGAGGTACGGTGTTGCCTGTTACCAGCCCCGCAGTGAACCCGCTGGCCGAGTACCAGCCGGGCAGCCGCCAGATCGTAGCAGGGGCGCTTGGGGGGGTTCACCTGGGCGTGTTCGACGCCCAAGCCGAATATCGGCGCGAAGTGGATCCCTCCACCGACTACTTCGTTTCGGAGCGGGCGGCGTTGAGCGCTCAGGCTCGTCCATTCGCTGGGCTCCGGATTGCGGCTGGTGCCGACTACGATCTGGCGCAAGGACTCTGGGGAACCGCCGAAGGCACCATCGGGTACAATGCCGACCGTTTCTGGTTGACGGTTGGGGCACGGCATTACCGGCCATTTTTCGACCTCTGGACGGTCTGGGGTGTCTTCAGCCCGGTGCCCTACAATGGCGTGAACGGCTCCGTGGCCGTGAATCCGGTCAAGAATCTCCGGCTCAGCGTCCGCGGAGAGTGGTTCCGATACGACGGCACCGAGACCAGCACCCCCACCGTGGACGTGGAGGATCGGGGCTGGCGCTGGGGGCTCTCCGGATCGCTCACACCCCATTCGCAGTGGAGGGTGGAGGCGGGAGCCCATGGGGAATTTCGCCCCGGCGCTTCCTCCCGTGGCGTTGACGCCGCCGTGATCTGGCAGCCCCGAGAGACGCTCGATCTTTCGTTGCGGGGCGGCAGCCTGGAGCGGCCGCTCGAGCTGCGCTTCCAGGATGCCGGAGTCACTTGGGCAGGTGGGGCCGCCACCTGGCGCGCCGCCGAGCGGTGGAGTGTGGGAGTTTCACTCGACCGGTACTGGGATTCCAGGGATCGGCCTGACGCGGCGGCATTCGACTGGAACCAATGGCGGGCCAGCGCGAGGATCTCGTTGACGCTGCGTTCATCGGCCGATCAGTGGCGCTTGCCGCCGGCCCGCCCCCGAGAGGTCGTTCCGTGAGTCGGCGGCTGGGGTGGATCGGGTTGTGCCTTACGGCCTTGCTGCTGCTCGCCACAGCGGCCGCCGGAATGCGCCAAGGGCGAGCCGACCCATTCAACCATCCACGTCACGCCAAGCTCTTCGTGAGCTGTACCACCTGTCACGCCGGTGCGGAACAGGCCGCTGCCCCGATGCTTCCCACCGCCGGAAGTTGTGTCGCTTGTCACGACGGGGTCATCGAGCGTCGAACCGAATGGCTGCCCCGCCGAGGCCCGCGGGTGTCCAATCTCCGGTTCGACCACCTGCAGCACGCTTCGGAGCGGCGCGCCAAGGGCGACACGACGGAGACCTGCTCCGATTGTCACGCGGAGCTGGGCAGCCCTTGGATGCGGGTGCGGGGTCCCGATGCGCCCCAATGCGTGAGGTGTCACACCCCGGCGGCAACCGATCACCTCGCGGTGCCGGACACCGCTTGCGCCACTTGTCATGAACCGCTGGCCCGGGCGACTGCTCTCACCCGGGAACGGGTGGCACAATTCCCGGTTCCCCCGGATCACCGTGCACCTGGATTCATACTGGCACCGGGACACGGGGCAAGAGCCAAACCCGCCGGCGGCGACGCGCGCGTCGCCCAGAGCTGCGCCACCTGTCATGCCCGGGATTTCTGCGCTGCATGTCACGTCAACGCACCCGAGACGGCAACGATTCAAGCGCTGGAAACCGACGTGCGCTCCCTGGCGCTGAAGCACGAACTCAAGGCACCGGCCACCCACTACTCAGCCAACTTCGAAAGCAAACATGGCTCGCTGGCCGGACGGACCGGTGCGTCTTGCAGCACCTGTCACACCCGGGAGAGCTGCGCCAACTGCCACCGCGCCGACAGCCCCGCCCCGGCACTGGCGCTTTATGCGGCAGGCCCCGACCGGGGGCCGGGGGCCCAAACCACGCGGCGCGCGCCATCAAGCCACATCCCCGGTTGGGAGGAACGCCATGGCCCGGTGGCTTCGGCATCGATGCGGAATTGCACCAGTTGCCACACCCGGGATTCCTGCCTCAACTGCCACCGGCCCGATCCGGCTCGGCGGGGGAGCTATCACCCGGCCAGCTATCTCACCCGGCATCCGGCCGACGCCTGGAGCCGCTCTGGCAGCTGCAGCGACTGCCACAACCAGGGCGAATTCTGCCAGAGCTGCCACAAGCAGTCGGGTCTCTCGGCCCGACGCACGCTCTTGGGCCCCGGGGGCTACCACGACGGCGACCGGCAGTTTGCCATCGGGCATGGCCAGGCGGCACGCCAGTCGCTGGAGAGCTGCGTGTCATGTCATGTGGAACGGGATTGCCTGACGTGTCACTCGGTAGTGGGCGGGCGGGGGTACAGCCCGCACGGCCCGGGGTTTGATTCCGAGCGCATGCTCAAGAAGAATCCCCAGCTCTGCATCGCGTGCCACGGGAGGGCGATTCCCAGAAGGTAGCGTTCAGCCGACAGCTATCGGCTTTTCGCCCAGAAGAGGGCTGTGTCCACCGCGCGACGCCAACCGGCCAATTGCCGAGCCCGATCCACCGCCGTCACTGCCGGGTTGAACACCGTCAGTTTCCGGGTGGCGGTGAATTCCTCCAGTGATCCCCACACCCCCAGAGCCAATCCTGCGAGAGCGGCGGCGCCGAGCGCGGTGGTCTCCACCACATCGGGGCGTTCCACCGGTACCCCCAGGACGTTGGCCTGGAACTGCATGAGCCAGTCGTTGGCGGTGGCGCCTCCATCTACCCGGAGGCTCGGTAGGGCGAGCCCAGTGGCCTGGAGCATTGCGTCGAGGAGGTCCCCCGAACTGTAGGCCATCGATTCCAGCCCGGCACGGACCAGGTGGGCTCGCGTGGTGCCGCGGGAGAGGCCGGTAATGGTGCCCCGGGCCTCCGGCTCCCAATGGGGGCTCCCCAAGCCGACAAAGGCGGGAACGAAGTGGACCCCCCCGGTGTCCGGAACCGACGCCGCCTGGGCCGCCGACTCCGACACGTTGCCTAACACGCCCAGCCCATCCCGCAGCCACTGCATCACCGCGCCGGCAATGAACACGCTCCCCTCCAGCGCGAAGCCCCGGCCGCCCTGGGCGTCGCAGGCGGCGGTCGCCAGCAAGCCGGCCGGCGGAGCCGGCGGCGCTCCCCCGGTGT
>JANNSC010000265.1:0-2132 GCA_031402135.1 Gemmatimonadales bacterium | reverse complement strand
TACCAGCGAGGGACGAGCAGACGCACGGGGGCGCCGTGCACGCGAGCCAGAGGCGCCCCGTTCATCTCGGTGGCCAGAAACGGTCCCCATCGTTCGATCTCGGCCAGGGAGAAGATCCAGCTCGCGCCCGGCTGTGACCGGTGCGAGCGGCCGGGCGCGGCGTCCAGTCCCGAGACGAGCACCCGCGTGGCCTGCGGCAGGGGGTGCGCCCGCTCGATCAGCCGGCGCAGTGGAATGCCTCCCCAACTCGCGGCACTCATCAATCCGAAGTTGGCCGGGTTGTTGTTACCGGCGCATTCCATCAAATGGATGCCCATGGGGGCAACCAGGGAGGCCAGCGAATCCAACCGGAGATTGAGCGCGTTTCGGACCAGACCGTGCACGCGGATCGTCCACGGCCGTCGCTCATCGAGGCCGGCGGGGGCGCTCGTTCGCACGAAGAAGCGGTCGCTCGGAGTCAGCAGGGTCTCCGGAGTCAGGGTCGATAGATCGGTCGCGAGCCTTGCGTCGAGCCCTTCGCCAAGCATGGTTCCGAGCGAGTGCTCGAACGCGCCGCGTCCCGAAAGAGGAAGGGTGCCGAGCAGGCGTCCTTCTTTGAACGAATCCGGACACGGTAGCGGCGCGCTTAACGTAGTCGCCTGAGTAAACACGAATTCGGGTGGGCCTGCCATGGTCCCGCCGCCCACGGCCAGGGTGGCGCCCATGAACCCCCGGCGGGTGACCCCCGGGCGATCGAAAACTCGTCTGGCCGACCTGGGTTGCTGCAGGCTCACGAGACGAATCCTAGCCCACCGCACCGAGCCGATGTTTGTCCTGAAGGCTGGAAACAAAACGGGCGACCCCCGAAAGGGCCGCCCGGTGAGAGTGGGTCGAAACGAGCGCCCGGTTCAACCGGGCGGTCGCTAGAACCCGAGCCGTACCATGACTTGCATCAGGCGCGGGAAGCCCCGTAAACCGGTGATTTGACCGAAGCTCGAGGAGCCGAAGCTCGTGTTCGGCCCGCTGAACTGCGAGTCATTGAGCAGGTTGATCATCTCAATCCGGACCATCACCGTCTTGCCGCCTCCCAAGGGCTCGACCTTCTGGAACGCGAGGTCGGTCTGGGTCTTGAACGGTGTGCGCATGCGGCCGTCCGTTCGCGGGGCGTTGCCAAACGTGAAGGCGGCCGCCTGCGACCACGCCGCGGGGTTGAACCAGTTATTGATACAACTGCAACGCGGATCGTAGCGACTCTCGGTGCTGCCCGAAGTCGCGGGGTCGGTGCCGGTCACGTTCGGCCGTTGAATTCGCCCGAAAACGCCCGAGTTGTTGGAGGCCGAGGTGATCACCACCGGGAAGCCGCTCTGGAAGTACCCGACGGCGGTGATCGACCAGCCGCCGAACAAGGTACGGGCGAGGCCGGGGTCCGACAACCGGCTCTTGCCCTTGCCGAAGGGCAGCTCTGCGGTCACCGCGTAGTTGAAACGGTGGGGCTGCTCCGTCTGAGAGGGCGCGTACTCGGCCTCGAGGTCGTAGCTGTTGAGCGGCCGGGTCTGACCGCCGCCGTTGTTGCTGAACGCGTTCCGCTCGCCGAAGACGTTGCTCTTGTTCGAACTCCAGGTGTAGTTGATGCGACCACCCCAGCCGTTGCGCAGCGGCCGCTCCGCCCTCAGGATCAACGAGTGATAACGGGCTTTGCCGGCGCTCACCTGGTGGGCCAGGAGGTCGCCGAACTGCGGGTAGGGCCGCAGAAGTTGCCCGCGGGAGATCGTCCGTGAACTCGAGAAGGCGCCGAAGGCCGGGTTGCCGAAGAACGGGTTCGGCACCTGTTCGGCCAGGGCCGCGCCCAGGGCCTGGTTCGCAGGAGTCAGCTGGTTGATGTTCACGCTCGCGGAATCGTTGCCTCCGACGCCGATCCGCTCGGTGCGGGAACCGATGTAGCCGATCCCGGCCACGATGTTGCCGGGGAGCTCTCGCTGGAAGTCGAGAGAGTACTGGGTTACATAGGGAGACTTGCGGAACTGATCCACAAATTCCACCGTTCCGCCCGCACCGGTTGCCAGGCCGAGTCTGCTGCCACTGGGTTGCTGGAAGCCGTTCGGGAAGGGGTTGGTCAGGTTACAGGTGGCACAAGGTGTGAGGCCTCCGTCGGT
>JANNSC010000264.1:0-1923 GCA_031402135.1 Gemmatimonadales bacterium | reverse complement strand
GCTGGCGACCCGGCGGTACCATGGTGGGCGGCTCGAGAAGTACTTCCACGCCGCCACATTCCGCTTGAACGCGGCCGCATCACGCTTTCGAAGGGTGGCGGTTTCGCGCCGCTCGTAGGAGTAGACTCCCGATTTTTCAGCCGTCCGTTCCGAAAACGCCTTCACGCCAGCCGCCCGCATCCGACGGGATCTGGTCAGCTCCCCAACTCGCCGAATGTTCACGAGGCTCCACGTGCTTCCCGATTTTCTCGGGGTGAAGCGGATGACGTAGCGCTCCGCATCCACCCGTTTCCGCACCCCGTCGATCCACCCGAAGCAGAGCGCCTCGTCCACTGATTGGGGCCAGGTGAGTGACGGTTGCCCGGTTTCGCGCTTGTGAAATCCGACCCAGAGCTCAGGCTCGGCCCGGTGGTGCCGAGTCAGCCACTTGCGCCATTCCGCGGGAGAGGCAAAATAGAGAGGCGTCACGACCCAGATTCTAGTTTTCCTGCCCGCTACCGCGCAAGGATGGCGATGACCTTCTCCCCGACGACGCGGGTCTTGCTGGGGCTCGGCCTCGGTCTCTGCGTGGGATTGGCGATAGCCGCGCTGGCACCGACGGCGGACTCCGGCTGGATGCGAATCGTGAGCGTCATCGAACCGATCGGCACCCTCTGGGTCAATGCCATCCGGATGACGGTGATACCGCTCATCGTGCCGCTACTGATTGTGGGCGTGGTGGAATCGGGTGACACCCGCCGGATAGGAAGTTTGGCGCTCAAGTCGTTCGGCCTGTTTATCGCAATGCTTTCGGTACTCGCCCTGACAACCGCGCTGGTCGGGCCGTGGATCTTTCAACACCTCCAGCTCGATCCGGTGAGTACCGCCGCCCTCAGGGCCAGCGCCAAGGTGACCATCGAGCCCGCGACCCAGTTTCGTTTCATCGACTGGTTGACCTCACTCATCCCGGTGAACCCGATCAAGGCCGCCGCCGATGGCGCCCTGCTGCCGGTGGTCCTGTTTACGCTGGCCTTTTCCTTTGCGCTGAGCCGCACCGCAGAGGCCACCCGGACCACGATGGTCACTCTTTTTCGAGGGATCAGCGAGGCGATCCTGATCCTGGTACGCTGGATTCTGGCGCTGGCGCCGGTCGGGGTGTTTGCCCTCGCCGTGGCGCTGGGCAGCCGGCTCGGCGCCGCGGCAATCGGGGCCATCGGCTTCTACATTGCCGTCTGTATCGGGATGATGGTGGTGTCGTTCGGGTTCTTGTATCTGATGGTCGGGCTGGGTACCCGGATTCCGTTGCGCAAGTTTTCCCGGGCGGTGCTTCCGGCCCAGGCTGTTGCCTTCAGCTCCCGGTCCTCCCTCGCGGCACTCCCGGCGCTCATTGGGGGTGCCCGAGATCAACTGCAGCTCTCCGAGGAAGTCACCGGCTTCGTACTGCCGCTCGGTGTGTCCGCCTTCAAGCTGACGGCAGCGATCTACTGGCTCATCGGGGCGCTGCTGGTGGCCCGGCTCTATGGACTCGATCTCAGCACCTCCCAGATAGCCACGATCGCTGTCGCCTCGGTCATTCTGAACGCCAGCACACCGGGCATTCCCAGCGGGGGCCTGCTGATCCAGGCGCCATTGTACAGCGCCATGGGGCTGCCCCTGGAGGGGTTGGGTGTGCTGATTGCAATCGATACCATCCCCGATATGTTCAAATCGATGATCAATGTCACCGCCGACATGGTGGTGGCCACCTTGCTGGACCGGCCGAAGCAGGCCGCCGAGTCTTGAGGTGAGGGAGCAACCGTTGTCTTATGAACGCCAGTTCCAGGTCGGGTGGGCGGCGGTAGACCTGAACGGCCACATGCGGAACAGCGCCTATCTCGACCGTTGCGTGGATGTGCGGATGAGTTTTTTCAGCGAGAACGGGTTTCCCGCGACGGAGTTTTCCCG
>JANNSC010000263.1:0-4359 GCA_031402135.1 Gemmatimonadales bacterium | reverse complement strand
GATGCATCCTGAGGATCGGCCTTCTGATATTCCTGGCCTCCTGCGGCCGGACCCCTGAGCCCGAAGCACCGAGCCACCTTCCCGGCCGATTCCTCGCCGAGTACGGGCCGGCCATCCCGGCCTTCGAAGCATTTCGGGCCGGCCTCATCGCCAATCGCTTTCTCGACACCATTGCCACTCGGCTCAACGACTCACTCGCGCTTCCGCTCGACATTACCCTCGCCACCGCGCACTGCGATGAGCCCAACGCTTCCTATAACCCCCGCATGCGCCGAGTCACCCTCTGCTACGAACTCTTCAAGAACCTCGATGATCGCTTCAAGTCCACCCCCGGGCAGGAATACGTGGTACCTGGGACGATCATGTTCGCCCTCATGCACGAAACCGGGCATGCCCTCGTCGACGTCCTCGCGCTTCCGGTCACCGGACGGGAGGAAGACGCCGTCGATCAGCTCGCGACCAAGCTGCTCTTGGAGCAGGGCGCCATCGGCGATTCCCTCGCCTTCGGCGACGTCGGCTGGTTCGCCACCAGCGCGAGGCGGGGCCGCCTCGACAGCCTCGCGTTGGCCGACGATCACAGCCTCGATCAGCAGCGGGTATACAACTTGATCTGCTGGATCGAGGGCCGGGCGCCGGGTCGATACCCCGAAATCGTCGCGCAGGGCTGGCTGCCGGGACACCGTCGCGAGAAATGCCCCGACGAGTACGCCCGCATGAGCACCAGCTGGCGACGCCTGCTGGCCCGCTTTCACCGGCCCATCCCCTAAACCGGCCCGCTCCATGGACCGGCGAGCTCCACCGTACAAAGCTCCGTGGCCGCGCCGGGGTCATCGGCATCCAGCACGATGAACACGGTCGAAGAATCGTCCATTCGAGCAGCCAGTCCCTCGACCTTGCCCGAAAACCGCCCGCCCGTCGCGTCGGTGAGCCCCGCCCAGCGGGTTCTCCCGGTTGGGTCTATCACGCCGATCGCTGATCCGGTCACCGGGCCGTCCTCGGTCGCATTGGGAGAGGATTCAGCGGCGGCAGAGTAGAGCACTGAACCTTGCCAGACCGCCGCGTCGGTGAAACCGAGCGATACTCCTCCCAGCGCGCCCAGCCGGTACTGCACTACCTCGCGTGGGAAGGGCACTGGAGTGCCATCCGGTGATCGGAGGTGCGCCAGCAGCGCGTCGAGATCGAGGTCACACGTCGCGTCGACCGGAGCACGGCCCCGCCTCGGTGCACCATTCCCCCTGTTGAAGAGCCGGACGCTGCCTCCGACCTGAATCACGCCCTCGATGTTCAATTCGCTGCCAGAGAAATCCGCGCTCTCCCGCAACGCAGCGTACAGTCGTGGTGCATGGACCAGAGTCACCTCCGGCGCCTCGCACTCGAGATTGTCCACCAGCAGCACCTGTTCGCGACGCCCGCTGGATCCCGACCCGAATGCCAGCAGCATCGAATCGGCGCCATTGTCGAGTGCAACGCACGCCTCCAGGTCGAGCCGGTGCCGCTTGTTGCCGCGCCGGTCATCGAACTGGCGAAGGCCACCTTGTCCAGCCGGCAAGGTGATGGCCCGAGTGCGCTGCCCATCCGGATCGATCACCGCGAGGAAATTGGCGTCATCCTGAATCACTATGATGCCCCCCGCCGCCCAAGCGAGACTCGATCCCGACCGGACGGAGGCGGGACGGTCTAGGCGGTCGTCGGCCCCTGCGTCGTAATGGAGCCGCACCCTCCTGGTTACTCGGGCGGTGAGCGCTGGATCGGCGGCGGCGCTGCGGACCTGGGTGGGCGATCGCTCGGTCATGGTGGGGGAATAATACCGGACCCGGTCGATGCCCACTGCTCTGGCGCATCCCCGCTACCCAGGTAACTTGAGGGTGTCGCGCTTCGCAATCCTCTTCGGCCCGAAAGCCTGACCGCCATGCCCCGCCGCAAAATCTCTCGCCGCAAATTCGTGGAGGGCGCCGGCCGTCTGGCCCTCGGGGCCACCATCGTCCCTCGCCATGTGATCGGGAAGGGTTTCCAGGCGCCCAGCGACACGCTCAACGTTGCAATCGTCGGGGCCGGCGGCATGGGAATGAGCAACGCCGAGGAGTTGGTTTCCCAAAACCTCGTGGCGCTCTGCGATGTGGATTTCGGCTACGTCGAACGATCTTTGGCGGGGCGGGGTAAGGACGGCCAGGGCAATCCGCGGCCCGACGGAATCAAGCTGCAGCAGGCAATGGGCAAGGCCGCTCGCTACGCAGATTTTCGGGAGATGCTCGATCGGCAACGGGACATCGAAGCGGTGGTCATTGCCACACCGGACCACCTCCACGCCGTGATTGCCAAGGCGGCGATGGAAGCGGGCAAGCACGTCTACGTGCAGAAACCGCTGACCTGGTCGGTGTATGAAGCCCGGGTGCTGGCCCAAACGGCGCGCCGAACCAAGGTTGCCACCCAGATGGGCAATCAAGGCCACTCCTCCCATGACGCCCGGCTGATCAATGAGTGGATCCAGGCCGGACTCATCGGGCCGGTCAGGGAGGTGAGCATCTGGACCAACCGGCCGATCTGGCCCCAGGGGATCCCTCGTCCTGCAGCGCCCCCGACGCCAGCGCCCGGTGCGGCGCCCTCGGCCCGCTCCTGGGGGATGGGGGGCATCAATGCCACGACGGCGGCCGGGATGCATGGCGACTTCCCTAAACCGGATGGCCTGCGCTGGGATCTCTACCTCGGCCCGGTACTCGAGGATGTGGCCTACCACCCGGTGTACCACCCCTTCAACTGGCGGGGCTGGACCGATTTCGGCGTCGGCGCTCTGGGAGACATGGGCGCCCACCTGGTCGATCACCCCTATTGGGCCCTGGGCCTCACCCTCCCCACCAGCGTCGAGGCCACCTCCACCCCATGGGGCGGGCCCCGGTCCAAGCCGGTCACCTATCCCCAGGCCATGACGGCACACTATGAGTTCCCGGCTCGGGGACTCCAGCCGCCGGTCAAGCTGAATTGGTACGATGGTGGCCTGATGCCCCCCCGCCCCGATGGCCTGCCCGACGATATTGTGCTGAATCGGGAGGGCGGAGTCTTCTTCATCGGGGAGAAGGGCATCCTGATGCACGAAACCTACGGCAGCAAACCGCGGCTTTACCCCGAGGGGCTCATGGAGGCGGCGGCTGCGGTGCCCCAATCGATTCCCCGGATCGAGGTGAGCCACGAACTCAATTGGGTGGCCGCCTGCAAGGGGAAGGCGGAGCCCAGCTCACCGCTCGAATACGCCGCCCGGCTGACCGAGGTGATGCTCCTTGGCATGGTGGCGCTCCGCAGCGGCCAGGGCCGCAAGATTCTCTACGATGCCGATGCGATGAAGATCAGCAACATTCCCGAAGCCAATCAGTACCTGACCCGCGAGTATCGGGCCGGATGGAGCGTATGACCGGGCGGCGCACCGCATCGGTGTTTGTCATAGCCCTCGTGGCGGCGTGTAGCCCGGGCCGGAGCGTATCCCCGCCGGTCGGGGCCATCTTACCTAACACGCTCACTCCGGTCGAACGCCAGGCCGGATGGCAATTGCTTTTCGATGGAGTGAGTACTCGCGGCTGGCGCAACTACCTGAAGCAGGATATTTCCGCGGGCTGGCAGGTGGTGGACGGAGCCCTCACCCGGATGGGCCCCGCCGGCGACATCATCAGCCTCGAGAAATATCGAAACTTCGAGCTCTCGATCGACTGGAAAATCAGCTCGGGCGGGAACAGCGGCATCTTCTATCGCGGCATCGAGGGCCCCGAGGCCATTTACTTCAGCGCACCGGAAATGCAGGTCCTCGACGACCTGCGGCATGCCGATGGGAAATCCCGGCTCACCTCTGGCGGTGCGGCGTATGGTCTCTACCCCGCGCCCGGTGGTGCAGTGAAACCGGTGGGAGAATGGAACACTGCTCGGGTCCTGGTCCTCGGCAATCATGTCCAGCAGTGGCTCAACGGCGTCTCGATGGCCGACTACCAGCTGCACAGCGTCGACTGGAAGGGCCTGGTTGCCGCCAGCAAGTTCCAGCAATGGCCTGAGTACGGGCAGGCGGCGGAGGGGTACATCGGGCTGCAGGACCACGGCGATCTCGTCGCCTTCCGGAATATCAAGATTCGGCTACTGCCCTAACTTCGCTTTCTCCAGTAGCGCGCCAACCCCTGCCAGCATGCCTCCGGCCCGGCGCCGGCCAGAAATCGGCTGGCCAGTTCCGGACGCACCCGGCCCTCGATCCATCCTTCCAGCTGGTGCAGGAACCACCGCATCTGATCGGCGTCGTTGCCGGTCACCGAGAGGCTGTCCTTGGCATATTCCGCCCACGCCAGCAGCGCCGAACGCAACGCTTCCAGGTGCCGCTCCGGATGGTAC
>JANNSC010000262.1:0-15037 GCA_031402135.1 Gemmatimonadales bacterium | reverse complement strand
CACCAGCAGCGCCACCGCACCGGCCCGGAGCAGCAGCAGGAACCAGTCGGTGATTCGCCTTCGTTGCGCAGTGCGTATGGGAATCCGCCGCAAGAACATCAGCGACGGAAACCGCAACGGCCGGTCCCGTTCCCGATGCCGAAGGTGAAATACGATTGGAACCAGCACGGCAAGAAGCCCCGCCAGGAATGCCGGAACCAGGAATCCAAGTCCCATCAGCGCACTCGGGTGGCGGCGACTCGCCGCTCCAGGTAGGCGTACAGCGCATGATCCAGTGGCTGATCGGTAGTGAGCCCGACATACTCGGTGCCGTTCTGGCCCAGCAGGCGACTCAGCTCGGCACGATGCGCCGCGATCTCCGCCCGATACTTCGCCCGCAGGGTCTCGGGCCGGAGCGGCAGCCGCTCACCGCTTTCGGCATCCTCGAATGTGGCAACACCCTCGCCCGGCAGATCTCGCTCGGCGGGATCGAGAACGTGGAACAACACCACATCGTGCCCCCGGGCCCGAAGCGCCCCCATGCTGCGCTGCACCTCAACTGGATCCTCGTAGCAGTCCGATACCACCACCACGATGCCGGCCCGCGTGGTGAGCCGAGAGGCGCGTTCTACCACGGGGGCGAGCCGGCCGGCGCCGGCCGCCTTGGCTCGGCCCAGCGTGTGCAGAATCAGCCGGAGATGGCGGGTGGAGGGCGGGACGATTTCCAGGAGCTCGCCTGCAAACGTCACCAGGCCAACCCGGTCCCCCTGGTGTTGGGAGAGCCACGCCAGCGAGGCCACCAGGAATCGCGCGTAGTCGAATTTGGTCACCCCGCCGCTGCCAAAATCCATCGATCCCGACGCATCGAGTGCAAATGTCACGGAGGCATTGGTGTCGGCCTCGTACTCCTTCACATGAAACCGGTCGGTCCGCCCGTACACCCGCCAATCGATCCGGCGGATGTCGTCGCCCGGTTGATAGGCCCGGTGTTCGGCAAAGTCGAGCGAGAGCCCGATTTTTCGGGAGCGGTGCAGCCCGTGCATGAATCCGTCCACCACCGTCCGGGCCAGGAGGGCAAGATCGCCGATGCGCGCCAGCAGCGCGGGATCGAGAAAGCCGGCGGGAGCGGTAGCGGTCATCGCTGGCTACATCCCCGAGCGGGGAATCGGCACCACCGCCAGGAGCTTTTCCACAAGTTGTTCGGTGGTAACCCGCTCCGACTGGGCCTGGAAGTTGAGCAGAATCCGGTGCCGGAAAACGCTCACTGCCAGCGCCCGGATGTCCTCGAACCCGACGTGGGCCCTTCCCTGCAACAGCGCCCGTGCCTTGCCACCCAGCACCAGCGCCTGGGCGGCGCGCACGCTGGCACCGTAGGACACCCACTGCTTGATGAAATCGGGACAGCCCGGCTCGATCGGTCGACTGAGTCGGACCAGCCGCACCGCGTACTCGGTGACCGCGTCGGCCACTGGCACCCGCCGGGTCAGCCGCTGAAACGCCAGAATCTCTGGCCGGGATACCACCGGCTTGATTGCCTCCGGAGGGGTCGATGTGGTGGACCGCACGATGGCGATCTCGTCCTTTTCCGGTGAATAGGTCATGACGACTTCAAACAGGAAGCGGTCGAGCTGGGCTTCCGGCAGCGGGTAGGTGCCCTCGAGCTCGATCGGATTCTGGGTGGCAAAGACCAGGAACGGCTCCTCGAGGTCATAGGTTTTGCCCATGACCGTCACCCGGTGCTCCTGCATTGCCTCCAGCAGTGCCGATTGGGTTTTGGGCGGCGTCCGGTTGATCTCGTCCGCCAGTACGACATTCGCGAAGATCGGCCCCGGCATGAACACCATCCGGCGCTGCCCGCTGGCGGGATCGTCCTGGATGACATCGGTTCCGGTTACATCCGATGGCATCAGGTCAGGGGTGAACTGGATCCGGGCAAATTTGAGGTCGAGCGCCCGGGCCAGCGAATGAATCAGCAGCGTCTTGGCCAGCCCTGGCACGCCCACCACGAGGCAATTGCCACCGGCAAGCAGGGCAACCAGGGCCTGCTCGATGACCACTTCCTGTCCGACGATGATTTTGCGCAGCTCGGCCTGGACCCGATCGCGGGCCTGGATGAGCCGCTGGGCCAGCGCCGCGTCGTCCTCGGTGCCCAAGCCCGGTGGAATAGATGCGAGCGTCACGCGGAGCCCTTTCGGGTCAGTGGGAAAAGGCGTAAATGACATAATTCACGCCCAGTTTGTAGGCTTCGTTGGTGAGGTCGATCGGGATGATTCCCTCGTCGGAGTACTCCCAGAACTCGCTCACGTCATAGTTGTAGTTCACCACCGCCATCATACGCTTGGTCGGATCGTTGTCTTCGAAAATTCCGAAGAACTGACCCTGGATACCGCCATTGGTGATGTCAACGAACTTCTCCAGCGAGGTAATGCGGTAAAACGAATCGAAGATCGGATGCTCCGCGGTGAGCCGGATCGGCCGGGCCTCCGGCAGCACCCGGCGCAATTGTGCCTCGAAGTTGTACCAGGAATTGCCGTCGAAATCGTCGAACATCAGGAACCCACCCTTGAGCAGGTAGTTCCGGAGCCCCAGGACTTCCTCCTCGGTCGGCTGCCAGAAGCCCGCCTCACACAAATAGGCAAACGGGAACTTCATGAGTTCCGGATCGTCCGACGTCACGATCACGCTCTCGTTTTCCCGAACCGCAATCGCCGTAATTTCAGCGACGATCTTGGGAAAATGACGGTCGGCGTCGGGATAATCGTGCAGCCAGGTGGCGCCGTACCGGCCGCCGAATTGTCCGTTGCCGCCCTGGCTGTATCGGATCCGGGCATAGGTAAACCGGCCATCGTACTGCGGATTGGGTGGAATTTCGATCTGTTGCTGTCGCCCGAATCCACCCCGCTGCGCCAGGAGCAGAAGCGGCGCCACCGTCACCAGCAGCACAACCAACAGCACCCGCGGTCGTCTCATCGCATCCCTCCGTCCGGTTGCTTCCGAAGTTCCAGCAACAGCGCTTGCGCCTTCTCGAAACTCGGCGCTGCTTCCAGCACCGAAAGAATTTCCCGCCGTGCCGCCGCGGTGTGTCCGGCCCGGCCCAGGGTCCGCGCCAACTGATAGCGCGCTTCCAGGAGGTCGGACGGGCCCAGCGCCACCACCGCGCGGCGCTCCCGCACCGCGAGTGGATACTCGCCGAGTTGCTCTGCCATCGCCGCGAGCCGGAGGTGAAGCGTCGCCTCGTAGGGCGCAATCCATAGCAGCCGCTCCAAGGCTGCCCGCGCGCCCGGCATGTCCCCCAGCTCTTCGCGGAGGGCCGCCTCCTCCAGGTTGGACGTCAGCGCCGATTCGTCCAGCGTGTTATGCCTGGCCAGTGCCGCGACTGCCGCCCGGGTGTCGCCCCGCTCCCGTGCCAGCCGAGCCAGGCCCAGCGCCGGTGCGGCCGGGCCGGCATACAATGGGAATATTGCCTCGGCCTTTTCCAGCGCCGCGCGCGCGTTGGGGCCGCGCCCCTGTTCCAGCAGGTCAACCAACTCGCCGGTGGCCGGGCCCTTGCCGTCCCACGGAGCAATTCCCGCCAGTGGCGCCGCAAAGCGAACGCGCAGATACCCATCGAATCGGGTGGCCAGCGCGTCCGGGGTGATTTGCAGCACCCTCGCGAATACCGCCGGAGTATCCAGCCCGTCCCGGTACCCGCGCAGCAGCGCCAGCAGCGCCGGTCGGCCCCATTCCTTCTCGATCATCTCGCAGAGCAGCGATGCCTGGTAGTAGCTGAACCCGATCTCGCCCGGGTGCGATGGCCGCACAAAACCATCGTTGAGTCGGCTGACCGGAAGGAGCGTCCTCGCCTTGAGCGAGCCGATGAATTCGAGCGCCGGATCGGCACCCCAGCCGGGCCGGGCTCGGCGCTCTTCCAGCACCGAGAGTCCTTCGGATAACCACCGCGGCACCCGGTGCGCCGACAATCCCAGGGTAAAAGTGTGGGTCAGCTCGTGCCACGCCGTGGTGCCCCAGTTGAACGATCCCGGGTCCCGCGCCGAGGGAGCATCCATCACCAGCACCGTACCAAAACTCACACCCAGCGCCCCCAGCCCGGCAAGCCCCACGGTTCGCACCGAAAAATCAGCGTGCCGCCGGTACAGCTCGACCCGGATCGGTGCCGGAGGCCGGTATTCATAACGCGCGGCCAGCGAATCATAGGCCTCCTCAAGCAGCGGACCCAGATACAGCGCCAGGAACTCCGCTTCCGCCGGCGCTGCCACAATCTGGAAACGGCCCCACATGATGGTGCGAAACCCCGCCAGCTGGTCGAGCAGATCGAGGGTGTTCTTGTACCACACATGAAACGGATCGCGTGCAAAGGCCCGTTCCAGGTGGGCCCGCCCGCCGGCAATGTTGCCCCGCCGGAGTTCGTTGATGCCCAAGGCGCCAAGCGCCGCGGCGTGGTTCGAATCGAGCGCCACCCCCTCCGACGCAAACCGCTCCGCCTCGGCATAGCGCCGATGCCGGGCCACCGCTTCGGCCACGGCAGCGAAGAAGCCGGCCGGCCGGGGCTGCACCCGAAGTGCCGCCGCGCGGGCCCGGCCATATCCGGTGGTATCTTCCCGCAGCCACGCCGTCGCCCCGAGCATTGCCCACGCTTCCGTGGCGGTTGAATCCACCGCCAAGGCGCGGGAGGCCGCCGCCGCGGCGGAGTCATAGTGCTCGGCATCGAGATGATGCCGGGCCAGCAACACTTCCGCAGGCACCAACGCAGGATTTGCCGCAAGGCTGCGGCGAACCGCCCCAATTGCCTCCCCGCTCCCCTCGAAGGTCAGCACATTGGCCATGCCCAGCAGCGCCCGCGGTTGTTTCGGTGCCAGGCGCAGCGCATCGGTGTAACTAGCCTTGGCATCGGGCGCGTTGTAAGTAGCGAGAAAGAGATCACCCAGGCGGATCCGAGGCTCCACGGCACCCGAGTCCGCTGCCACCGCGGCGTCGAATGCCCGCAACGCCGCTCGGTTTAACTCGGCGTTCCCCTCCGCCAGCACCACGTACGCCCGCCCCGCCGCCGTCCGGTCCGCCGACGGCCAGCCTGTCCCATCTCGCTCATAGGCGGACACCAGCACGTCGGCCCGCCGTCGCGCCGCGGCCGGGTCGCCCCGCCGCTCCGCCAATTCGGCGAGCGCCGCCTCCGCCGTTCGCCGCTCCGGCGCGTTGCTCGCCACCGCCACCTCGAAAGTTGATTCCGCCGCAGCCACTCGCCCCCGGAGCACCAGCACCTCACCGAGCGGTACCGCCAGCGCCGCTCCGCCGGCTCGAGCGGCGGCCTCCGCTTCGGCCAGCTTCCCCGATTCGGCCAGTGCCCGAACTCGGCGGCGGAGCGCGGCGGGATCCTCCTGGGCGCTGCCGGCGCAGGCGAGCCCGATCAGCGCCGCGAGGCCGATCACTCGAATGGTGGAATTCACGGTCGCCGGCCCTCCGCCGCGCGAATTTCCGCTGTCTTTTCCGCCAGCTCCACCAGCAAGCGCTCCAGTTCCCTTTCGTACAGTCCGGAATCCATCGTCCCCTTCTTCCGACGCAGCACCTCGACCTGTTGCTCCAGGACTCGACGTGCTGCCACCAGCGCGACGATTCGAGGATCTTTGGAGGCCGGCGCCGTTCCGAAAGCAATGGTACCAGCCAGCGCGCTGTCACCGATCTGGGCGTGTTCGGTCACCAGATTGTTTTTCGTTTCGTACGCCTTCTGCACTTCCCGACGGGCAAAGCCGAACGCTTCGAGCACCGTCACCCGCCCATCTTTGTTGCCATCGCCCGCCTCGGAGGTCAAGCCGCGGACAAAGTGCTCGGCGAAGACCGTCTCATTGCGCTGGGCAGCATTCTTGGTGGCGGTTACCACCACCCGGTCCGTCCCCGATAGCGCCGCAACGAAATCTCCGCTGCCGCTCGCCCCATTGACCAGCACCACCGTCCGGCCCGCCAATGGAGCGAGCCACCCCGCAAAGTCGGCCGCGGTGGCGTCGGGTCCCGGGAGCGACAGTCGGGAGTCGTTGCCCTGGCCGCTACCGTGCCCCAGGAGCAGCACCACGATCACATCACCCGTCTCCGACCGGCGCGCCAGCTCGGCAAACGCTGCGGCAATCCCTTCGCGGGTGGACCGCCCGGTGATGCGTGCGGCGTCATGGGCCGGATCTTCCGCGAGGTAGGTCACGCTGGAATCCGCCACACCCCACATGGTCCGCGCCGCATCATACATTACCGCTGCGGTGCTGTGGAATGCGGTGACAAACCGGGGCTCGCCGGAGAGGCCCGTTACCAGCAACAACAGGATTGCGCCGGCGGCGTTCATGCCAGTCCCCGGTACCGCCGATAGCCCCATTCCGCACCGAGCAACAGCACCAGCGCGAAGAACATTGCCGGCATGTCCCACAGATCGCGCGATTCTCGGACGGTGATCCCGCTTTCGGTGAATACCACGTCGTCGGGTAACCGGGCGACCTCGGCCAAGGGGTAGTAGCGCCCGCCGGTTTCCTTGGCGACCCGCCGGAGCAGCGGAGTGCGCAGCTCCGCCTGTTCCACATCGGCGCCGAAGTCGTCCACCAGGAGGGCCGTCGGCGCTGCGCTGCTGCTGTCCTTTCCCCGCCGGGCTATTGCTTCGATGCGGTACATCCCGCTCTCGTCGGCCACGAAGCGTCCCTCATACGCTCCGTCCTCGCGGAGCGTCCACGCCATCGGCACCTCGATCACCCGCCCCGACGGAGCGGTCGCCCGCGCAGTGACCACCGCGTCATTCGCTTCGAGAAACGCCTCGTCCGCCACCCGCGCGTGCAGCACCACCGGCTCACCCGGCCCCACTCGATTGGGAATGGCCACCACTTCCACCCGCTCCGGCACCCCGTCCAGGGACCAGCGAAGCAATTGTCGCCAGAGCGATTCGTGGGTTTGGTCTGCCACGCTCATCCGTGCATCCATTTGCCATAGCCAGGTATCCTGTACCCCAACCACCGTGGCGGTGCCCCGGCCGTAGCGCTGGACCGCAAGCAGGGGAACCTCGACCGGATCCTTTCCCGCCGGGCGGCCGGCCAGCAAGACCGTGGCGCCTGGCTTGAGCGAGCCGAGACGATTTACCGACGTGAGCGGCGGCAGCGAGTCCCACCGGGCGGCGGCCTGTTCGGTGGGACCGAGCTGGAGCGCCGGGTGGAGCAGCCCGGCCGGAGTAACCCGTGCAGTCAGTATCACCGGCGCGTCATCGACACCGGCAGCCGTGGCCTCGAGGGACACCGGCAGCACGTCCGCAAATGGAGTCCCGGCAAAGCCGCCTTCGGCCAGGGCGGTGCGGCCGCCCAGTGCGATCAGTCCGCCACCCCGGCGGCTCACGAAGTCCGCCAGCATCCGGATTTGATCCCCAGTGAAAAACGAGGCTTCGAGGTTGCCCAGTACCAGCGCCCGGTAGCGGAACAGATCTTCGCGCCTGGTGGGAAACCCGCCCGCCAATTCCACGCTGTCCATGACGCCGAGGCGAAGGAACTTTCCCTTGGCGCTGCGGAGCAGGCTCACCACCTGCACTGCGCTGTCGCCGGCCACCGCTCGGCGGAGAAACGCAAACTCCGGACGCGGCTCGCCTTCGACGTAGAGCACCCGTTCGGGGCCGGACCGGATCCGCAACACGGTGCGGGACTCGTTGTTTTCGGTGACGATTTCTCCGGGAGCCCCCCGGACCCGGAAGGTCAGCCGACGAGCCCCCTCCGGCATCGGTGGCAATCGAAGCCGGGTGCGGGCCACATCGCCGACGTTGGGGAGCGAGACCTCTCGCTCCGCCACAATCCGCCCGTCGTCCTCCGCGGTGACCATCGCCTTTTCGCCACCCAGACCACGAACCCGGAGCACCACTTCTGCCAGCACACCTGCCCCTGCCAGCGCGCTCGCGGGGAGCCCTACCCGTTCGATCGCCAGATCGCGGGCGAACCGCTCCTGTCCAACCCCTACGGTGTAAACCGGCACCTTTCTCGAAGCCAGCGCCAGCAATGGCGCGGTGAGATCGCTGCCGGAGTTATCCGCCCCGTCACTCACTACCACCAGGCCGGCGAGTGGTACTCCAGCCAGCTCCTGCCGGGCCGCATCGAGCGCGCCGGCAACATCGGTCCGGGTCCCGCCGGCGCGAAGCCCCGCCGCACCGGCCAGCGGCCCGGCGTCGGCGGCGAATCGGAAGAAGCGGAGGATGAATTTTTGTCTCAATTGTGCCACCAGAGCGGCGGAATCTGCGAACACGCCGCGAACCGCATCCAACCGAGACACACCATCGAGATCCGCCAGCCGCATGCTGCGGGAATCGTCCAGCATGATGCCCAGCACATTCCGCTGCGGCACCGCGCTCGACACCAGGAGTACCGGGCGCAGCAGGCAGACGCCAAGCAAGGCATACACACCAGCCCGAAGCGCCCCGAGAACAACCCGGTCGCGCCCGGCCGACCCGGTCTTCACGCCTCGGAGCGCGACGACCAGCCCGACCAGGAGGACCGCCAGCACCATCCCGATCAGCACCGGCGGGAATGCCGGCGCCAGGCTCAAATTCCCCCGCTCGAACAGCCGCGGAGGGTACTTGAACAGGAAGGTGAAGATGGCTTCGAAAATATGTTCCAAGGGATGGCCCCGGCGGGCGATTCGACAAGGATCCTCTAGTGAACCGACGGGGGGCGCCCCGGCGAGGTTTCCGGGGCCGGGGCGCCCACTTTACCTACGGATGAAAGACCGGGAGCGCTGCAGTATCTTTGCCTTGCCTGGTCAAGATAGCCCGGATATGGGAGGAGCGGATGGGGACGGAAACGCAGTCGACCCGCCACCGCCTGGTAGCGCTCGACGCATTCCGGGGCATGACCATCGCCGGCATGCTTCTGGTCAATAACCCCGGCAACTGGGGCGCCATTTTTCCTCCCTTGCAGCACGCCCCCTGGCACGGCTGGACCCCGACCGACCTGATCTTCCCCTTCTTCGTGTTCATCGTCGGGATCACCACCCATATCTCGCTGGAAAACGTCGCCGGGAGCACCGGACGGATTCTGCGCCGGGGCGGGCTCATCATCCTTTTCGGCCTCCTGCTGCAGGCCTTCCCCTTCTGGCCGATCGAACGGATCACCGAACTCCGTTTTCCCGGCGTGCTGCAGCGGATCGGGGTGTGCTACATCGCGGCGGCGTTCCTTGCCCGGGGTCGTTCGGTTCGCGGCATCGCTGCCATCACCGCGTTCCTTCTGCTCGGCTACTGGGCGCTCCAGGCGCTGGTGGCACCGCCCGGCGTACTGGTCCCAACCCTCGACGTGCCGGGGGACACGCTTTCGGCCTGGATCGATCGGACGGTGTTCGGCAGCCACCTGTGGAAGTCGTCCAAGACTTGGGATCCGGAGGGCCTCCTCTCCACCATCCCCGCCATTGGCACCTGTCTCCTCGGCGTGCTCACTGGGCGCTGGCTGGGGAATGAGAAACCGCTTGCGGAGCGGCTCAACGGCCTCTTTGCCGGGGGAGCGCTGGGCATGGTGGCGGGGCTGATGTGGAACTGGGTCTTCCCGATCAACAAGAATCTCTGGACCAGTTCGTACGTGCTCTTTTCGGCGGGCATGGGGTGCGTGATCCTGGCCACTGCGGCATGGCTGATCGACGAGCGGGGAGTCAAGCGGTGGGCGAAGCCGATGGTGACCTACGGCCTGAATCCGATGACGGCGTTCGTCGGATCAGGGGCGATGGCCCGCGGGTTGGGATTGATTCATCTGCAAATTGGCGGGGAAAGCGTCTCGTTGCAGCAAGCCATCTTTCAGGGGGCGTTCGCCGGTTGGCTGTCTCCCCGGGTGGCGTCGCTCGGCTACGCGCTCGCTTTCGTAGCGCTCTGGTATGGAATTCTGCGGCTGCTCGAGAGGAGAGGGCTGATACTCAAGGTGTAGCCAATAGCGAAGGGCAGTTGGCTGTCAGCCGTCCGATCGAATGGCCTCCAACGCACTCACCTTTGTGGCGCGCCGAGCCGGGATCAAACTCGCGACACTCCCCACCGCGACAATCACCATTGCCACGCCGATAAACGTCGCCGGATCGGTTGGTGAGACGCCCCGAAGCCAGCTGGACACCAGCCGGGTGGCCGCCAAGGCACCGACGGTTCCCACTCCGATGCCTACCAGCACCGGACGAAGCCCCTGCCCGACCACCAAACGCAAGACGTTCCCGGTGGAGGCGCCCAGCGCCATGCGCACCCCGATCTCTCTGCGCCGGCGGGTTACGACATAGGCAATCACCCCGTAGATCCCGACTAGCGCGAGCAAGAGGCCGGTCGCCGCCAGGGCGCCGAGCAGGGCGGTTCGGAACCGGACCGGCGCGAGCGATGTCGCCAGTGTGCTTTCCATCGTCTCCAATCGAAAGATCGGGAGGGATGGGTCCAGCCGCCGCACCGCCTCCCGGAGGGAGGGCGCCACTACCATCGGGTCGCCGTCGGTTCGGGCCACCAGGTTCATGGCCCGTCCGATCCAGTTCCACGCCACGTCTGGCGTCTGGGCAATTGGCAGGAAGAACTCCGGCTGGACCTCCTCGGTGGGGCCCGAGGATCGCACGTTACCCGCCACCCCGACCACCGTCTTCCATCTGGGGTCGGCGGGTTCTCCCTCGCAACACGCCACTCGCTTGCCGATCGGGTTCTCCCCGGGAAAGAGCCTGGCGGCCAGAGCTTCGTTCACCAGCATAACCCGTGTTGCCCCGGCCCGATCGTCCGGGCCAAAGTCCCGCCCCAGCATGAGCGGAATTCCCATGGTGGCGAGATAGCCCGGGCTCACGATGCGAAGCCGGGAGCCGACCGCGTTGGTGTGGTCGAGCGCTTTCCCCTCCGGAATGAGCCCATTGTCGCCACCACCGGGCCCCATCGGTACCTGGGTGGCCAATGCTGCCCGCCGCACCCCGGGCGCTGCGGCGAGCTCTGCCAGCACCCGCTCAAACGCCCGCTGCAACTCCTCGGGGGACTGGTACTTCTCGGCTGGCAGCGCCAGCCGTCCCGTCAGAACCCCCTGGGGAAGGAACCCTGGATCCATCTGTTGCAAATGAATCGCGGTCCGCACCAGTAGCGTCGCGCCGACCAGCAACATCAGTGCCAACGCCACCTCGGCGCTCACCAGCCCTTGCCGAAGCCAATCGCGCTTGCCGGAAGAGGAGCGCGCCTGTCCGGTCCGCAGCACACCTTGCAGGTTGCTGCCGGCCGCCCGCAGTGCCGGTGCCAAACCGAAGAGGAGGGTCGATGTCCCGGTCATGAGGAAGGCAAATCCGAGAGTCGGAAGATCGAGCCCTGCCTGTTCCAGGCGGGGCACACCGGGAGGCGCGGCCGCGACTAGCGTTCGAATCACCGCCCATGCCACGACGATTCCCACCGCCGCCGCCGCCACCGCGAGCGCGCCGCTCTCGGCGAGGAGTTGCCGCACGATTCGGCCCTTCCCGGCCCCGATCGAGGCGCGAATCGCAAGCTCGCGCGCCCGCGCGGCGCCCCGGGCCAGCAGGAGATTTGCCACGTTGGCGCAGGCAATCAGCAGGACCAGCCCCACCGCGCCGAGAATCAGGAGCAACTGGCCCCTGGCGTCGCCCACGTACTGCTGCATCATCGGCTGCAGCCGCACCGTGTTGTTCCCGTTGGCGTCTGGGTAGCGCTTTGACAGCACCCGCTGGACTTCCTTCAGCATCGACTCCGCCGCCGCCATTGACACCCCTTCCGCCAGCCGCCCATACACCGTGAGGTAGTGCTCGTCGTGCTGGGCGCGTTGTTCCGCCGTGAACGCCGCCGGAACCCAAAGCGCTTCGGTGCCGGTCGAGAAGTCGAAGCTCGCCGGCATGATGCCGATCACCGTGTAGGCCTGGCCGTTGAGGGGAATCGTCTGTCGGACAATGGCGGGATCTCCGGCAAACCGCCGCTGCCAAAGGCGATGGCCCAGCACCACCACTTTCGGCCCCCCCGGAACATCCTCGTCGGGGGTGAAAACCCGTCCGGCGAGCGGGGCCACCCGGAGGGCGCGAAAATAGTCTGCCGTAACCCGCGCGCCCAATAGCCGCTCCGGCTCCGTTCCCGAGAGAGTCAGGTTGACCCAGTCGATGGCGCCCAGCTCCGAGAATACCGGCCGGGCAGCATTCGCCGCCTGCCAATCCACCAGATTCCCTACTGATACATTTCCCAACCGGCCGCCGGAATACTCCGAGACCAGCATCACCCGGTGCACCTCCGGAACGGGGAGCGGCCGGAGCACCACCGCGTTGACCGCGCTGAAGATTGCGGTCGTGCCGCCGATGCCGATCCCCAGCGTCAGAAGCGCCACCGCGGTAAAGCCAGGATTCCGCGCCAGGGTGCGGAAACCATAGGCCAGATCTTGCCACAATTCGGCCAGCCATTCGGTGCGGTGCATCGTGCGATTCCTTTCCCGGCCCAGAGTCAGGAGATGTCGGCGCATCGCATCGATGTCACCGAGCCGCCGCCTCGCCTCGAGTCGCGCTGCCTCAGGCGAGAATCCGTCGGTGATCAGATCACGCGTCCGCATCTCGAGGTGAAAGGCGATCTCCTCCTCGACTTCCCGCCGGAGCGCGGGCTGCCAGAATCGCCATGACATGGAGTGGACTTACCCTCGCGCTTCGAGAATGCGGCCCACCGCCCCGCTCAATCGGCGCCACGCCGTGATCTCGGCGCGGAGCCGCGACCGGCCCGGGGCGGCCAGTTCGTACACCTTGGCGCGGCGCCCCAGCTCGGACATCCCCCACGACGCTTCGATCCAGCCCCGCTTTTCCATGCGATAGAGCGCCGGATATAGCGACCCCTCCTCGATCCGGATCGCCTCGGAGCTGGTCTCTTCCAGCCATTTCCCGATCGCGTATCCGTGCCGCGGCCCCCAGGAGAGGGTCTTGAGGATGAGCACGTCGAGTGTGCCCTGGAGCAGGTCGGTCTCGGGACCGGGCATGACGTTGCCTCGAAGGTCTAGGTATTGATGGTACGCAAGTGAGGCGCCGGTGGTTTCAGGGCGGGGTGGGACGCACTCCCGGGCTCACAAAAAGGGGGCGAGCCACCCGGCTCCCCCCCTAACGCCCGCAACAATCAGCTAAGCGCGAATAGCTGAGAGCTGTCAGCTGCTACTTCGCCCGATCCAGGTACGCACCGGTCTCCGGATTCACCCGGATCCGCTCGCCGGTCTGGATGAACTCCGGCACGTTCACCGTGACGCCGTTGCTGAGCCTGGCCGGCTTGGCTGACGAGGTCTTGGTTGCGGTTTTCATGACCGGCGTCGTGTCCACCACCTCGAGCGTCAGACTGCTGGGCATTTGGATTCCGATCGGCCGTCCCTCGTAAAACTCGGCGATGATCCGCATCCCCTCGGACATCCACTTGGCGGTCTCGCCGAGGGTTTCCTCGTCCACTTCAAGCTGGTCGTAATTCTCGGCGTTCATGAAGTGGTAGGTGTCGCCGGCCTTGTACATGAAGTCGAGCTCGTGGGTCACCAGGGCGGCGACCTCAACGGTGTCGGTGGAGCGGAAGCGGTGCTCCAGCTGAGTCCCGGTGCGGAGTTTCCGCAGCTTGGCCTGGACCATCGCGCGGAGGTTGCCGGGCGTGTGGTGGTGGAACTCGAGAACTCGGCACGGTTCGCCATTGAACATGATGGCCATACCCCGTCGCATCTCGCTCGCGATGATACCCATGAGGACCCAAACCGGTGAACAGGGACAGAAGAAACTCGCTAAGTCACGACAGCCCATGAAGATAACCCGATAACGGTCGATTTTCCACCCCACTCAAGTCGGCGTTCAGCGGGACCGGTGGGCGTTTTTTCGGTACCGGTTCGGAGTCGAGAGAGTGCCAAGATGTCGGTGAGGAATCCCATCGTGGCCCAGCCCCAGTCGCCTCCTCCGCAGCCTAAGCAGAAACTCTTGCAGCGTATGCGGGCTAATCTCCGACTTCGGCACTTCAGCCCGAGAACTGAGGAGGCCTACACCTCCTGGGTCAAACGCTTCGTCACGTTTCATCGCCTCCAGCACCCAGACCGGATGGGTGACGCCGAGGTCACCGCGTTCCTGAGCTACTTGGCGGTGGAGCGCCGGGTGGCACCGTCGACCCTTATCCAGGCCCTGGCGGCGCTCCAATTCCTTTACCGCGAGATCCTCAGGCGGCCGCTGGCGATCGGCAGCGTCATCCCGCGTCCCCGGGCGCCGGTCCGGCTGCCGGTGGTGCTGACGCCGGAGGAGGTTCGTCGGGTGCTCGCTGAGCTGGGCGGAACCCAGCGGTTGATCGGGATGGTCTTATATGGAAGCGGCCTGCGGCTATTGGAGTGCCTCACCCTCAGGGTCAAGGACGTCGACCTCGATCGGGGCGAAATCCGCTTGCGGCGGGGCAAGGGGGCGAAGGATCGAGTGACCGTATTGGCGGAGGCGCTTCGGGAACCGTTGCGGGCCCACCTGACCCGGGTCGGTGCGCTTCACGAGCGAGACTTGGCGTCGGGCGGTGGCTGGGTGGAAATGCCGGGTGGCTTGGAGCACAAGTACCCCAACGCCGGCCGGACCTGGCCGTGGCAGTGGGTCTTTCCGGCGCGGCGGCAGTACACCGATCAAATTGGCGGCCAGCGCCGGCGCCATCATCTCCATGAATCGGCAGTTCAGCGAGCGGTCGCCGCGGCGGCGTTGCGGAGCCGGATCAATAAACGGGCAACCTGTCACACTTTTCGGCATTCCTTTGCGACCCATTTACTCGAGGCTGGTTCCGATATTCGGACGGTGCAGGAGCTGTTGGGGCACCGGGATGTGTCGACGACGATGTTGTACACCCATGTCTTGAATCGGGGGAGACTGGGTGTTCGTAGCCCGTTTGACCAGGCAGGGATGGCGGGGCTGGTGCAAGGTTAGCGATTTAGGCCGCGCTGTCGTATGCTAGTAGGAATTGACCGGCAGGTGGGCCCGTATTGGCGCGGGTCCAATACTAGTTGGGCAGATCCACTACCATTCGTGACGATTGGCCTCTTCATTGAACTCAGGGGGAATTATGCTGCCGGAGATCGCCCTCCTTCTTGCGCTCGTCGTTTCGTTTGCGGAGAAGGCCGACCCG
>JANNSC010000261.1:0-10989 GCA_031402135.1 Gemmatimonadales bacterium | reverse complement strand
TGAGTTCCGATGCGCCAATTCTCGAAGCGGGGCTGGGAAGCGTGGACGGTCTCCTGGGTGGAGACTACGCATCATTGATCGCTTTCGAACACGGCAGCGGGCCCGGTGCGGAAGTAATCGCCCAGTTCGATCCGGAGCCGGTGCTCGAATCAAAACCGGCGCCCGAAGCGGCAGCGGAGCCGGCGCTCGAATCAGTGCCAGCGCTCGAACCGGAGCCGGAACCGGCGCCGATCGTCGCCGAGATCGATGCGCCGATCATCGAAGTCGTGGCGCTCCCGGAGCCGGTTCAGGAGCTGGTGCCCGAGCCCGAGCCCGAGCCGGTAGCGGCCGCAGCAGAACCGGAGCTGATGGTGACCGAGACGATGGCGGAGATTTTCCTCCGGCAGGGTCACCAGGAACTGGCTCTGGCGGTTTACCAGCAGCTGGCGCTGCGCGACCCATCGAACGAAAGAGTTGCCGGGGCCGTGGCCTCGCTGACGCCGGCCGCCAAGGTGCCAGAGCCGGAACCGGAGCCGATCCCGGTGCGAGTCCACAGCGCGTCCGAAACCGGCGGCAGATCGGTTGCCGCGTTGCTCGGCGCGGTGTTCCACGCGATGCGTCCAACCGTTGCGGCGGCGGTGCATCCACCGGCGTTCGAAGTATTCCGCGGCGGCGGCGCCGAGTCGACCCGGCCGGCGGAGGATACCCTGAGTCTTGGAACGGTGTTCGGTGATGAGGCAGGCCCGGCCGGCCCGGCGAGCCCGCTCCGGACCGGCAGTGGCAGCGAACCGAGTTTTGAGGAATTCTTCGCGCCGGCCACCGGATCATCGGCCGACGCCGACCTGCCCAAGCCGCCGGCTGAACCGGGGGCCGTTTCGGCCGAGGTTCCGGAGGACCTGGAGCAGTTCAATGCCTGGTTGCGCGGCCTCAAGCGCTAGATGCGTGTCACGGTCCTCAACGGCCCGAATCTGAACCTGCTGGGAAGTCGAGAGCCGGAAATCTACGGTTCGACGACGCTTCCGGAAATCGAGGCGCTGCTGCGCGAGGAAGCAACTCGGCTGGGCGCTTCGATTTGTTTCCATCAGACCAATCACGAGGGCGGCCTGATCGATGCGATCCAGCGGCTTCCGGCCACCGCCGACGGCCTGCTGCTGAATGCGGCCGCCTACTCCCACACCAGCCTGGCAATTCGTGATGCGCTGCTGGCGGTGCGGGTTCCGTTTGTCGAAGTGCATCTCACCGACCCGATGACCCGGGAGGAAGCGGCCCGGCGGCAGCTGGTATTTTCTGATTTGGCGGTCGCGGTGGTCAAGGGAAAGGGCCCGGCGGGCTACTGCGAGGCGCTTCGGGCGCTGGCCGGGCATCTGCGTGGGAAGTGACCGACGGCACGACCGGCAGGGGCTGCTTCGACGACGCCTTGAGGATCTGGGACTCGACGCCCTCCTCGTTTCCTATCCCCCCAACATCCGATACCTGACGGGGTTTACCGGCAGCTCAGGCCTCGCCCTGGTGACCCAGGAGCGGGTGGTGCTCATCACCGATTTTCGCTATGCCGAGCAGGCGCCCACCGAAACCGGCGGAGTGGCAGAAGTGGCGATGGAAAAGAGCAATCTCTGGGAACGGCTGCGGCGAATTCTGGAGAGCGGCGCCCGAGTCCGGCTGGGATTCGAACGGGAGCGGATGACGGTACGAGACGCCGACCGACTCACCCGGCTGGCCACTGCCGAGCCGGTTCCCACCTCGGATGTGGTGGAAACGCTTCGCACCGTCAAGGATGCCGATGAGGTGGAGGCGATCCGGGCGGCGGCTGCACTGGCCCACGAGGCGCTGGCGGAGGTGCTTCCAACGATTCGGGTGGGGCAGACGGAGCGGGAGGTGGCGGCGCGCCTCGAGCATGCGCTCCGGGTTCGGGGCAGCGAGTGGCACCCGTTCCAGACCATTGTCGCGTCGGGGCCGAGGAGCGCGCTGCCGCACGCCCGGGCGAGCGAACGCGCGATCGGGAGGGGCGAGCTCCTGCTGATTGATTTCGGGGCCCAGTTGTACGGCTACTGCTCCGACATCACCCGTACCGTGGTGGTCGGCGCGGCGGCGGATGGCCGGCAGCGGGAAATCTACGGCGTGGTCGAGGCGGCAGCGCGGCGGGCTCGCAGCGAGATGCGGGCGGGAATGTCGGGACGGGAGGCCGACCTGCTGGCCCGAGAGCCGATCGAGCAGGCGGGATTTGGGGAGGCGTTCGGGCATTCCCTCGGTCACGGGGTCGGCCTGGAGATCCACGAGCTGCCCCGGCTGGCCCGGCTGGCCGAGGAGCCGCTTCCGGCGGGTGCGGTGGTCACGGTGGAGCCGGGGATCTATCTTCAAGGCTGGGGCGGCGTTCGTCTGGAGGACGATATCCACCTCACCGCCGCCGGACCCAGGTGCCTGTCGGACGGGCGCACCGAACTTCTGGAACTTCACTGACCTCTTTCACCTCCACGTCTCACCGGCCCCGCCGGGAGCCCAGGCAGCCATGAAACCGGACGAGATGAAGGAGCTGGCCCAGCTGCTCGACAAGGTTCCCGGCGCCAAGGGGATCGAGCTCAAGGACGTCAAGAAGCTGGTCGAGCTGCTGCGGGACTCTCCCGAAATCGGTTCCATCGAGCTCAAGGGTTGGTTCGGCACCGGCGTGGTGATTACCCGGACCGGCAGTACCGGTTCCCACTTTATTTCGGCGGCACCAGCCCTCCCCATGGCCGCGGCCCACGCCGCTGCCGCGGTGACTCAGGCCGCCCCGGGCGGCGGGGCGGCGGGCCCGGGATCCGCGGGCGCCGGCGACGGCCTCAAGGGTATCAAGTCACCGATGGTGGGGACCTATTACGCAGCGCCGGAGCCGGGCGCCGACCCCTACCTCAAGGTCGGGTCGCGAGTGGCCTCGGGCCAGCCGGTGTGCATCATCGAGGCAATGAAAATCATGAACGAGATCGAAGCCGAGTTCGGCGGCGTGATCCGCGAGGTGTGCGTGGAGGACGCGCAGCCGGTCGAGTTCGGCCAAGTCCTTTTCCGAGTGGATCCCCATGGCTGATCTTCCAGGACTCGAAAACGCCGCGACGGCGACTCCGTTCAGTTTCAAGCAGGCGATTTCCCAGATGGTCCAGCGGGGCGGCTCCGATCTCCACCTCAAGGTGGGGCGTCCCCCGACGGTCCGGGTCAACGGCGAACTGCTGGCGCTCCCGATGCTTCCGATTCGCCCGGAGGAACTCAAGCATCTGGCCGAACAGATCATGACGCCGCGGCAGGTGAAGGAGTTTGCCGAGAAGAAGGAGGCGGACTTTGCGATCGGAGTGCCGGGGGTGGGACGTTTCCGGGCCAATATCTACCAGCAGCGCGGCACCCTGGCGTTCGCGCTCCGGGCGATTCCCTACGAAGTGCACGACATCAAGGAGCTGAATCTTCCCGAGGTGCTGGAGTCGATTGCGAGCAAGCCCCGGGGCCTGGTGCTGGTGACCGGGGTGACCGGCTCGGGCAAGTCCACCGCGCTGGCGGCAATGATCAACCACATCAACCGGCACCGCCGGGTGAATATCATCACGATCGAGGACCCGATCGAGTTCCTGCACCGGGACGCGATGGCCAATATTGCGCAACGGGAAGTCGGCAGCGACACGCTTTCGTTCGGCTCGGCGCTGCGGCATGTGCTGCGACAGGACCCGGACGTCCTCCTGCTGGGTGAAATCCGGGATTCGGAGACACTGGACACCGCGCTCAAGGCCGCCGACACCGGCCACCTGGTGTTCTCGACACTGCACACCACCGACGCCACCCAGTCGATCAGCCGCATCCTCTCGTTTTACCCGCCGCACCAGCAAGCCGAAATTCGCTCGCTGCTCTCCACCGCGCTGAGCGCGATCGTGAGCCTTCGGCTGGTGCCCCGGGCCGATGGCCGGGGTCGAGTGCCGGCGTGCGAGGTCTTGATCAATACCGCGGCAGTCTCGGAGAACATCCGGAGCATCGAAAAATCGCTCAACATTCCGGATCTGATTACCGAAGGATCGATTTCGTACCAGATGCAATCGTTCGACCAGTCCCTGATGACATGGTTCAGGGCGGGGGTGATCAGCTACGAGGGTGCGCTGCAATACGCCACCAATCCCAGCGAATTTGCCCTGCGCGCCGCCGGGGTCACCGGAGCGTCTGATCGGACGTTTACCGAAGACCAAGATGGTTCAGAGGGCTCTCCCGACGGGATCATGCGGGACGTGATGCCCTGATGTTCAACAGGGTGCTGGTTGCCAACCGCGGCGAGATTGCGCTGCGGGTCATCCGCGCGTGCAAGGAACTCGGGGTGCACACCGTTGCGGTGTACAGCGAGGCGGACCGGGAATCGTTGCATGTCCGTTTTGCCGATGACGACGTCTGCATCGGGCCGGCGCCGAGCCGGCAATCGTATCTGAACATTCCCCGCATCATTGCCGCCGCCGAAATCACCGGAGCGGACGCGATTCACCCGGGTTACGGCTTTCTGGCCGAGAACGCGGAATTCGCGCAAATTTGCAAGGCCTCCAACATCACCTTCATCGGGCCCAGCGCGGAGCAGATTCAGGCGATGGGCGACAAGGCGTCGGCTCGGCGACTGGCCCAGGAGGCCGGGGTGCCGACGGTGCCGGGTTCGCCGGGGGTGCTGGAGAGCGCCGAGGAGGCGGTGGCGGTGGCCGAGGCGATCGGCTTTCCGGTGATTATCAAGGCGACGGCGGGCGGAGGCGGGAAGGGGATGCGGATTGCCCACGATGTGGAGCAGTTCGGCCAGCTGTTTTCGCTGGCTCAGAACGAGGCGCTGGCGGCGTTCGGCAATGGGGCGGTCTACGTCGAGAAGTATCTGGAGCACCCCCGGCACGTCGAGATTCAGGTGATCGGGGATAGCCACGGTCGAGTGGTGCACCTGGGCGAGCGGGACTGTTCGGTGCAGCGGCGGCATCAGAAACTCATCGAGGAGAGTCCCAGTCCGGCGCTGACGCCGGAGCTGCGGAGCCGGATGGGAGATGCCGCGGTTTCGCTGGCCGCGGCGATCGGGTACACCGGAGCGGGTACCCTGGAATTCCTGCTGGACCGCGACGGTTCCTTCTATTTCATGGAAATGAACACCCGGATTCAGGTGGAGCATCCGGTGACCGAGATGGTGACGGGGTTCGACCTGGTGAAGGAGCAGATCCGGGTGGCGGCGGGGGAAGCGCTGAGCTTCCCGGCGGAGCTCAACGGCCTTCGGGGCCACGCGATCGAATGCCGGGTGAACGCCGAGGATCCGGCCCGAAACTTCCAGCCCTGCCCGGGGCAGATCACCGCCTATCATCCGCCGGGTGGCCCCGGCGTGCGTGTGGACACGCATGTCTACGCCGGGTACACCGTCCCGCCCTACTACGATTCGCTGCTGGCCAAGGTGATCGTGCACGGCCGCGACCGGGCTGAGGCGTTGGCCCGGATGGGGCAGGCGCTGGACAGCTTCATCCTCGAAGGGGTTACCACCACCATTCCATTTCTGGCCCGGGTGATCCGGTCTCCCGGTTTCGTATCGGGGAACATCGATACCCGTTTCCTGGAGCAGGAAAGTCACTTGCTGCAGCCCGACGCATGAAGCTCGACGTGCACTTCTCACCGGCAGGGCTGTCCCCGGGCGATGTCGCGGGACGACCGGTCTTCGTCATCGATGTGCTGCGAGCCTCGACGGTGATCTGTGCCGCGCTGCACCATGGGGCGCGGAGCATCGTGCCGGTTGCCACCACCGAAGAGGCGCTCCGGCTGGCGCAGAGCCTGGGACCGGCCGACGTGGTGACGGCGGGGGAGCGCAACTCGGAGCCGATTCCGGGATTTACGCTGGGGAACAGCCCGCTGGAAATGACCGAGGACGCGGTGGGCGGGAAGACGGTGGTACTGTCGACCACCAACGGCACCCCGGCGCTGCTGGCCACCCAGGGGGCGTCGGAAGTGTATGTGGCGGCCGCGGTCAATCTGACGGCGGCGGGCGGCAAGCTTCGCGCGCTGCTTCCGGGCCGCAAGGGGGTAGTGATTCTCTGCTCCGGGAGGGACGGAGCCTTCGGGATGGATGACGCCTACGCGGCGGGCCGGCTGATTCTCGAGGCGCTGGAGGGGCGGCGGCGCAAGAAGGGCCTGAACGACGGAGCGCTGGTGGCGGTGGACTTGGTCCGGCGCTACGGCGCGCGGTGGGAACGGCCGTTCACCTTGTCGGCGGCGGGCCGGGAGCTGACCCGACTGGGAATGGAACGGGATGTGGCGGACGCAGCGCGGGAGGATGCCTATCCGGTGCTGCCACTGTTCCACGATCGGCGGATCACCGGGCCGGGTCCGGGGCTGGGCGGGGAGGGGTTGTGACGCCGGAGGATCGGCGGCGTTTCTCCGCCGTGGCGGCGCTGGTGGCGGGGGTGTTTCTGGGGCTGACCCTGGTGCGGGCGGTGCCGACGGGGCCGCTGGGCCGCGGGTTAGGTTCCTTCCTGTGGTGGAGCCTGGGCGCCGGGGCAGTGGGCCTGCCGCTCCTGGGCCTCGGGCTGGCGCTGGCGGGTTTCGATCGAGTTCCCCGGCTGGACATGAAGCGGATGGGGTTCCTGCTGGGCGGGCTGACCCTGCTGGTTCCCTTTGCCATTGGGGTGGCGGCCAACGTTAGCGCCGACGATTTCATCGGCACCCTTCCGGAGTGGGGTTTCACCGCCCGGGCCACCGGGTTGCTGGGCGGGTTTGCGGCGCGGGGGGTGATTCAGACGATCGGCCAGCCGGGGGGATTCCTGCTGGCCTTCCTGGCGTTGACGGCGCTGACGCTGGCGACGCTGGCGTGGCACCCGCTGCAGCGGCTGGAGAAAGGGTCCGCGGATCAGGCAGCCACAAAAGCGTCCACAGATTACACAGATGATACTGCATCCACAGATTACACCGATGACACAGATTTACAGGGGCGGGAGGGTGCCCGACGGTTGGTTCCTGCCGGGGCCAGAAAGCCGGTGATGAAGGAGGGGAAGGCGGCCAAGGGCGGGATGGCCGCGCTGCCGCCCCGCACCCCGACCAAGCACGACAAGCTGTTGCCGCCGATCGACCTGCTCAAAGCGCCGCCGGACCACGACCTTGCCGCCGACTCGGCGCAGCTGGACCGGCTGGGGCAGAAACTGCTGGAGACGCTGCGGACGTTCAAGGTGGAGGGGACCATTGCCGGGCGCACCAGTGGGCCGGTGGTAACGCAATTTGAAATCGTGCCGGCCTCAGGCGTGAAGGCGGGGCGGATCATTGCCCTGGCCGACGACCTGGCAATCACCATGCGGGCAATGAGCATCCGGGTGGCGCCGATCCCGGGGCGGGGGGCGGTGGGGGTTGAGGTTCCTAACCCGACCGCCCGGATGGTGACGCTGCGGGAACTGCTGGAGGCGCCGGAGTGGGACCGCTCCCGGGCAATTTTGCCTATTTCCCTGGGGCGCGACCTGGAAGGCCAGCCGGTGGTGGCGGACCTGGCCAAGATGCCGCACCTGCTGATTGCCGGCGCCACCGGCTCGGGGAAATCGGTGGCGATCAACACCATCATCACCGGGCTGGTGTACCGCTACACCCCGGAGCATCTGCGGCTGTTGATGATCGATCCAAAGATGGTGGAGCTGTCGATGTACAACGCGCTGCCGCACCTCCGGCATGGGGTGGTGACCAACAACCACGATGCGGCGCGGGTGCTCAAGTGGGCGGTGTTCGAAATGAACCGGCGCTATGAGCTGCTGCACGCCAACGGGGCGCGCAACCTGGCGGACTTCAACCGCAAGCTGGACGAGGGGAAGCCGCTGCATCACCCTCTCCGGGCCAAGGAAACCCTCAGCACCATTGCGGCGGAAGCGGAAACGACGGCGCCGGCAGCGCCGGTGGCGGAGCGCTACAACGAGGGACGGCTGCCGTATATCGTGATCATCGTAGACGAGCTGGCTGACCTGATCATGACGGTACAGAGCGACGTGGAGACGCCGCTGGCGATGCTGGCCCAGAAGGCCCGGGCCATCGGGATCCACCTGATCCTGGCAACGCAACGCCCGTCGGTCAATGTCATCACCGGCCTGATCAAGGCGAATTTCCCCAGCCGGATTGCCTTCCGGGTGGCGTCGAAGGTGGACAGCCGCACCATCCTGGACGGCAACGGGGCGGAGGCGCTGCTCGGTAACGGCGACATGCTGTTCCTGCCGCCGGGGAAGAGTGAGCCGCAGCGGATCCAGGGTGCCTTCATCGGGACAGAAGAGACCGAAGCGCTGATGGACTGGTTCAAGGTCCGTCGGGAGGCGATGGCCTCGGAGCGGCGGGCCGAGGAGGACATCCTGGCGTTCATGCGGGCCCAGGAATCGGCGGAGGAATCGGGTCCGGAGGGCGGTGATGAGGGGGAACGGGACAGCCTGTTCCGGGAGGCGGCGGAGGCGTGCATCCAGAATGAGGGGGGCTCGACCTCGCTGTTGCAGCGGAGGTTGCGGATCGGTTATGGTCGAGCGGCGCGGGTGATTGACCAGCTGGAATCGGCAGGGATTCTGGGCCCGCCGGACGGCAGCAAGCCGCGGGAGGTGCTGGTGGGATTGGGGCAATTGGACGAGTACTGCAGTTGATCCGCATCCGCTGACCGCGCCCCGCGGCGGCTGCGAGTTCCCCGGCGCTCGCCGGCGCGTTGGTTGGATCCCTCGCGCAGCAATCGGGTTCTCTTCGCCAAGCCGACGACTGCTATCATCGGCCATGGGCACAATGCGTCCCCCCAAACCAGTCTCCGAATGGACCGACCGACGGCAGCGGCGCGGCTACGCCGGGGAACGGGCCGCCATGCGCCACCTGCTTCGGCACGGCTACCGGATCGAGGCGCACCGTTTCCGCGTCGGACATCACGATCTCGATCTGGTGGCTCGTCAGGGCAGCGTAGTGGCGTTCGTGGAGGTGAAGACCCGGGGCTCGCTGCGGTTCGGAAGGCCCGTGGAGGCGGTGGGGTATCGGAAGCGGTCGGTCATCACCCGTGTGGCCGAGGTGTGGCGGCTTCGGTTCGGGCAGCCGGGGGACCTCTACCGGTTTGATGTGATCTCGGTTGAGGCAGAAGGGATCACTCATATCCAGGATGCGTGGCGCGGTGTGGAAAAGTGAAAAAGTGCCCCCTTGTTTCGGCAAATGTACGGTTTTATGTTGGTATGTGTCTGTTGATGTAGCAAAATACTCCACAACATTACAAAGGTGAATCCATGGCCGCCCCTGACGTCAAGGAATCAAAGCTCGACGGTGAACGCCGGAAGGCGCTCAATCTGGCCATTGCCCAGATCGAGAAGCAGCTGGGAAAGGGTTCGATCATGCGGATGGGATCAGAGAGTCCGCGGGAGCGGATTCAGGCAATCCCGACGGGCGCGGTCAATCTCGACGCTGCCATCGGCATTGGCGGGGTGCCTCGGGGCCGGATCACCGAGATCTACGGTCCGGAGTCGTCGGGCAAGACCACGCTGACGCTACACTTGGCGGCCAATGTGCAGCGGGCCGGCGGGGTGGCGGCGTACGTGGACGCAGAGCACGCGCTGGATATCGAATACGCCAAGAAGCTGGGCGTGGACATCGACAATCTGCTGGTGTCGCAGCCCGACACCGGCGAGCAGGCGCTGGAAATCGTCGAGATCCTGGTGCGGTCGGGGGCGGTGGATCTGGTGGCCATCGATTCGGTGGCGGCGCTGGTGCCCAAGGCGGAAATCGAGGGAGAAATGGGCGACAGCCACATGGGGCTGCAGGCCCGGCTGATGAGCCAGGCGCTGCGCAAGCTGGCCGGCGCCATCAACCGCTCCAACTGCGCGGTGGTGTTCATCAATCAGCTGCGCGAAAAGATCGGAGTGATGTTCGGCAACCCGGAAACCACCACCGGCGGCAAGGCGCTGAAGTTCTACGCCTCACTCCGGCTGGACATCCGGCGCATCGGCCCGGTCAAGGAGCGGGAGGTGATCATCGGCAACCGGGTGCGGGTCAAGGTGGTGAAGAACAAGGTGGCGCCGCCGTTCAAGCAGGCGGAGTTCGACGTGATGTTCGATGAAGGCATCAGCCACAGCGGGCTGGTGGTGGACCTTGCCGCCGAGGCCAACATCATCCAGAAGTCGGGCGCGTGGTATTCCTACGGGGATCAGCGCATCGGCCAGGGCCGGGAGAACGCCAAGCTCTTCCTCAAGGACAATCCAGCGCTGCTGGCCGAGGTCGAGGCGCGGGTCAAGGAAACGCTGGGTGTGCGGGCGCCGGTGGCGGGGCCGGTCGATGACGGCGACGACGAGTGAGGCGGAAGTCCGCGGGCGGATCGGGGCGGTGCTGCCCGATCCCCGGCGGGCCGGGAGTGTTCGGGTGGTGGTGGAGGGGCATCCGCTCCTGACCATTCCGCGCGAGGTGGCGGAGGCGGAACGGCTCCGACCGGGCCAGTTGCTGGAGGAGAATCTGTACACCCGGCTCTGCCGGGCGGCGGATGAAGAGGCGGCATTCCGCACCGCGCTCCGGGTGTTGGAGCGACGGCCGTTCGCGGCGCGGGATCTTTCTCGCCGCCTGGTGCTCAAGGGGCATCCACCGGAGGCTGCTGCTGCTGCGGTGGTCCGGGCCGAGCGGCACGGGCTGGTGGACGATGCCAAGTTCTCGGCGCATTACGTCGAGACCCGGGCGCGCCGGGGGCGGGGGCCCCTCCGGTTGCGACGCGACTTGGCAATGCTCGGGGTGGCTCGCGGAATCGTGGACCGGGCGCTGGTCGAGGCGTTCGGCACCGACGGCGCCGATGCGCCTCAGGCGGAGGTGCTGGCGCAGAAGCGCTTGGCCCAGCTCAAGGGGCTGCCCCGGCCGGTGCAGCGACGGCGACTGCTGGCGTTCCTGGCTCGGCGGGGGTTTGGCGGTGACGGCGTGAGTGGGATTGTGGGAAAGGTGCTCGTCATGGGGTTGGGGCGGTAGCTTGTGGGAGTCGGTATGGCGCCAATAGCGGCGCGCCTTTAGCGATATATTCCCCCCATGATTTCCAGCACAATTCGTTCACTC
>JANNSC010000260.1:0-20312 GCA_031402135.1 Gemmatimonadales bacterium | reverse complement strand
TACGAGCAGACGATCACGCCGTCTACGGTCGAGGTCGAGCCCGCGCCAACGACTACCGTGCAGGTCTTGATGCCGGTCGAAATCGTCGGGTTGCTGAACGTCGCGGTGAAGCCGTTCGACACGCCCGCCGCGGAACCGGTGTTGCCCGAGGACAGGGTGTAGTTGCTGGCGGTCTGCACCTGGGCCAGTGAGCCGTAGGTGGAGTAGTCCGAGAAGTACGCTTCCTGAGACGTCATCAGGTTGCGAAGGTCGGTCTTGACCGATGCCAGCTTGGCCTTGTCCTTGGTGGCCGCGAACTTCGGAATGGCAATGGCTGCCAAGATGCCGATGATCACGACGACGATCAGGAGCTCGATCAGCGTAAAGCCCTTACGATTGAACATGTACAGCCTCCCTGGAGTGTGGACCGTAGACCGAGCCACGGAACCGGTGGTGATCCAGCAGAGCCGGATCGATGAACACTTCACGAACAAAGGATGAGCTTCGCGGCGACGTTGAGTGCGTCGCCTTCACGCCCCGATCGTTCACACCCGGTGACAAGGCAACGATGGTGCCACTCCAAATCCTGACTCTCAACCTGCTACCATTCAAGGAGATGGACGGGAGGCTCGAACGATGGAACCGTTCCGGGACGGGGCCGGAGGGTGGGACAATGCCCGACGATTATTTGCAGGGAAGCGCAACCCGGCGCGAAGCAACCCTTCAGGATTCTTGAGGATCGTGATGCAGAGCCCAACGACGTCGCGGGCGGAAACTCGTATCTGGGTCCTGGGACTCTCGGTTGCCCTTCTGGCGATCGCGGCTTCGATCATGGGGCTCGGCAATCAGTGGGCCCAGGATGACATGCCACTGATATGGAAGAATCCGGTAATCCACTCCCTCTCCAACATTCCTGACTACTTCCAGCAGCCCTACTGGCCCAAGCCGTTCTCCCAGGATCTCTACCGCCCCCTCGCGCTGACGACCTTCGCCCTCCAATGGGGCTTGGGCGGGGGCGCGCCGATCGTCTTTCGAATCGTGAGTTATCTGCTCTATGCCGCGGCTGGACTCGCGGTCTTCGTGCTGGCCCGCCGGTGTCTTCCTGTCATCCCGGCGTGGTTTGCGGCAGCAGTCTTTTCGGTGCATCCGGTGCACGTGGAGGCGGTGGCCATTGCCGTCAATCAGGGGGAGCTCTGGGTCGCCATCCTCTGCATCCTTTCGGTGGTTCACTACACCGACGCTCGGCGGGCCGGCGGGCCGCTCTCGCCCTACAGCATTTTCGTGCTCTCCGGGTTGTACCTGGCCGCCTGTTTCTTCAAAGAAAACGCGCTGGTAATGCCCGGCCTGCTGGTTGCCACCGAGGCTTTCCTGATCACCCCGCCCGAATCGTTCGGCACCCGGCTCTCCCGCGGGCGGCCGCTGCTGCTGGCCCTGATGCTGATCGCGGTGTCGTACTTCGGCGTCAGGACATTGGTGCTGGGCGGCAGTCTGGTCGGAAGCTTTACCGCCGAGGCACTGGGGGACCTGACCATCGGGCAGCGAGGGCTGACAATGCTTCCGGTGGTGACCCACTGGTTTCGCTTGTTGCTCTGGCCGGCCCACCTGCAGGCCGATTACAGCCCCGCCGAAATCGTGGCTCAGACAACCTGGGGCGTCGACCAGACCATCGGCGCAGCCCTCCTCCTGGGAACCGGGCTCGCCATTTTCGCCACTTGGCGGCGGGCCCCGGCCATCGGCTTTGGCCTTGCCTGGTGCGCAATTTCCATCTTTCCAGTTCACAACGTCCTGGTCCCCACCGGCATCGTGCTCGCCGAGCGCACTCTGCTCCTTCCCAGTGTCGGGATGATGCTCGCCCTCGGAGGGGTCGGCGCGTGGCTGCTGGAACAGTCGGCCGCCCGAGCCCGTGTGGGGCTCGTCGCAATCACCGGCGCGGTGCTGATCCTCGGTAGCTACCGAAGCGGGCTCCGCCATCCGGTCTGGTCCGACCAATTCAATCTCTGGTACGTCACCGCCACGCGTGACGCGCCGCTGAGCTACCGGGCCCACCACGCGCTGGCGGAGATGTACGCCCTCGCCCGCGCTGACGGACGCGCCGAGGCTGAATATCGACTGGCCATCGCCTTGGCCCCTCGGAAGGAGTGGCGGGTTTACCTCGACTATGCCAACAAACTCAGGGCCAAGGGGTTCTGCTATCCCGCGGTACCCCTCTACCAGAGCGCCCTCGAAGGCCAGCACAACGACATGTCGTCCCGCGCCTCGCTCATCGCCTGCCTGCTGCGGCTGGGGCGTTACCGGGAGGCTCGGGCCGAGTCCCGCCTGGCGATCTCCTATGGCTGGAAGGTCGAGACGTGGCAACTGCTCCGAAACCTGGCCGACAGTGCTCTCCGGGTGAGTGCGCCGCCCGGCAGCCTCAATATCCGGATGGCGGGTGACAGCGTGTCCGGGTACCTGTCGATCGGAACGGCTCCGTGAAACGCTGGGCGATCGCGCTGGCAGCTGTGGCGGCGGTCGTTGCGCTCCCCTCGCTTTGGAACGGTTTTGTCTACGACGATGTCCCGATCATCGTCGAAAACTCACTGGTTCACCAGCTTGGCGCGTGGAACGCCTGGCAGCTGAGCTACTGGCCGGCCGGCGGACTCTACCGTCCCCTGACCCTCCAACTCTTTTCACTGGAGTGGGCCGTGGGCGGGGGCCGGCCGCTGGTCTTTCACGTAGGAAGCCTTCTCCTCTTCGCCTTCACCACCTTCCTGGTCTGCCGACTCGCCGCCCGGTTGCTGCCGGTGGCTGGCGCAATTGTGGCCGGTGCGCTGTTCGCCGTGCATCCGGTGCATGTCGAGGCGGTGGCCAGTGCGGTGGGTCAGTCCGAGCTGCTTTCGGCGGCCTTTGCACTGCTGGCGGTGGATCGCTACCTGGCGTGGCGGGACACCGGAGAATTGACGGCCGGGCGACGGGCGCTGCTGGCGGGGTACACGCTACTCGGCATCGCTGCCAAGGAAACCGGGTACATCATCCCATTCCTCCTGGCCGCAGCGGAGCTCTGTCGCCTCCGGCCCAACCGGCGGGGCGTGGCCGGGGTCTTCGCGTGGCAAGCGGTAACGGTGGTGAGTGCGCTGCTGGTTCGGCTCATCGTGCTGGGCAGCCTCGCCGGCGAGACTGCATCTGCATCCTTTCAGGGACTGAGCGTCGGCCAGCGCACCCTGGGGATGCTCCTCGTGGTACCTGAATGGGTCCGGTTACTGATCTGGCCGGCCCGGCTTCAGGCCGAGTATGGCCCACCCGGCCTGCCGCTCGATGCGCCCTTCGGCCTCGCTCATGCCCCCGGAATAATGTTGCTGGCCGCCTCGCTGGCGCTGGTTCTCTGGAGCTGGCGGCGCCAGCGGACGGTGGCCTTTGCGGCGCTGTGGACCGGGATTGCGCTGCTCCCGGTCAGCAATCTGCTGACCGCGGCGGGCCTGGTGCTGGGCGAGCGCACGCTTTTCCTGCCGAGCGTGGGGGTGGTCCTGCTGCTCGGTGCCGCCGGAGCGGCGCTGTGGAACACGCTCCCGACCGGAGCCCCGGCGCTGCGGGTTACCATTGCGGGCCTCGCCGTGATGTTTCTGCTGGCTGCCGGAATCCGGAGTATGGCCCGGCATCGGGTGTGGCGGTCGGAGGAGAGGTTTTTTGCTCAGATTGTCAGGGACGCCCCGCGCTCCTACCGCGCCCATCTCCTGGCATCGCGTTACCTCTACGGCACTCGGCAATATCGAGAGGCCGAAGCCGCTGCTCGCACCGCGCTGGCGCTCTACCAGAATGATCCCAGAGTGCACGAGCAACTCGGGCAGATTCTCCGGGTGCAGGGACGCTGTGCCGAGGCGCTTCCAGTGCTGAGTGACGGGGTCGCCCGGTTTCCCGATGGGACGATCGTCCGCAGCCGCCTCATCGAGTGCGCGCTTGCAGTGGGGGATACCAGCCGCGCCAGGCTGGTCGCTGAAGCTGCGGTGGCACTGGGATTCCTGGAGTTCGAGTCGACGCTGAAGCGGCTCAGCCCTCCCGCGCCGGAGCCTCCGCAAATCCGCTGACCAGCAGCGAGCTCCCGAACGGCATCGGCACTGCTGAAGCGACCCGCGTTTCAGCGCGATGCAGCACGGTGAGCAGTCGGTTGCACCATTCCGCCGGAATCGCAGGCAGCACCGGTGGTGCGCTCCGAGCCGATTCCACCGCACGGGTCACCAGTTTGGCCACTGCGACCGATTGAAAGAGGTAACGCTCTCGATAAATTCCCATCCCGGCCTCTCGAGCGAGGGCTCGAAAATTGGGTCGTCGGTAGCGCCGAAGGTGATGATTCAAGTCGTCATGGCGGGTCCACAGCGATTCAAACGCCGGGACGGTGATGAGAAGCACGCCACCTGGCGCCAGCAGCTTCACCGCTTGGCGGAGTGCGGCGACGGGCCGATCCAAATGCTCGAGCACGTCCAGCAGCAGAATCAACCCGAAGCGGTGGGGCGGTTGAAACCGTTCGTCAAACGGGACGGCGTGGATGGCGTCGCGCCATTTTCCCCCGGGGTCGAGGAGGGCCGCCTCGGATTCGACGCCCTCGACCCGGCCGAATTCGCTCAGCGCATCGAAGAACAGCCCGTCACCACACCCGATGTCGAGGACCCTTCCCCACCCACCCGCAGGGCAGAGTCTTCGCAACTCTCCGAGAATCACCGATTCCCGCGCCCGCCACCACCAGTGGCGCCGATACAACTCCCGATACCGAGAGCCGTACTCCTGGTCCACCGCGTCGGCTCAGTCCGCCGCGCCGGGGCGCTGATCACGCCCGGCACGGATCAGTCGTCCGATGACATATTGAGGCCGAGCCTTCGCTTCTTCGTAGACTCGTCCGACGTACTCGCCGATCACACCGAGGAAAAACAGGTTCATCCCCATGAGGAACGTCATCAGGACCGTCAACGCGGTGAACCCCTGCGGCGATTGGTGCAGCACGATCCTGGCATAGATTGCGTAGATTGTGAAGAGCGAGGCCGCGATGACCACCAGCGCGCCCAGCCCAGCCGCAGCCCGGAGCGGCACGGTGGAGAATGCAAAGATCCCGTCGAATGCCAGCCCCAGCAGCGACCGCACCGAATATTTGCTCCGACCAGCGGTACGCCCGGCCCGTTCTATTGCGAGACCGGTCTGCCGGAATCCCACCCAGGTCCGCAAACCCCGGAGGTAGCGATTGTGTTCCGGCGCCCGGCGGATCTCGTCGACCACCCGGCGCGTCATGATGCTGAAATCTCCAGCATCGAGGGGCAACCGGAGTTTTGAAAGCGAGGCAATCAGCCGGTAAAAAACAAAATAGGCCAGGCGGAGGAGCAGTGGCTCTTTCCGGCGGGTGCGCTGGGCGTACACCACGTCGAATCCTTCGCTCAACTTTGCCACCAGTCGGGGGATTTCCTCAGGCCGATCCTGCAGATCACCATCCATGACGATGATGGCGGCCCCGGTGACGTGATCGAGCGCAGCGGTCAGCGCCGCCTGGTGTCCGAAATTTCTCGAGAGGGACACCACAATGATCCGGGCATCGTGCGCGCCAGCCGCCTCAAGGAGCTTGAGGGTCCCGTCACTGCTGCCGTCATCGACAAAGATCATTTCGTGGGGACCACCGGGAATACCATTCAACACGCTGGCCAGCCGGTCCACCAACGCAGGCACTACCGACTCCTCGTTGTGTACCGGTATTGCGACTGAGAGGCGCATGGTTGTCCTTACCGGATCTGGCGGCCTTGGAAGTACACCATGCTCCACAATGTCACCCCGGCCGCCCCGAGGGGGTAGGGCTCGAAGATCACCGGGGTGTAATATCGGCAAAAAATCTCGTGCCACCGGGCGAGGGGCCGGGGAAAATGACCCCGATCGAGCCGCGCCAGAAGCCTCGCCACCGAGGCGCGCTCCGGCAGGACCAGATCAAGGATGTGGACGGTACCGACATCGGTGAGCAGCGTGGCGAGGTGCGCAAGCAGCTGCGCCACTGCGGAATCGGGAAGATGGTGCAGCAGGCTGTTGAGCAGAATGCGGTCGAACCCGCCCCCGGCATCAACCCGCATCGTCGTCACGTCCGCCACCCGGAATCGGGGGCCGAAACGGCGCTCCGCATCGCGGATATACGAAGCATTGATGTCTACACCGAGGTAATCGGAGTCCCGAAAATGGTGGGCGTTGGTGCCCGGGCCACATCCAACATCCAACACCCGGAGCCCCGCTGTGGGGCCGAGATTCCGCAGCGCCGGGGCAAGTTTGCGTTCAGCAAACGGTGCCTGCCAGAGTCGGTAGAGGGTGGTGTTGTCCATCGGGTGCATTCCCATCCTCACCTCCGCCATCGCAGTTCGAAGCGCCCGATCACCTCGGCCTCGGGAAACCGCTGGCGCAACGCCCCGGCGATGGATGGAGGCAGGGCCGGTGAGAAGGACGGCGCGGTGTTCAAGACGACCGCCCCCACCCCGATCCGGTCCAGACTTCCGAGAAATGCCTGGGCAGAGCCTTCATCCCCTCCAAGGAAATCGAACAGAGCCCGGGTTCGGTTGCGAAGTCCACTCAGAAAATAGACTTCAGGCGCATCGGGTCCGGCCCAGATCGGTTGTCCGCGGGCGAGCATCTGCAAGCGGGGGATCAAGGCCTCGTACAATTGCGCGTCTTCCGGATTCACCCTGAGGCCCGCCCGCGGAAGTTGCAACGGAACCGTGTCATGCTGTGGCGCATACCGGAAGCCCAGGCCTCGAGAGGCTCCCGGTACCACCAACAGCATTGCAAACCCACCGTAAAAGACCAGCGTGGCGACTGCCAGGGGTCGGGGGGTTCGTCCCACACTCTGCACCAGCCCAACGACGGTCAGGAGAATCAGGGGGGCGACATAGAGGAAATACACCGGCGAGGAGTAGGGAAACTGGATCAGACTCGCCAGCCCGGTCACCGAAGCCAGAAGGACGAATTTCTCCCGGCCCCCCGAGGCCCATCCCCTGGTGAATGCCGGCCAGGCAATTGCTGCGGCGCCGAGCAACGCCAGCGCCGGGGCCAGGCCGCGCAGCGATTGCCAGATCAAGCGATGAGGAAAACTGTTTACGGCGGCGAGCCAGAGCACCCCTGCCAACACGACGGCGAGCCCGGCGCCCGTCCGCCTCCAATGCACTGCGTTCCAGTCCTGTCGGGGCCGCAGCAGGAGAAACAGTGGCACGCTCGCCAGCAGCCAGAAGGGTGCTGGTGGCCGCATGTTTGCGAAAGCGAGTCGGCGAAAAGGCGCGACGAATACGCCCTCGAGCAGCGCCGGAATTCCATCCAGCAATCCGAAGATGATCACAAACACTGCGATGGGAAGCAGCAGCCCTGCCAGGAAGGGTACTCCGGCCTGGAGCAGGCGTCGGAACCGGGCCTGGCTCGGCGCTCCGGGGCGACGCCACTCCCGGACCGCGAGGGCCGCCGAAAGCGCAACGCCCGGAATGATGAAGTGGTAAATCACCCTGGGCTGGTAGAACGGGGCGACCGACCGCCACAAGAGCACGGCGAATACCACAAGTGCGATGGTTACCACCGCAGGGAAAAAGCGAGGGGCGTCGCCCACCGGTTCTTCGGCGCTCCCGCCCGGGGCCGAACTGGTTGCGAAGAGCAGGAAGAGCAGCACTCCGGCAACATAAAAAAGTCCCGACAGTTTGATCAGAAACGACACGCCTCCAGCCAAGCCGGCAAGCACCAGCCAACGCGCCGACCGGCTCTCCTGCCATCGCAGCAGTGCGGCGATACCAGCGGTCGCGAGGAAGAGGTTGTACCACGAGGGCATCGATGCCGGGTAGTTTGGCACGCTCCAGGCGAGCGCGACCAGCGCGACTGCGCTGGCGGCGGCGGGCGGGACGAAGCGAAGCGCAATCCTGAAAAGGCAGGCCAGCCAGAGCAGCGTCGCTGCAAAGAGCGGAAGCCGGAGCACCGTCAGCTTGATGCCGCCCAGCTTGAACGCCAGGGCATGCACGTAGGTGAGCAAGCCGGTATATGGTTCGTCGAAATCCCGGTGGGGCACTTCCCCGTGGAGCACCCGCTCCGCAGTCTGGCCGAGCGCACCCTCGTCGTGCGGGTACCAGCCGCGGTCGAGGGACACCCCAAGGTAGATGCCGCAAATTACCAGCATCGGCAGACCCCAGCGCCACTCCGCGCGACGGCTCATCGACCCCCGCGCCACAGAGCGAGCAGGGAATCTCGGGCCATGAGGATGAACACCGGAGGCGCCCCCACCTTGCCGCTCAGCGGCTTGAGCAGGTACACCGGCCGATCGGGGAAAGCAGCCAGCAGCAAAGAGTCCCGGGAACCCAGATCTCGGGCATAGACGTTTCCGAATCCACGGGCCAGCAGCAACGGCGGATAGAGCGTGAAGCCACTTCGATTCGCTTCGATCTTTTCGACACAGCGGGCCGGGTAGCGAATGCCGGGAGTCAGGCGGAGCGAGGGATCCCCGGTAACCGACTCGGCGTTGACCAGCCGCACCGAGTCGGCCAGCAGCGGGTGCAGCGCCGCGGCCACCCGTGACCCCCGGAGCGGGCCGGGCTCGAGGTTGGAGAGTGCTTCATCCAGCCGGCACGGATCGGCGCCCCGGTACGTCGCGTCGGCCTCCGGCCGCGACACACCCAATGCCCACATCCGCGCCACCAATTCCGCCCCCCAGCTCTCCCGCACAAACACCAAGGCGTTCCTGACCCCGGCCCGTTGGGCCGCCGCATCGGGATCCCAACGGAGCGACAGCATGCCCTCGCGGTACTGCCGGGCCCGGACCGGAGCCGAGGTGAGCAGCCCGAGCCCCACCGCGATGATGGTGGAATAACCCGCACTCCGGTACGCCGGGCCGGGACCGACCGCGTCCCGGAGCAAGGGCAGAAACCGCGCGCTCCAGAGCGCCAGCACCGGCAGCAGCGGATAGACGAAACGGGGGCCCAGGTAGAATCCGTCGTGCCAGTACGCGAAATAACACCCGCACAGCAGCGCGCTGGCCGCGAGCAGGTACCGGTCAAACGGGCTCAACTTCCGGCTGAGCGCGAGGGCGGCGGTCAGCGGCAGAAGCGACGGGCCGGCGGCCTCGAAGAGGTAGGTCTGCAGCCGCAGGAAGTAGAGGTTCACCAGCTCCACTCCCCTGACCGGAGTGTGCGCACCGCCCCAGGGGGTCACGTGGAAGCCGAGGTCGTGGCCACTTCCCCAGAGCACCGAATAGCCGAACCGGAACGGGGCGCCGGTGGTGTTGAGATTCACCAAGGCGAGGGCGGCAATTGGAAGGGCGATGCCGAGTCCGGAGCCGAGGAGGGCCGCGATCCGCCGTCGCTGCAGACCCCGGAGCAAAAGCCACATCCCGGCCGGCGCAGCAAATGCGAGCGCATCCACCGGACGAATGGCGGCGGCAATCCCGAATCCGAGTCCCGCCACCAGCCCGTCCCGGAACCGGCCGGCATCCTCGGCAACCGCGCGGGAGAGGCCCCACATCCCGACCAGCAGCCAGGTGAGGGTGGGAACGTGGTTCATGTGGGAACCCGACATGAACACTGCAAAGGGCGCCAGCGCCAGCAGCAGAAGGGCACCGAGCGCCACGCCGGGGCGGGGTTCAATCCGACGGAGCAGAGCGCCGAAACATAACACGCTTAACGCCGCGAAGACGGGACCCACCAGCCACTCCCTTCCCACCAGCGTGCCCAGCGACAGCATTGCTGGTCCGCCCATTGGGAACTGACCGTAGACTCGTCCGTCCTGTTCGACCAGATGGAGGCTGCTGAAAAATTCCTGGTGGGGCGCCGCCGCCACCCACAACCGGCCCAGCGCGAGAATCCGGGCCTGGTACACCTGAATGATCTCGACGATCAGGAGCGGGCGACCATTGAGCGTCCGAACCGCTACCCACAACGTGAGCGCCAGGGTCAGCCCAGCGGTTCCCAGCACCCAGATCGGCCAGCGACCCTCGGCGCTTTGCCGGATCGGTTCCAGCAGGCCGTCACGCCAAAGCGGCGTGATCCTGCGGGAGAGAATTGCCAACACCACCCCGCCGCCCAGCGCAATGGCGAGCCCGGTGAGAAGGTCGGCAGCTACCGCGGTGTACCATGGCGCGGAGTGACCGCCCGGAATCCAGTTGGCAAGGGGAAAGAACCCGAGGACCGCAATCAGGGCCGCGGCAATGAGCGCGATGGCCCGGTCCAGGCGGCCCATCGGTCAGGACAGGCGCTTGGTGGGCGGGAAGAGGTTGAACCGGATGATGTGCCAGAACGCCGCTATGCCATCCTTCCAGCCGATTTTCTTGCCTTCTGCGTAGGTCCGACCGTTGTAGGTGATCGGAAGCTCCCAGATCCGGGCTCCCGCGTGGGCGAGCCGCGCGACGACCTCCGGCTCAAAGCCAAACCGGTTGCTGGTCAGGACGAGGGACTTCATCAGCGGCGCCCGGACCAGCTTGTAGCAGGTTTCCATATCCGTCAGGTTGAGATCGGTCAGCATGTTGGAAAGCAGCGTCAGCAGACGATTTCCGATCGAATGCCAGAAGTACAGAACGCGTCCACCACCACCCAGAAACCGGGAGCCGAACACCGCATCCGCCTTGCCCTGCATGATCGGGCCCAGGAGCATGGCGAGTTCCTCCGGGTCATACTCGAGGTCGGCATCCTGAACCACAATGACATCCCCGGTAGCGTGCTGGATCCCGGATCGCAACGCCGCGCCCTTGCCCCGATTGACCAGATGATGAATCACGATATCGATCGCTTCGGCTGCCTTGAGCTGATCGAGGATCTCACCGCTACCGTCGGTGGAGCAGTCGTTGATGGTGATGATCTCCATCGGGAGCGGTATTGCGCGAAGCTTCTCCACGATCGCGTGGATGGTCGCTCGCTCGTTGTACACCGGAACAATCACCGAAAGCCTGGGTATTTCCATCATCTTCTCCCGTAATGTCATCGCGCAGTGGTCCGGGCGCCCTCGATATAGGAATTGAGCAGGATCAAGCGGAGATCACCGGGCGAGCGGCTGGAATAGGGTCGAATCGCGTCGTACGCCGCCCGGGCCCGATCCGCTTGCCCTGCCGCCAGAAGAACCCGTACCCCGCCGTCCAGCAGGTCATCCGCCGGCACCCAGAGGCGGCCCTGCCGAACCTCCTGAAGCAATACCTCCACTGCGAAAACCGCGCCGGTCAATTCTCTCCGGGACAACGCCTCGCCGAACGCCACCGCAGCGCGGACCTGGGTGGGAGCTGCGGCGCGATCGAGGTAGGCTCTGGCCCCCGCAAAGAACTGGTCGTCGGGCGGTGCGTAGCCCCCTGAAAGAGCCCGACGAATGGTCCAGAAGTCCGCCGCCCAGGCGCGCCAGTTGGCCGGCACCGCACCGCTCGCCATCTGGCTCCGCCAAACGGCGTGCAGGTAGCGCGGCGCGCTCCCCGGAGCCTCGGTCCACGCCGAATCCAATCCCGGCCGGCGCATCTGCGCCGCAAGGATCATCGCCTGTACAGCAGGAGAAGGCGCGAGAACGCTGGTCGTGGCGGTATCGAACCGGGTTGGTCGAAGCGCCGGATCTACCACGTAGCTCAGCACGCCGCTCCCGAGATTTGCCACGCCGATGGCAAGCTGCTGCAGGAACCGCGACCGCTCGGCGCCGAGATCCAGCACCGGATAAAAATCCGAGTTGGGATTGACCCCGCGGTCCAGCGCCGGGGCAATACCGGCGCGGTCGAGCACCAGGGTCCGCTCCAGCGCGGCATCGGTGAACCGATGGAACCGGCAGAGATCCTGGCGCATTGCAGGCAGGCTCGCCATCGACCAATCCGGTGCCGGGAGCCGGCCCTCAGCCGTTGCTACCACCAGGAGATCGCCGGCGTTTATGAGGTAGACGCGGTAATCGGCGAAATTTTCGTGGAGGGCAGCCAGGACGCTCAACACCAGGCCGTCGGTGAGTTCGTAGGTGTGAAGCCACTGGCCGAACACCGCGCCAGGTGCCAGATAGCGCTTCATCCGGGCGTAGAACTCGGTGGTAAAGAGCCCGCTGACCCCGCTGACCCATGGATTTGACGGCTCCGAAAGCACCAGATCGAACGTGGTGTTTGCCGAGGCGAAAAACGACTTGGCGTCGTCGATCACGATCCGGGAACGCGGATCGTCGAACACCCGGCGGTTTCCGGGATAAAACACCCGCGCGCCCGCCACGATGGCCGGCTCAATTTCGATGGTGCTGAGCCTGCTGAGGGTCGGGCTCCCCAGCAAAAAATGGGAGGACATTCCGGTACCCAGGCCGATGACGGCTCCGCTGCGTGCGCGCGGGGCGTGGGCCAGGAGCAAGAGTGCCAGGCCCGCCTGAGTCCCGTCATCGCCGCCGAATACGTGGAGCGGCGCCGCGGTGTCGCAGCGTTCATACCAGGTTACCGACAGCGACCCGTCGGGTTTGCCGTTGGTGGAAAGGATCTTGGTGCCGTTGGAGAAAAGCCGGGTGCTGTGCACCGTGGCGGTGCGTCCATCGGCGTGATAGAGCATTTCCTTCTGGTGCCGGTCCGGAATCCTTCCCACCCGGAAGACTCCGCTCGAAAGCAGGTTCTGGTCCCACGGCACTGCCACGATGGCGAGCCCTGCCAGAACCGCCACCGCGACGGCTCCGCCCCAGAGCAGCCGCTTCGCGGGGCTACCGGCACGGACCATCGCCCAGAGCGCAAGCACTCCCAGCAACATGTCCAGGACCCCGCCAGTTATGAGCGCCCCCTTGAGCCCGAGCGCCGGCAGCAGAATCAGGCCGGCTGAAGCGGCTCCGACGATCGATCCGAGCGTGTTGGCACCGTAGATCGCCCCGATGGCGCTTTCGCCGGCGCCTGCGGTGAGCAGCATGCGGGTCATGAGGGGAAGCGTCATGCCGGCGCAGAAGGTGGCCGGGAGCATGATGCCCAGACAGAGCAGGTATCGCGCAATGGTGAAGACGACGTAGCCCTGCTCACTTCGAGCAGTGGCCTGGAGCAGTGAGGCGGTCCATTCGAACGACTTCAGATAGAGCGGCAGGCTGGCCAGGGCAAAGGCGCCCATCAGCAGCTGGATGACTACCAGAGTCCGGAGCGGATTGGCCAGCCGATCAGCCCGCCGCCGAATCCACAGCGCACCCAGCGCCAAGCCAAGAATGAACGCCGAGAGCATCAACTCAAACGAGTGGGTGGAGCTGCCGATTACCATCGACAGCATCCGGAGCCAGCCGATCTCGTAGATAAACGACGCCATGGCGGTGCCGGCCGCCAACACCAAGAGGAGCCCGGGGAGTCCCGGCATACCGAGTCCCGCCGCCGGGCCCTCCGGGGTGGTGGCGGCCCCGTCGTCGGTCTGGCCGTCGGGTTGTCGGCTCACCGAACCAACCGGGCTTACCCGACTCACCACCATCGCGCCCAGCGCAACGACCAGATTGAGCACTGCCGCGGCTGCCAGGGTGCCGGGAAGCCCGGCGAGATCGAACAGCACAAACCCGGCGATCAGGACGCCGGCCGCCGCCCCCAGGCTGTTGCTGAAATACAGCAGCGAGAGGGTGCGGCCCGGCAGGGAAGGAAAGCGGCGCAGCGCACCGGCGCTCATCAAGGGAAAGGTGGCGCCGAGCAGAATCGATTGGGGGAGAATGAGAAGGCCGGCCAGGAGCCACTTGGCCAGAATGACGCTGATGCCCCCGCCCAGCCCGGGAAAGAGCGACCCGAAGGCCCACTGGGTGACCGGGAGGTAGAGCCCATCGTGAAAGGCCAGACCGAGGATGCCGATCACCGTTTCCACCACCGCGTAGGCTACCAGCGGGTCTTTGATACCGGCGGAGCGACGGCTGACCAGCAACGCCCCCAGCCCCATCCCCCCGAGAAAAATCACCAGGGTGAGGATCTGGGCGTAGGCATCGTGCCCGACGAAGAGACTGAGGTAGCGGCTCCAGACCGCCTCGTAAAAGAGCCCGGCCGCCCCGGAAAGGACGAAAAGAAACGCGAGGACCGCCAGCATCACCCGACGGCCGGTTGCTCCTCGTACCGACTCAGCTTGCGATAGAGGGTCGAGGGATCGATGCCCAACACCTCGGCCGCGCGGGTCTTGTTGCCACCCTCCGCCTGCAGCACCCACATGATGTAGGCCCGTTCGATCACTTCGAGGGAGGGATTCGGAGTGGAGCGTTCCGCCACCAGCGGTTCCCGCCGCCGCCGAGTGATCCGTTCGGGAAGCGAGGCGGGGTCGATCAGGGTGCCCTTGCTGAGAACGACGGCATGTTCCAGCGCGTTCTGCAGCTCGCGGACGTTGCCGGGCCAGTCGTACACCATCACCGCGTCGAGGGAATCAGACGACAACGCCTTGGGCGGCGCGTCATTCTCAGCGGCCATCTCCTGGAAAAAGTGGTCGATCAGCAGTACCAGATCGTCGCGCCGGTCCCGGAGCGAAGGCAACTCCAGCGCGATGACGTTGAGGCGATAGAACAGATCGGATCGGAAGTGGCCCCGGCGGACTTCCTCCTCCAGATCCCGGTTGGTGGCCGCAATGATGCGCACATCGACCGGAATGGTTTCGGTTGCCCCGACCGGAATCACCTCGCGCTCCTGGAGAACCCGCAGCAGCTTGATCTGCAGCGAAGGCGGCATTTCGCCGACTTCATCGAGGAAAAAGCTTCCGCCCCGCGCCGCGGCAAAGAGCCCTTGCTTGTCCCGGACAGCGCCGGTGAACGACCCCTTCACATGGCCGAACAGTTCGCTCTCCAGGAGGTTTTCCGGCAAGGCGCCGCAGTTGATCGACATGAACGGCCCATCGGCACGGGTCGAGAGGTTGTGGGTGTATCGTGCGATGACTTCCTTGCCGGTGCCGCTCTCTCCCTGAATCAGAACCGTCGAATCGGTCGGCGCCACCACCTCGGCAAGCCGAAGGACATCGAGAAACCGGCGCGACTTCCCCACCGGTCGGGTGACGGTGCTCTTGTCCTTCCGGCGGATGTCCTGCTTGAGTTGGCGGTTTTCAACCCGGATCTGCCGGAACTCGCAGGCCCGTCGGAGAATGGCGAGCAGTTCATCATTCGAGAATGGCTTCTGGAGGTAGTAGAAGGCCCCGGCATTGACGGCGGCGACCGCGGTCTGCAACGAGGCCTGCGCGGTCATCAGGATGACCGGCGTCATCGAATCCTGCTCTTTGGCCGCCTGCAGGATGTCCAGGCCGGTGACCTGGGGCATCCGGACGTCGGTAAGCACGATATCGTGGTTTCCCGACCGGATCTGGTCGAGGCCGGCCTTGCCGCCCTGAGCGGTGGTCACCTCGAACCCCTCCTTCCGGAGCAGGATCCGAAGCGTGTCCAGGATACCGGACTCGTCGTCGACAATCAGAATCGAGGGTTGCTGGCTCATGCACCGTCCTCCGAAGGCCCTTTGGCGTGCAGGAGAATGGTAAACGTGGTCCCCTTCCCCGGGGCAGAGTCGAGCAGAACCAGCCCCCGGTGGGCTAGTACCGCGCGCTCCACGATGGCAAGCCCCAGCCCGCTCCCGCCCGACCGCCCGGTTACGAACGGCTGAAACAGGCGCTCCTGCAGCTCCGGGTCGATCCCGGGCCCATCGTCCCGCACCCGGAGCCGTACCGGATGCTCGAAGTCACTTCCCCGCGGCATGTCCGGCAGCGGGGGAAAATCCACGATGGCTTCGATCCGTCCGGCGCCGTTCATTGCCTGTGCCGCGTTGAGAATGAGGTTGGTCACAATCCGGTGCAGCAGATCCTCGTCGGCATCCATTTCAATCGGTTCCCCGGACACCACAATGTCCACTCCGGGGCCGGTGTCGGGGTGTTCGCGAATGAGTTGCGCCGCCTCCCGCACCACCGAGGTGATGTCGACCGTGATGAAGTGGCTGGCGCGCACCCGGGAGAAATCGAGAAACTCCCCCAGCAAACGGCTCAGCCGATCGCTCTCCCGCATCACCAGGTCGGCGAGGACCCGGTCATCCGGATCATCCCGGGCGCCCCGTGACAGCTGCTCGACCGCACTCCTGATCGAGGCGAGCGGATTGCGGATCTCGTGCGCCAGCGACGCCGAGAGTGCCGCGACCGCCTCGAGCCGCTCGGCTCGGACATGGAGCACCTGCAGCTGCTGGAGGTCCGAAATGTCGGTGAAAATGGCGGTCACGCTGGGGAGCTTCTCGAGCGGCCGCTCAAAGGTGGTGGTGGAAAGTCCGATCGGTACCGCGACGCCTTCGCCCCGCCACGCCGTCCCCTCGGCGCGGTTCACCCGGCGGCCCTTTCGGATTCCGGTATTGACGGCGTGCCAGAGCGCCGGGGAGCGTCGCTCCAGCTCGTCGAGCACCGGCAGCCCGGTATTTTCCCGGGAGGTCAGCCCCAGAAGTTGCTCGGCGGCAAGATTGATAAAAGCCAGATTGCCTTGACCATCGACGGTGATGACCCCGGAGCGGATGTTGCGGAGAATTTCGTCCGCCTCCAACTTTACTCGCCGGAGCTCGATGGCCAGCTCGGTCTGTTCCACCGACGCGGTGCGCAGGCGTTGGCCCAGCGACGCCACCACCAGGAAGACGACGGTGAACACCGCCACCTGTCCCCAGATGGAGTTTTCCGGCGTACCAACCTGCCCGAAATACGCATCGGCGAGGAAGATCGACGCGGCGAACAGGGTGGTGACCAGCCCCGACCGGAACGGCATCATCAGGGCGTATACCGCGATCACTACGACATACAATGCAACCCAGCCGCTCTGCTCCCGGCCTTGAAAATGGACGAAGGTCGTGACCAACAGGAGATCGGTGGCGGCCTGGGTCTGCAGGAACGCGAGCCGGGACCGGCTCTTTCGGATGAAGGTGACGAAGAACCCGTAGGCGGTGACCGTGTAGGCCAGCAGCACCACCAGAATTGCGGTAAATGCCGCCTCCGGCAAGCTGAGGCGCGCCAGCGCGGCCTGCACCAGCACCGCCGCCGCCAGCACCACCCGGCCGAGGTACAGCCAGCGCAGGAAACTCTGCTGCTCGGGCGGCCCGAAGCGACGCTCCCCCGCGTGGGGCGGGATGGAGCCGTCGGGAACGACGGGCGCGATCGGGAGATCGGTCAAGGGACCTGGCACCGGGATGGGGCGCAACTTAAACTGTCGCAACCATTCGAGCGAGGGAGATTATGGAGAGTGTGCGGCTGGATCAGTGGCTCTGGGCGGCGCGGTTTTTCAAAACCCGCACGCTGGCGGCCGCTGCGGTAGATGGTGGCAAGGTCGAACTCAACGGGGAAACGGCCAAGCGGTCCAAACTGGTGCGCCAGGGTGACCGCATCCGGCTCCGCCAGGGGGCGGTGGAGTACCTGATGACGGTGACCGGCTTGGCCGCCAAACGGGGGAGCGCCGGCATTGCGTCGGGACTCTACCAGGAAGACGAAGCCAGCCAGGCGGCCCGCGCGCGAATGGCGGAACAGCACCGGCTGGCAGCCCAGCTCCACGGTGGCATTCCGGCGGGGCGGCCCACCAAGCGAGACCGCCGGAAGCTGGGACAGCTGAAGGGCAAGGAGTAGCCAGCGACAAGACCCCGCTTGCTACTGCCGGTTATAGGCAATCCCTTTCCCCTGGGCCTTCTCAATCGCAATCACCATCGCCGGGACCGTCACCACGCCCGGCAGCAGATTTGCCCGGATCTCCCGCTCGATGTCCCCCGCGTTGCGCTGGCCGTTATTGGACAGGAACGCCATCCAGGCCATGAAGGCGTTGTTGCACATCAGTAACACAGTGCCCTGCGCCACCAGGTTCTGGATGCCGGCCGCCGCCATTGCACCGCTGAACAAGATCGGATCCCCGGCCCGCGGTCGGTAAAACATGTTCCGCTTGGTCGGAGCCTTGGTGTCCGGATCGGTCAACTTGAGCAGCTCCCCGATTTTGTACTTCTCCCACATCGCGTCGTTCCACGCCAGCGGCAGCGTCGCCGGCATCCCCGGAGCGCCGTAACAGGTGAATACCGCGTTGACCCGGGCTGCCGGCTCGCCATAGGCGGTCTTGTAGGTGTTGATGTAGTTCATGATGTGGATCAGCGGCAGCCCGTCGCCGTGCAACGGCGCGTCGAACAGGCACCGATGGGTAGCGGTCATCTTGCCGAGCCAGGCATCATGCGGCGAGGTCTGGGCTGCTTCCGCGGCCAACGGCCTCGGCAGCGCCGAGCCAGCGGTCAATGCCGCCGCTGCACCAGCGAGCCGGGCCAGGAATCCGCGCCGGGGGGTGGGAGCAAACTCATTCATGGAATTACCTCCATCCTTTCAGGGAAATGCTACGGCTTCGGAGGAGTCACAGCCTTCCGCGCCGCAGCGCGGGTAGGGTACGCCGCGTCCGGCGGTGGATTACCATGGGGCCAATCGAACTCCTTGCCAGCAAAGTCGGGACGGGGCTGCGAAACGACGTATCCGGCGACATCGATCGCCTGCTGATCGGTCAGCATCACGGCACGGTCGTTCGGCATGTTGTCCCGAATGAACGCCGCCGCGGTTCGCAGCCGGGCCATCCCCGCGCCGATGTTGAAGGAGCGAGGACCCCAAACCGGCGGCGCCAATGGCGTCCCCTGTCCCTGCTCACCATGACATCGGCTGCACACTCCGGCGTAGGTGGCACGGCCCCTCGCGGTATCCGGGGCCAGCGCCGGCAGAACCGCGAGCCCCACTCCCGGCACCTCTCCGGGGGGAGCCACCCCCCGGGAAATGAACGCGAGATAGGCCACAATCTCCCGCATCTCCCGGCCATCCCGCGGAAGCGCCCTGCCGTTCAGGCTCCGTTCGAAACAATCGTTGATTCGGTCCTCCAGCAGATTGACCAAGGCATTGCGGCTCCGGTACTCCGGGAACCGTGAGTACACCCCCACCAGTGGCAGGGCGCCCCCTTGGATCCCATCCCGCAGGTGACAACTGAAGCAGCGCAGATCATTGCCGACCTGCCCCGGCAAACTGTCCCCCGTCTTGGCCAGGAGCGCCCGGCCTCGGCGAATCGCGGCGCCAAGGGGTCCTTCGGGAATGATGGAATCTGGGGGAATGCGAAGGGTGAGCTCTCCCGATGACGCGCTGTGCGGCGGCCGCTGCTGAATGGTACAGCCCCCTGCCGCCAGCAGAACCAGAAGACCAATCACCCGAAGACTCAACCGGCACCCCCGACGAAATCTGACGAAATCTATGGCACACATCGCGGAATTTCTGCTCAATCTGGGCGAATCTGTGGAGAACATAGGGAGCCCCGCGCCGACCGAGCAAGCAACCTGAAACAATCACCTCTCCACGAACGTATCGGGTTGAAACGTTCACGCTCCATGGGAGACGGCCATGAATCGCTACTGGTCTCGGATTGCTCTGGGTGCCCTGCTCGTTTTTGGTCTTGGCCTGACCGGCATGGTTGCCATCCGAAGAGGGAAGGCGGAGGTGAAGAGCCTTCTGACCGTCGCCGCAGGCCGGCTTCCTCTCCAGCTCGCCAACCTGAAATTTCGCTTCGATGGCAGGGGCCTCGGCGAAATCACCGGCATCGAGGTGAACCGCAACGGCCTCAACGACCTCGGCCGAGTCCGGGTCCGGGTCGCCTTGCGGGATAGGAATGATCTGGAAACCCTCCGGGCCTGTGCAGTGACCTTGGAAGACGTCTCCAGGATCTCGGACCGGACTGGCTTCCGCTGCGCCGGAACCACCGAACTGGAGGCCGGTGAATTCACCCGGGTAGGCGAAATCAGCTTTGAACCAGGCAACGTAACCCGGCCGCTCTACCTTCCGAGTCATGCCGTTGATCGCTGGCGCCACTCCAACATTCGCGCCCTCGAGGCCTCCCTGGCACAAAATGGTCGTGGCGGTGTCGAGGCCAGGGGAATTTTCGATGTCCAAGGCCACGCGGGCTCGCCCCAGCGCGGCAGTTTCAGCCTGAAAGCCGACCCACACGGCGCGGCAATTTCGGTGCGGGATGATCGCGGGCGGGCACTGGTTGATTTTACCGCAGGCGCAAACGGCGTAAGTCTGAACGTGCGCGATCGGGACGGCAAAAACCTGATCAAGCTCCTGGCTGATTCGCTGGGAGCAGCCCTCCGAGCAAGACAGTAGCTACTTGCGTTTGGCTGCTCCATGCTTCCGGCATCGAACCGGCAAGCGCTAAAAGCCGAACTGCCTGGTAAACTTCACCAGCAGCGCCCGGTCCAGGGGCCGGGCATTGTCGCCGGTCTCTCGCCCATCATTATACACCACGAACAGCCCTGTCCCCGCCGGACCCAGCCATCCGAATCTGATATTGGCCGAAAGGTTGTGGGTCTGATTGCTGTGCTGGAGCAGAGCCTGCAGGTACATGCTCGGCGTGAACGCGTAGGCCAGTCGCAGCCCCACCAGCACCCGGGTGAATTTGCCTTCGACAAGCCGCAC
>JANNSC010000259.1:0-10644 GCA_031402135.1 Gemmatimonadales bacterium | reverse complement strand
GAGTGCTTTGTGGGGCAGCCTCGTGGGGCAGGCGACCCGCCTGCCCACGAAGAACATGTCAAATCAGGAAGGAGTTGCTCCATGCCTGTTCACGGGTCACCTGGTCCGCTTGGGCAGGCGAGACGCCTGCCCCACCGATGGTGGTCATTGTCTTCGGCCTCCCTACTCCCTATCGATCGCGCTCTGCAGGTCGGGCTCGGAGGCCCGACCTACCCCACCCTCACCCCACCCTCACCCCACCCTTGCCCCACCGCGCCCGGAGCCGATCGATGGCGCTCTGCAGGTCGGGCGCGGAGGCCCGACCTACCCCCTTTGTCGCTTCCACGCCCACCGCCTACCGCCTCCTCTCCACTAAACAGGTCCATCTGCACATCCGCTTCGAGGAACCGGTCGACCACGACGCCTAACGCGCGGACGGCCACGGTGCGGGTCTGTGCCAGGGCAAAGGCGCGGCGGGCCGCCTCCCACAGGTCGCAGTCGAGCGCGCCGGGCCGCACCAGCACCTGCCGCCTGGATGTGGCGTAGTCGGTGTAGGCCAGGTGGACGGTGAGGCGGTGGGCCACGAGCCCGCGCGCGCGGAGCCGGCTGCCCAGCCGCTCGGTGAGCTGGCGCAGCACGGGGGAGAGCCGGCTCAGGTCGTTGGTGTCGTCCGCCAGTGTGTGCACCGCGCGGAACTCCGCCTTCACCGCTGGGGGCAGCACCGGGCGGCCGTCGATGCCCCGGGCCTGGTCGGCCAGCAGCCAGCCGGCCTTGCCGAAGACCGTGGCCAGTTCCGCCGGCGGGATGAGCTGGATCACCCCGATCCGTTCCAGCTGGTAGTCGTCCAGCCGATCGCGCATCCGCTGGTCCAGGTCGGGGAGCAGGGCGACGGACTCCGGTGCCAGGAATCGTTCCTCACTTCCCGGCGGGACGTTGAGCAGTTCCTGACCGTCTGACCGCCTGACCGTCTGACCGGCGGTCCATCCCTTCACCACCTCGCTCGCCGCCTCGCTCACCAGCTTGTTCTGCGCGATCCCCACCGCGAGCGGCAGCCGGAGCCGGTCGCCCGCTTCCCGCTGAATCCGCCACGCCACGTCGATCGCCGCGCCGAAGAGCCGTCCCGTGCCGGTGAGGTCGAGAAAGGCGTGGCCGTAGCCGCGCGGCTCGATGATCGGCGCATAGCGGGCCAGGATCTCGTGCAGCGCGCGCGAGGCGCGGGCATACAGCTGTGGGTTCGGCGGCCGGATCAGCAGATCGGGACAGCGCTTCCGTGCCTGACGCACCGGCATCCCGCGGGTGATTCCGGCGATACGTGCCTCCGCCGAGAGAGCGAGGACGGTGGCGCGGTCGGCACCGGGAGCCGCGACGATCAGCGGCCGCTCCCTGAGCGCCGGGGCGACCAGGCCTTCCACCGTGGTGCAGAAGGCGGGGGGGTCGATGAACAGGACGGAACGGGAGGAGAGCATGTCATAGGGGGGAACTGGGTGAGTGGCGGTCGGACGGTCAGGCGGTCAGACCAACCGCCCAACCGTCTAACCGCCCAATCGCCCAATCGCCCAATCGCCTAATCGCCTAATCGCCTACTGCTCGTCCGCCGACGGCCCGTACGTCTGCGGCACCGGCACATCGCAGAGCCGCAGGTAGACCGAATACTGGCCCCGGTGGTGGACGCTGTGGTTCAGCACCCAGGTGCGGATCACGCCGAGGCGGGGCAGGGTGAAGAGCGTCTCGCCGCCCATCTTGAGCGACCAGGGCACCATGAAATCGGCATCCTTGGCGGCGACGAGCGCCTCCCGCCCCGCCTTCACGTGGGCGTCGAAGCTCGCCAGCATCTCATTCACCGTCGCGAAGACCGGTGGGGCGTAGGCCGGCCCGCCTTTGGGGGCCACGTCGAACTCGGTGCCCATCATCGTTCCAGCGGTCCACGCCGGGATCTCCGCCAGGTGCCCGGCGAGCGCGCCGAGCGTCATCGACTTGGTGTGTGGCTTCCAGTCCTTCTGGGCCAGCGGGGTGCGCTCCAGGTGCTTCCTGGTGATGGCCATCTCGTGGTCGTACTCGGGGAGCAGCGATGCGGAGATCGACATTGGGGCCTCGGGGGAAAGGGGAACAGAGAACAGGAAACAGAGAACAGGGAACAGGGAACCGGGAACAGAGAACAGAGAACAGGGAACGGGGAACGGGAAAAGGCGGTCGAAGGTAGTTGCTGTCATCCTGAGCGCGCAGCGCGAAGGATCTCTTTGCCCCGGAGCCGTGCTCAGGCCTCTCCTTCGGCCTCAAGAGATCCTTCGCCCCTTCGGGGCTCAGGATGACACCATGCAGGCGCGCCTCACTCCTCACTCCTCACTCCTCACTCCTCACTCCTCACAGCAGTATCCCCTGCGCTCCGGCTTCAGGCAACGCCGCCCGGCCGGGCTTCCGTCCCTCCAGCCGCGCCCGCTGCTTCCGGCTCTCATGCACCGGGAATCCATATTCCCGCTGCAGCCGCTGCAGCCGACGGGAGAGCGCATCGGTGTACTCCCGGCCCACGCTCGCGCCGGCGCCGTAGCGCTGGCGATAGCGCTCGGTGAGACCGGGAAAGGCGTGCGCCAGGTGGGGAAGGAAACGGGACCGCGCCGCCGGCCCGAGCCGGAGCGCCGACCCGTGCACGTAGCGCGCCCCCGCCGCCTTCCCCGCCGCCATGAGCGCGGCTAACGACTCTCTGCTGTCCGTGATGCCGGGCAGGATCGGGGCGATCAGCAGCCCCGCATGAATACCCGCATCGGTGAGTCCCTTGAGTGCCCGCAGCCGGGTGTGCGGCGCGGGAGAGCGGGCCTCGACCTCCCGCAGCAGCGCGGCATCGGTGGAGGCGAGCGAGATGTTGACGCTCAGCTCGTGCCGCTCGGCCAGTTGCCGCAGTAGCGCCACGTCGCGCAGGATCAGCGGCGACTTGGTGATGATCCCCAGCGTCAGTCCGCGCCAGCTCAGCAGCGCCTCCAGGATGCTCCGGGTGAGCTGGAACTGCCGCTCGGCGGGCTGGTAGGGATCGGTCGCGGTGCCGATCACGAGGGCGCAGCCGGCGAGCTTGGCCGGGAAGAGGGTCCGCTGCAGCACCGCGGCGGCGGAGGTCTTGACCAGGATCTGTTTCTCGAAGGCTTCCCAGGGGGGTAAGGGCGATTGGGCGATTGGGCGATCGGGCGATTGGGTGATTGGGCCATTGGACGATTGAGCGATTGGATGATTGGGCGATTGGTGCTCTTCCATTTTCCCAATCGCCGAATCGCCCGATCGCCGAATCGTCCCCGTTTCCCCAATCGCCGAATCGCCCAATCGCCCAATCGCCGCACCTTCGGCCTTCTCCATCCGCCACCGATGCGTCTCCCGCGCGTAGCAGTAGGTGCAGCCGAATTCGCAGCCCACGTAAGGATTGAGCGACCAGAACCCCATGCCGGTGCTGGCGGGACCGTTGAGGATCGCCTTGACCGGTATCTCGTGGAACGAGGCACCGCGCGAGCGCCGCTCCTCGAGGAGCGGAAGGCCCTGGGCCGAGGGGCGGATCGGCAGTTCGCCGGCCAGCAGCGACATCTGTTCTGCGAGCGCGGGCATGGGGAGAGCCTTTCTGGTCGGACAGTGTGGTGAGTCAGCCGTCGGCCGTCAGCCATCAGCGGTGCCGGGTAGGGGCGGAGCTCCAGCTCCGCCCGCACCGTTCGATTGTTGCTGTCATCCTGAGGGAGCGCAGCGACCGAAGGATCTCTTTGCCCCGGAGCCGTGCTCAGGTCTCTCCTTCGGCCTCAAGAGATCCTTCGCCCCTTCGGGGCTCAGGATGACAGCCATTACCTTCGGCCCGTCCGCCCGTCCGCCCGTCCGCCCGTCCGCCCGTTCAACCGTTCAACCGTCCAACCGCCCGCCTGCCCTCACCCACACTTCCCCCAGCCGCACTGCCGGCAGTTCACACAGCCGGAGTTCCGCACCAGCGGACCAGCGCACTCGGGGCAGACCCGGATATTGGCCGTGGTCAACGAGTTAGTTGGCTGGTACCTAGTGGGGAGGAGATGCGGCTTGGACGTGGCGGTCATGGGGCCCTCGAATCCGGAGTATTCGGCGACAAACCGAACATACACCGAAAATCAGGGAGGTCAAGAAAGGGGAGGGGTGGGGGACAGGAAGGGGGTCTCAATTCACGTCCCATCCTCCGAGTTTGAGCCACACTGGCAATCTCACCCTGATTGTTGGCGGTCCGGAATTGCACACCGTAGGTTCCGAATATCCCGAAATAGCCAAACGCGGCTCAATCTGTTGCTGTAGCAATGCCCTGCCCTCATGGTCGATTCACCGACCGGGACATTGCCGCCATGGCGACGGAGCACAGAAGCAGCTAAAGCATATTCGCGTCCGGAGCGCATGATGCCCTTCTCGCTTGTGACGATCCTCCTGGCGGCAGCTCTTATTGCAGCGGTTATAGCACTCGTATTCCTCTGGCAACGCTGGCGTGCAAGTGTCGAAGATGCGACCACCAAGACGGTTGCACTCAGCGCCGCGCGGACAAAGGCCGCGGCCGAGGTTGCCAAGCTGAAGGAAGGAATACTGACGCTCGAAGGCGCGGTCGCGCGCCTGCGCAAGTTCGAGGGCGTGGCCAATGCGGACGAGCAGGCAGTTATTCTAGTTCGCGATACTCAGGCAAAGGTCGCTGCGCTCTTGCAGGAGGCGGAGGCATCCGCCAAGACTCTTCAGTTCAACGCGACACGCCTTCACCTCGATGCACAGGCGCATGCGACGGACGCGGTAGCGAAAGCCGAAGAGGAAGCCCGCACCATACGGGCGGAGGCCGGCGAGCGAGCCAAGGCCTCGGCCGCGCAGGCAGAGGCCATCCTTGCGGACGCCCGTGGGCGGGCGGATGCAGTGATTGCTGACGCACAGGCGAAAGCTCAAGCGCTCGCAGGTGACGCACTGAAGGCGCTCCAGGACGCCCGAGAGCTCGAGCGGGCCGTCCAGGCGATGAAGAACACCATTGAGGGATACGGAGACCGCTACCTCATCCCCAGCCAGACGCTGGTTGATGATCTGGCCGAGGAGCTGGCCCACACCGACGTGGGCCAGAAACTGAAGATCATTCGCGAGCAGATTCGCCAGGCGATGAAGTTGGGCCGGGCGGCGACCTGTGACTACGTCGAAGAAAACCGACGCGAGACCGCCATCCGGTTCGTCGTCGATGCCTTCAACGGCAAGGCGGACTCAGCGCTCGCGAAGGTGAAGCAGGACAACGCTGGCACCTTGCAGCAGGAGATCAAGGACGGCTTCGCCCTGGTCAATCTGAATGGGAAAGCCTTTCGGGATGCGCGAATCACCGAGGAGTATCTGAATCTCCGTTTGGAGGAGCTTCGATGGGCAGCGGCCGCGCACGAGATCAAGAATCAGGAGCGGGAGGAACAGCGGCGGATTAAGGAGCAGATCCGCGAGGAGGAGAAGGCCCGGAAGGAATACGAACGGGCGATCCGGGAAGCGGCACGAGACGAGGAGCTGGTCCGGCGCGCCATGGACAAGGCGCAAGAGCAGCTTGCCAAGGCGAGTGAGGACCAGAAGGCCAAGTATGAGGGGCAGCTCCAGGCCCTGCAGGAGAAGCTGAAAGAGGCGGAAGAGAAGAACCAGCGCGCTCTCTCCATGGCGCAGCAGACGAAGCGCGGGCATGTCTACATCATCTCCAACGTCGGTTCGTTCGGGGAACACGTCTACAAGATCGGCCTCACCCGCCGGCTCGAGCCGCTCGACCGCATCCGCGAGCTCGGGGACTCATCGGTTCCTTTCGAGTTCGACGTGCATGCACTGATCTTCGCGGAGGACGCCCCCCGCCTCGAGTACGAGCTCCACCGCCATTTCATGATGATGCAGGTGAACAAGGTGAACTACCGGAAGGAGTTCTTTCGGGTGGACCTAGCACATGTGCGTGAGGAGATCGGGAAGTTGGGGCTCTCCGCCAAATGGACCATGGCTGCTACGGCGATGGAGTACCGGGAGTCGATGAAGATCGAGGAGTTGATCTCGAAGGACCCCGCCGCGCGCGAGGCGTGGGTTCGGCGGCAGCTCACCTATGAACCGGCACCAAATGGCGCCGAGGATGAAAACGATCCTCTGGGGAGCCATGGCGCCGAAACGGGCGCTCTCGCACCCTCAATGGCTCCTGCGCCTGCGCCTGCGCCCGCGCCTTAGCCGATGCCTCAAGCCTGTGCAAAGACCCCATCAACTTCTCCGGCGAGGTCGCGACGGTGACTCCAGAAGAGCTTGAGCGAATCCTGCGGACACCGCGTGAGGAGCGTGGGCTTGAGTTCAAGGGCCCCGGAAGGAGGGATCAGCGCCCATTCTTTGCGATTGTGGTCCAGGCCGTTCTGGCGATGGCGAACCGTCGTGACGGGGGCCAGGTCATCCTCGGGGTCAACGATGATGATGGTCGATTCGAGCCCGTGGGACTCTCCGCGGAGGAACTGGCTACGTGGGGGAGCGATCATGTGCTCGACGGTCTGGCGGAGTATGCGGACCCCAGCGTGGATGTGCAGTGCTATCACGTCGAGGTCGCCGGCAAGACGTTCGTGGTCCTCGAGGTGAATGAGTTCGAGGATCAGCCTGTCGCATGCAAGAAGGATTTCCCGGGCACGCTTCAACGAGGAGCCTTCTACGGCCGCCCTCGGAGGAAGCCGGAATCCACCCCGGTCACCACGCAGGCGGACATGCGCGACCTAATCGAACTGGCGACCGAGAAGCGCCTACGGCGCATCCTTGCGGTTACGGCAGGGGCTGGAGCGAGCCTGGAGCCGGAGGAGTCATGGCCCATTCTCGCCCACATGGGTGGTGAGACGACTGCGACGATACGGTCCCGGGGATGGTGGTCCCTCGTGGTGCGTCCAGCACGAACCGGCGCGCCGGGTTTCGGGTCCCTGGCCGAGCTAGACGGGGTTCTGAAGGAGGTGGAGGTGCAGTACTTCGGTTACCGCTTCCCGCGTCTGTATACGGATGTCAGACCCGACCGTCACCAGGGCCTCCTCGAGCAGCAGACCGCCGTACATGAGTTCCTGCAGGCGTGGCGGTTCTTTCAGTCCGGCGCGTTTGTTTGGCAGGGTGGGTACGTTTCCGATTGGCAGGACCGTGAGCTCCTTCGGGAGCGGCCGCTGCCGCCAAACTGGAAGCATGGCGGGCAAATCGGCGTGGGCGAACTCCTCGCTTATCTCACGCTCGGGTTCGAGTTCGCTGCCCGCCTGGGAGCGACCGGGAAACTTGGCAACCACATCCACATCGAACTCCTGTTCACCTCTCTGAGGGGTCGCAGCCTCACGATGGATCTGCCGAACCGCGCCCAGTTTACTTCCCGCAGAATCGCTCAAACCGACACCTATTTTGATGAGATCGAGCTCCCAACATCAGATCTCCTCGGGCGCGTGCCCGCACTCGCTTGCCAGTACGGCGTGGCGCTCCTAGAACTGTTTGGATGGGACGTCGATCTCCCTTGGTGCAGGCATATCGTGGATCAATTGAGAGGGGGAGGGAAGCGGGCCCGCTGACGGGCCTCCGGCCAACCAGGATCTTTCCAATTCGATGGTCGCTGGGCCGGCCCTGCGATTGTCTTCTACCCGCACCGGACCTAGTCCCCCCGCAATGCGCTTGGCGCGCCTGGCAGTTGTGCGTCTATTGACGCCACAAAGTTCCATTCCCATGGTGTCTCGGCAGGAAGCCTTTCGGAGGGACGGCAGCGTCAGGCTGCGATGGTGGAGGCGTGGTGTGGAACGTGATGGCGGTCGGTTCCTTGCCGAGATGGGTCGGCCAGGGGAGGAGTTTGGGCTGGCGGACGCGCTTGCCAGTCTCTTTCTCCCGCCGATAGCTGCGCCAGGGTCTCGGGATGTGAAACTTTCGGCAGACCTTTGCGAGGCCGACGTCGGAGATCCCGAGGCGGGCGGCGACGGTGTGGGTGGGTTCCTGCCAGACCACATCATAGAGTTGCTGTCGGGTTAGGGCGATGGCGGAGCTTGTGTTCATATGCAGCTATTAGCGGAATCGTTCCTCTGCATCACGGATCTCATCACGCTTCAGCATCTCCTCCAGTGAGACAACCGCGCCTTCGGCCCATAGCTTCACAGCTGGACGGTCGTCGTCAACCCACTGCTTCGCCTCGTGAATCAGCCCTCTCGTTCGTTCAGAAGCTGAGCCCCACCACGTACCGGAGATGATGTCGGAGAGAAATGCATCGCCAACGCCATGGCCGGGAAACCGCTCCAGCAATGCTGCATGCAATGCGGAAGGCCGGCCGATTGGTCTACCGATCATCTGTGCCACCGTGTAGGCCCGCGTCTCCGGCTTTGCGGCGACCCAAGCGATCAAGTCGTCATCCCCGACTTCCGCAATTGGGAACTTCTCCAACTGGAGCCGCAGTCTGAAGCCGACGATGTCGCGGCCCTCCACGCGGGCCGCGTAGAAGTCATCGAATAGGCGCTTTTTGTCGCCAATTCTCCAGGCTTCCAAGAGAACTTCCGAGATCCCATCGTTGAGGAAGTGGTTTTCCTGACCAAGGCGCTTAAGCGCTACTCCGGTCACCCCGTAGGGGTCGGTCTTTGCGACGTGCTTGGCGACCTCAGCCCAGTCGTCGAGCGTACCTGCGTGCGACTCAGCGTGTTCCGCTGTCGCCTCCAGAACTCGAAGTGCGACCACTCCCAAGTCTTTCGCTGCATCAGGTCGGGAATGCAAGTAGAACGATAGAAAGGAAACCGAGGCCTCCTGCCCTTCCAGCGAACCAAAGACCGACTCAACGAGTCGGGCCACGTCCGTCGTAGACAGACGATCGCGCCACTCGGAAAATGTCACTCTCCGCAAGAAGCGGCCCGCAACTGTCCCAGTCGCAAACAATGAGACGAGCCGTTCCAGGCGATTAGGCGTAAGACCCGCGCGTATGAGAAGGTCGAACAGCTGAAGCGGCCCCGCGCCTGCGTTAGCTATTGCTTCCATCGCCGCATCGAATGCGCCAGGGTCTGCGTCGCCTGGCACCTGCGCGAGTGTGTATAGTGTTACCCAGCCGATGCCCCGCTCATGGGAGCGGGAAACTTCGAGAAGCCGCTCCCACAAGACACGGTGGGTGTCCTGCTTGGCGAGTCGTTCAATCCAGATCTCTGGCATGTGGCCCGTGAGACTCAGTAGCCACTCCAGCTCACCAGCAAACAGTTCCGGCCTTGCAAGGACTTCTGTCGCTAAGTTGGCCTGTACCTCGGACAGCTCGTCACCCCCCTTAGTGCCGGCCCTGAGGCTAGGCCGCCATGGATCGCTCGAAAGTGTCCAACGGAAACGTGACGAGAAATCGTCTCCTTTGAGTTCTCTAAACAACTTGCCAAGTTCATCGATACGATTGTTGATTGCGGTTCTTACCTCATCTCTATCCTTTTCCGATACGTCCTTTGGCAAGTCATCTTCGTTCGTATCGCCGGCGTACCTATCAAGCCTCCACTGGAGCTTGGTCAGCAACGGCTTGCGAATTTCATACGAGTCTTGGATAACGCGCTTCGCGGCCGCGATCCACGCTTCAAGGACGCCGGGGAACTTGATCGCAGCCTCTATGCCTTCTGATAGTGCTTCTGCGGCAGCCAATCGTACCACTTCTTCGCGATCGACGAGCAGCGGCTCCAAGGCATGCACGCATGCACTTTCTGTGCGCCACAACTCCCCCCAAGTGGTTGGTCGCCAGGATTCCGTTGGCATCCCGGGAATGTCGCTAGGCGGAGCACCCATTCGGTGGATGTGGGACACCGCAGTCGCACGTCCGAGTGCCTTCGCGGCAAGGACGCGGCCCGCAATGCTCGGAGACTTGATGGCTTCCTCCAACACCTGGAGCCGTTGAGGAGGACCAGCTGCCGTACGACCTAAGGACACCTGGAACGTCTCGACAAAAAGCCCGGTCGCGTTATTCCCTATGGACTCGTTCTCCGTCACAGCGAGGCGGAGCAGGAGGCGGGCGGCCTCGGCGAAAGTGTCCTCCGGCCAAAGCAATTCCTCCAGCGACCAGACCAAATCTCGCCGAGAGGATGTTGCTGCTAGCAATTGAGCATCGGTCGCGGAATCGATGATTCTTCTAAGCGCTCTGAGTGCGGCGTGCCGGAATGGGCCAGCTAAGTATCGCAGGAGTATCCGGAGATGACCTTCCTCCAGATCTCCTAGACGACAAAAAGGGCCCTGGTCGCCCAGGATCACCTCCTCTACCGTTGCACGGTTCGCTAGCACAGATGAAAGGCTGCAGAGGCGCCGTGCGAAACTTTCCGCCATCGGGGTGGTGAGTTTGGAGATGAACTCTCGAAAGTGATCGGCAGTCCACGCACTCAGTTGCCTGGCGGCGAGGTGATCGGCCAGGATCTGCGGACTCACGTAGCGAAACCGTCCGGCGAGTGGGGCGATGCCATACCGCCGGTGGAGATCGTCAACGGTCTTACGGGCATCCATGGGATTCAGGCCGAGGGAGCCAAAGACGTAGATGGATTCGCTCTCGGCTTCACCAATCCACCCAATCCTTTCGAGCAAGGCCACGCCGGAGAGTGAATCGCCCCGGGATTGTCGGAGGCTCCCCACTGTGAGAGGTTGGAGCCATGGACAAGCGCACACGGTATTCCCCCGAGGTGCAGGAACGGGCGGTGCGGCTGGTGCAGGAGCACACGCCTGAGTATCCGTCGC
>JANNSC010000258.1:0-2867 GCA_031402135.1 Gemmatimonadales bacterium | reverse complement strand
GATTGAGCAGACACTGCTCGGTGGTAAGCAGGGTTCCGGCGCCGTTCACATCGATGCTGCCGCCCTCGAGAATCAGCCCGGGTGAGACGACCGGAATGCCCAGCTCCGCGCCAATGCGGGTGGGGACGATGTCGTCCTGGTCATGGGGCGGGTATTTGCCGCCCAAGGCATTGTATCCCCAGTCGAGAATTCGTTGTTCGTTGCCGCCTTTGCCGGCCCGGTGCACGAAGATCGGGCCGTGGTCCCGGCACCAGGCATCATCCGTGGGGTGGCGGTGAAAAAAGACCTGGGCGAGGGAAACGCCGGCCCCGGCGAGTACCGCACGCGCCGACGCCTCCAGCGCCTCGCTGCCGACGTTGATGTGCACTTCCTCATGGGGAACGAGGTGACCCACCAGCTCGGCAAACACAGCGGGAACCGGGCCGAATTTCCCAGGCCACGAGGCCTCCTTGTGGGGCCAACTCAGCCAAGTTCCCCGGTGCGGTGCCCATTCGGCGGGCATCCGGAAGCCCGGTCCGCCGCTCACCGCTCACTCCTCGCGGTCAAGGTACCTCTGGGTAAGTCCGCCGTAGGCGTCGATGCGCCGGTCCCGCAGAAAGGGCCAGTGGGTCCGTACCGTGTCGACGTCGGAGAGATCACACGGCACCACCAGCAGCTCTTCATCCAGGCCGGCCTTGGCCAGCAGGCGTCCGTTGGGATCTGCCACGAAGCTGCCGCCCCAGAATTCCAGTCCCCCGGCTGGGCCCGGTTCGAATCCGACCCGGTTGACCGTGGCGACGAAGCACCCGTTGGCAATGGCATGGGAGCGCTGAATGGTTTCCCACGCCGCCTGCTGCCGCTCCCCGTATTCGGCCTTCTCGGGGGGCAACCAGCCGATGGCGGTAGGGTAAAACAGGATTTCCGCGCCCGACATGGCGGTGAGGCGCGCCGCTTCCGGGTACCACTGGTCCCAGCAAATCAGCACGCCGATTTTGGCGAACCGGGTCTGGAAGGTCCGGAAACCGAGATCGCCGGGAGTGAAATAAAACTTTTCGTGGTATTGGGGGTCGTCGGGGATGTGCATCTTTCGATACTTGCCCAGGTACCTGCCATCGGCATCGAGGATGGCGGCAGAGTTGTGGTAGAGTCCCTCGGCACGCTTCTCGAACAACGACGCCACAATGACAATACCGAGCTCTGCCGCCAGCGCCGAAAGCCGTTCGGTGGTTGGTCCGGGCACCGCTTCGGCGAGGCCGAACCGGGCGTGTTCCTCCGACTGGCAGAAATACTGCCCCAGGAAGAGCTCCTGAGTACAAACGATTTGGGCTCCTCGGGAAGCCGCCAGCCGCACCGACGCGATGGTTCGTTCCAGATTGACGCCGGCGTCGGGGCCGCCCCGCATCTGGGGGAGGCCAAGGGTCACGATGCGCGCCGGGGCGTCAGTAGTCATGGCAGCCAAAACTAATGATATTCCCAGCGATGTCACGGATCTCTCAGGGGTTTCACAGCGGCCTCGTCGGCCTGATCTTCGCGGGTCCTGCGGTGGCCCAGGGCGTGTCCTGGTCAACGGTGGCCACACTCTACGCCGACAACACCGAATTCTTTACGCCCTATCGGGTCGGCGAAACCATCCTCGGCGGGCAGTTCCACTCGGCGCTGCTGCTGCGGCCCGGCCCCCGTACCTCGGTGCGCCTGGGAGTGTTTGGCAACCAGCGCTCCGGATCGGCCACGTTCCTCGAGTCTCCTCTGCCGATCATCGCATTTCAATACCAGACCCGCACGTCCACCGGGGTGCTGGGAACCCTGCTTCCCGGGCGCCGGCACGGCTTCCTCGACGCGTTGCAACAGTCGACGCTCGAACTCACTCGGCCCATCGAGTACGGCGCGCAGTGGACTGAACACCGTCGTTTCTGGGATGGTGAGGTGTACCTCAACTGGCAGAAACTCAACCGCGCCGATCAGCGGGAGGTCTTCGACTACGGGTGGGTACTCCGGGTACGGCCTCATCGAGTGGTGGCGCTGGAAAGCCAGCTGCACGGCCTCCACCACGGCGGCCAGCTGTTCAATGCTGGCGTCAGGGTAACCAACAACGTCGCCTCGGCGATGGGTGTTTCGCTGGCCGACTCGCTGCGCTGGGTCGGTCGGAGCTCCCTGTCGGTCTATCGGCTGCGAAGCTCCGGCAACATCGACCCCGCCGCACCAGCGGGCCGGCCCGGGAAGGGCAACGGCTGGATGCTCCGGATGTCGGCTGAGCCACGAGGCTGGTTCGAATTGTTTTCGATTTCCTGGTGGGGGCGTGACTTCCTTTCCCAGGAAGGGGACAATCACTACAACTCGGTGGGCGCCGACCCGGCGTTCTACCGGTCCAATCGGAAGTATTGGGAGGTTGGGCTGATCCGACGGGCCCGGATCGAGGGAGACGTGACCTTTACCGGCGAATTCCGGCTGCACCGCGTCGATAACCGAAAAAGCATTGCCCTGGGGACATCGCGCTGGGAGTACTCCTACCGGCTGGTGGTGCGGGCCCCGTTTGATGTGGTACTGAAAGATTGACGGTGAATTGGGCGCGGCCTCAGGCGGGAAAGGCCACCGTGACCCGTGCCGAACCAGCCGATGCCGGCCACGCCAGGGTGATCGACTCTCCCTGAACGGTGTGATCGAAGCCCCGTTCGGATTTTGAGACGGTCTCGATCGGGTACCGCCAAACCAGCGCTCCCGGGGCGGAGATCACCAGCTCGCGGAACAGCGACAGCTCCGTGGTGAACCACGCCTCCGATGGCCAGGAAGCATCCCGCTCCCACTCGAAGGTTGCCTCCACTGCGCCATTCGCTCGCACCAGCATCCGCTTGTCGAGCCCGCTCAGTTGGCAAACAACCCGGATCCCCTCG
>JANNSC010000257.1:0-7166 GCA_031402135.1 Gemmatimonadales bacterium | reverse complement strand
GGGGTAGCGGCGCAGTCGGCATGGGACGGGTGGTTTACGCCCTATTTTCACCTCATTTCCGTTCGTCCGGAAATCAAGTGGTTCCACTACATCAACTACGATTGGACCAAGTCCTCGTACTATGGCGCCTCCGGCTGGAAGAACAACGACTTGTCGGTGAGTGCGGCGCTCGCGGCGCTGTACGGCGCGGAGCTGGCCAAGGCGAAATATCTGCATGCTGGAGAGCTCGGCGTGCTCAAGGACTTCGCCAAATATCACTGAGGGGCGGCGGTGAGCTTGACCCGGAGGCCCTATCCCTCGACGATGCCGAGCGGCGGAGTGGTCTTCCACCGCCCCCGGGTGAAGTCAGGCACCTTGGCCGGCTTACTCCCGTTTGCCACCGACCATTCGCTCAATGGGCCGATCACGCTCCACGCCGCCCCGTCATAAACATTCTGATCGGTTGGGACACCCTCCCGCAGGCAGTTGATCAGCCGCCAATCCTCCAGCCAGTCCATGCCGCCGTGCCCGACACTCGCCTGCTTGACCTTTTCGCTCTTCCATAGCGGATGGTCGTGACTCTCGTACCAGCCGGCGATCGGATCCCAGCGGTCTTCGGCTTTGCTGACCCCTTCGATGTAGACCCGCTGAGGGTAGCCCTCGATCAACCCCTTGGTACCCTGAAGCACGTATTTCCGGCTGTAGGGGCGAGGCAGGTTGGTGTCGTGGGTCAGGTAGATGGTCTGGCCCAGCACCGTCTTGATCAGCGAGGCATTGACGTCGCCGAGCACGTACCGCTCCTGGCGGCGCGGATCGGCGGTGTCGAGGCGTTCCTGTTGCCAGAGTTGCAGCCCGCGACTCGGGGAGCTCATCGAGACGACATAGTCGAACTGATTGCCCCGGTTGATGTTCATGCACTGGGCAATGGGGCCGAGGCCGTGGGTGGTGTACAGATTTCCGTTGCGCCTGGTGGCGTGGGCCCGACGCCACAGCCCTTCCCCATCATTCGAAAACTTGACGCCGCGGAGATCGTGGTTGTATCCGCACTCAGCGTGCTGGAGTTCGCCGAACAGTCCCTTCCGGGCCAAATGGAGCGCGAGCATTTCCAGGCGGTCGTAACAGCAGTTTTCCATCATGACGCAGTGCTTCTGATACTTTTCGGCTGCCTCGACCAGCGCCCAGCATTCGTCCACCGTGTAGGCGATGGGAACTTCGGTGGCGGAGTGCTTTCCATTTTTCAGCGCTGCCAGCTGAATCGGCACGTGCCACTCCCAGGGGGTGGCATTGAACACCAGGTCGAGGTCGAGTTCGGCGCACATCCGCTCGAAATCCCGCGGACCCCGGCTGTAGGCCTTGGGCTCCGGCCGTCCCATCGCCGATATTTTTTTCTGCCACGAGGAGACCTTTTCCGGGACGATGTCGCAGAGCGCAACAATCTCGACGCCGTCGAGCGTGAGCAGGTTCTCGACGTGGCCGCTGCCCTGGCCGCCGACTCCCACGAAGCCGATTCGAACCCGACTGATCGGTGGGGCGGAAAAAAGCAGGGGGAATTGCTCTGATCGTGGTGCGAGGGGAATCTTGATGGGGAGATTCCCGGCGAGAGCCACTCCGGCGCCCACTCTGAGGAAGTCCCGGCGATCCGGATTCGAGGGGTGCCGGCTCATGATGTTTTCCTCAACTGGCGGGCAAGCCGCTGGCCAGCCGCTTGACGAGTTCGTACCAGTACTCCGCCGCCTGATGATACTCCTTTACGCCCACCCGTTCGTCCCGGCCGTGGGCCCGGCTGTCGTTGAGGTCATCGAAGATCGCGCTGATTCCGTAGGTCGGAATTCCGGAATTCCTGGTGTAGACTCCGTCGGTGGCGCCGGTCGACATCTCCGGAACGATGGGCGTACCGGGCCAGTACTTCTGGGCCAACGCCTCGACTGGCCTCATCACATCGGCGCGCAACGGCGAGGGCGGGCTGGGATGGGCCTCCGCAGCCCGGGAAAAATGTACCGCGCTATCGCCGACCACCCGTTTCAGGCCGGCCTCCACGCTGTCAACCGATTCGTCTGGATGGATCCGGCAGTTCACCGTGGCGCGGGCCAATTGGGGGAGAGCATTTTCGGCGTGGCCGGCAAAGAGTTGGGTAGCCACGCAGGTGGTATGAAGGACCGAGTTGTAATAAGGGGATGCCGCCGAGAGGCGGCGTGCGGCGGCAGCGTTCCCGGTGCGCGCCACCAGGCCCATGTCGGCCGCAAGGGCAGGTTGTTCCGCAGCGGCGCCCCGCCCGAAGAACGCCCGGGTCACCTCATTGAGGCGTACCGGAAAAGTGTGGTCCCCAATTCGCGAAAGCGCTCGGGCAAGATGATAGATGGCGTTGTCCGGCACCGGCCGGGAGCTGTGGCCACCCTTGTTGCGCACTTCGAGCGTGAAGCTCTGGTACACCTTCTCGGCGGCCTGCACGTTGAAGCGAATCGGTTTCCAGTCGCGGTAGTCTCCGCCGCCCCCGTCGGTGTTGAGGGCGTAGTCGGCGTCGACCAAGGCACGGTGTTCGGTCACCAGCCAGCGGATGCTCTCGCCGCTGGTCTCTTCGTCGGCGGTAAGAACGACGATCAGGTCTCGGTCGGGAACGAATCCTTCCTTCCGGTAGCGGATGAAGTTGGCCACCAGCATTGCCGCCCCCGCCTTGTTGTCGCTGGTTCCCCGGCCGTAATACCAGCCATCCTTTTCGACGAACTGATACGGGTCGGTGGTCCAATCCTCCTTGCGGGCGTCGACGACGTCGAGATGTGCCATCAGGAGGATGGGTTTCTTGGCCGCATCTCGCCCTCGGTACCGAGCCACCAGGCTCTGGTAGCGGGGCGCATACCCCAGGACGCGCACGTCGGCAGCGGGGAGCCCGGCGGCGAGGAGTCGATCGGCCATTGCTCGGGCGGCCAGGTCGGTATGGCCGGCGGAGTCGCTGGTGTTGATTTCGATCAGCTGGCTCAGAATTTCCCGTTCGAGGCGCTTTGCCTCGGGGTCCTTCCCGGTTTGAGCGGCCAAACTGGCGGAGAGAAGCGAAAAACCGCAGGCCATTAAGAGGAGCCGGGGCGCCTGCCGAATCAAGGGCATGTATGGGCCGGGTGAGAGGGGCGTGGTGAGGTGCCAACAATATATCCGGGATAGATCCCTGTGGAGTATTTCACACGAATTTCACGATTTCTTGGGGCGTTTCCCTTGCGGGGGCCGCCTCCGCCGACTACGGTCACATGTTACCCACATCGGGGAGGCCGGTGATATTCCGGCCCAGCTTATGGAGGGTCCGACCATGCGCACTCCCAGACTGCAGCGTTCTGGTGCCTTTGCGATTCTCGCAAAGATCGCGCTCCTCGCGCCCGGCGATCTGCCCAACCCAATGTCTCATGAGGCGGGCCTGGTGGTCCAATTCGGCGTGGCGCCCTCAACTGCATGATGACCAAGTAGACGCTGATTCAACCACCCTCACTCGAGGTTCCTATGCGCGCTGTTCGATCGATGATTCGCTTCGCCCCTCTCGTCCTCCTCCTGGCAGCCGCCTGCGCTGGAGCGAAGGCCAAGGCCGAAGCGGCCCTCAGCACCGCCGACCAGGCAATCGCCGCCCTCGCTCCCGACGCTGGAAAGGTGTTTCCCTTCGAGGTCCAGCAACTGACCGATGCGGTGATGGCAGCGCGGGATACCCTTGCCAAGGGAGACTTTGGCGCTGCAGTCGCCGCTGTTGCTGACGTCCCGGCGAAGGCAAAGGAGCTGGCTGCCAAGGTTCCCGCCAAGCGGGACCAGCTCACCGCCGAGCTCGACACCCTCGGATTTGCGATGACCCAAAATCTTGGAGGGATTCAGGCGAAGCTGGACGAGTTCGCCAAGACCAAGCGGCTCCCCAAGGGGCTCGACGCCGAAAAACTCGCCACGGTCAAGGCAACACTGGCCTCCGCAACCCAAGAGTGGACCCAGATCGCCGCCGAAATCGGAAGCGGTGATCTTGCCAGCGCCATGGGGAAAGGCGCCGTGCTCCGACTCAAGGTGTCAGAGGCGCTGCTGGCGGTTGGTCTGGTGGCAGACGATCCGGCGTGGCATAACCTGACGCTGCGGCCGAAGTGATTTTGGGGTGGCCCATCGGGGAGGGTGGCAGCGCATCCCGTCCAGGACGCTGCGGTTGTTCATCGAGGCGAAGCGACTGGGGGTCCTCTATCCCCTTCGTCGCTTTTGCAGCCCGGCCAAGAAGAGCCCGACCAGCGAGGTCGCCAGCACCGCCATGATGGCCGGCTCCGGGATCCGGTCGGCTCCGGTTTCCTGGAAAGCACGAGGGGGGCTTGGCGCTGCGTTTACGGCCTGCGCCGCTCCGTTGCGTGAGCCGGCCAGAACCAACATTCCGAGCAATCCAGCGACCAGAAGGCCACTACGCTTTGGCAAGTTGTCTTTCCTGGTGTGGGAAGATTCGACACCAAGAGAGACAATATCCGTGCCACCAGACAATGGCCGTAAGTTGTTCTACTGCAATATGTTAAATCTTGCACTCGCGCTGCTTTGCGGTAACATCCCCACAACAGACTGGGCGGCTACCTCAGCAGTGCCCGATTGAGCAGTGCGGCCAGTCGGATTCCAGCGAGGACGATACGATTTTCGGCGCGGGGCAGGTTTTCAGCCGAGTAGGCGCCGGCCAGCTCCGGCGGGGCAGGGAGTGTATAGGCGAAATCACGGGAGAGCGCGTGGCTCTCGGCGGCCCAGTCTACCACCGACCCGCGTTCGGCCTGCCCCCTATTGAGCTTGCGGGAGCCCGCTCTGATCCGTCCAAACCACCGGTTGTAGTCCAGTTCGGCCGAGTTGATGAGCTCCGTGTCCCAGACCCGATGGAGATTTGTCGCTCTGCCGTTCCAGGTCACCGGCAGGTCGTTACCGCCCCGGTCGCCTCGCTCACCGATGTGGAGCGGCATGTGGAGGTCACCGACGAAGTGAATGATGAATCGAAGGGCCTCGGTCCGATCGGGGTCGGGCCGGTTTCGGTCGGAGAGGACGGCCAGGTAGCGCTCCAGCGCCTCGAGGATGCAGCCCGCCAGCGGACAGAATTGCTTCCAGTCGGCAGCCGACCGATCCAGCGGGATGTTGATGTAGTGCCAGGGGGCCGACTCACGCCGGCGAGAGAGGATGGTGTCGGCCCAGATCGAGTTGCCGGCCAGACTGCCGCCGGCAAGAAGCCGCCGAACTACCCGGCGGGCATCCCCCGAGAGCCGTTCCTCGGCCAGCCGGGCTACCAGTCGGTGGCCCAGCTGGCCCCAAGCCCACGCCGAGGTCGGGGTGGCCAGATGGAGGCAAACACCGGCGAGGAGTGCTCGAGGCAAAATTCGGAGAGACATACCGAACAATAAGAACGGGGGGCTTCTTTCGAAGCCCCCCGCCCACTGCTCAAACGGTGGGACCTACCGCTCGACCAGAATCAGGAACTTGGATGGGCCCCAGAACCGATCCGGCGAGGTGATCTGCAGCGAGCCCTTCACCCGGCCCTTTGCGTCCAGCGGGATGTTGCTGTAGGAAATGGTCTGGTTGGTCACCAGCTGGTACTCCTTGGCCGGATCGGGGAACGTGATCTCCGACAAGTTCCGGCGATCGACGGCAGTGAAAGCCGACGGATCGAGATTGTCGCCCGGCTTGAGCACTTCACCGGTGCGGGTGAAGATCAGGAAGCGAGTGCCGCCCTCTTCCTTGATGATTCCCCGTTCCTTGAGCTCGGAGCGGGTACCAATGATGTAATACACCGTATTTTCCCGGACCGAGAGCGCGGACACGGTGTCCACGAGTTCGGCTTTTTCCTGGCCCAGCGCCACCACCTGCTGCTTCACGCCGGTAAGGTCAGCTTCCATCGTGGCGATAGTGTTCCGCTGGCTTTCAAGGGTGGCCTGGAGCCCGTCGATCGTCGCCTGCAGGTCGACGACGGTGGCCTTGAGGCTGTCTGATTCACCGGTCAGCTGCTTCAGGCGCTTCTGGCTGGCCGCCAGGCGCGACTCGTTTCCCTTGAGCCGGGCGGTCAGCTCCTGGACCCGCTTCAGCACCATGGCCCGGTCGTTGGTGGCGACGCCTTCTCCCCCGACCACCGGCTCGACCGCCTTGCGGGCGGTGGAAACCTTGAGGATTTCGGAGTTGATATCGGAGACCAGCCGGGTCGTTTCTGCCAGGTCGCGGAGCAGACTGTCCTTGACGGCGCCCACCGTCACCAATTCCTGAACCTGGGTGCGGAAATAGGCCGACGAATCAGCCGGAATCCGCTGGGCGATCTGGTTCCCCTGCGAGCAGGCGGCGGCGGCCACGAGGGCCAACGAACCCAGTACAATTCTCTTGGTCATGCGAGTAGTCCTTTCGAGACTGGTCATGGGCCCACGGCTCTCCCCCGAGCGCCGCACCCACGCAACCGTGAAATCTTGCCTTGTTAGCGAGCGATGCCAAGAGGACGCCTCAGGCAAACCCATTTGCACACCCCCGGGCCTGAGCTTGACACCCGGGCCGATCCAAGCCGTATATTGAGGTCGTCACCGTTCCAGTGTCCCGTCCCTGGGACCAGCAAGCACCCGGTTCCGAGCCTCGGGACCAGCAGAATCCCGGCCCGGCATCTTCTCCAATCCGAACGAGGTACCTCCGCATGGCTCGCGCTCTCCGGATGGCTTGGCTTTCGCTCGTCCTGGTTGTTGCCGCTGCGGGACCCGCCGCCGCCCAATCCGGTGTCTTGACCGGCAAGGTCAGCCAGACGGAGGGAGGCAGGGGGCTGGCCGGGGCAAGAGTCAGTGTCATCCAAACGAACGGGGTGCTGGCGGCAACAGGGGCCTCTGGCAGCGACGGCAGCTACCGGATCGCCAACATTGCGCCGGGGACCTACCTGGTTCGGGTGTCGTCGGTCGGGTATGTACCCAAGGACTTTCCCAACACCGCCATTACTCCCGGGGCCACTACCTCGGTGGATGCTTCGCTGGCAATGCAGCCGCTCGAGCTGGCTCCGATTGAGGTGACCACTGTATCCAAGGGCCCGGAAAAGCAGACCGACGCTCCTGCGGCCGTTTTCGCTCTGCTCCGCGCCGAGATATCGGAACGGCCTGCGCTCACGGTGGCGGACCACCTCAAGAGCATCCCGGGGGGTGGACGTATCCCAGGGGGGCCTGGTGCAGTCGAACGTGGTGGCCCGGGGGTTCAACAACATCTTT
>JANNSC010000256.1:0-5023 GCA_031402135.1 Gemmatimonadales bacterium | reverse complement strand
CGGATGCCCGGCGGCTACGCCCCCAAGTGCGGCGACCCATGGCACAGCGTCTGTGGCGAGGTGGTCTGGGCCCACGCCACCGGGTGGCAGGTGGCCATTCCCAGTAACGCCGAGGACGCGGTGGGCCTCCTCCGCACCGCAATGCGCAGCAACAACCCCACCATCTTCTTCGAGCACCGGGCGCTGCTCGACGGCACCTGGGCTCGGCGGCCGTACCCGGGGGATGGCTTCGTGGTGCCGATGGGCAAGGCGCGGGTTATCAGCTCCGGGGACAAACTCACCGTGGTGACCTGGGGCGCCATGGTGGAGCGCTGCGAGGCGGCGGCGGAGCAGACCGGCTACGCGATCGAGGTGCTCGACCTCCGCACCATTGCTCCCTGGGACCGGGATGCGGTGCTGGGCTCGGTCAAGAAGACTCGACGCTGCCTGATCGTTCATGAGGACACCTTGACTGCCGGGTTTGGCGCCGAGGTGGCGGCGGTGGTGGCGCAGGAGGCGTTCCTGAGCCTCGATGCGCCGATTCAGCGGATGGCCATCCCGGATGTGCCGACGCCGTACAACGTGGCGCTGATGAATGCCATTTTGCCCAGCGTGGAGGGGATTGCGGCGCGGATGGTGGAGCTGGTGGAGTTTTAGGTTCAGGCCGACTTCTTTTTGGACCGCTTGATCCGGCGTTCGCCCACCGGATCTTCCAGTAGTATTCGGGGATCCCGTTCGACGATGCGCAGCAGCAAGAGCGCCGGGCCATCGGGGCTTCGGCGCTCCGACTCCCACGCCTGCACCAGCTTCGTGCTCACATTCAGGCAATGGGCGAAGACGGCCTGCGAAGCGTTCATTCGCCGGCGCAGTCTTCGTATCTCCGTCGGCCGCATTGGCTTTGGGAGGCGTGGAAGCACAGTCGTCCGGAGCTCGCGCAGGCCCTTGGCGTGCTCCAAGGCCTGCTTGGTGGATTCGAGGAGTTGGGCAAACAGCGATGCTTTCATCGATGCCGGGCCTTTATCTCGTGCACGACCGCCCGCAGCGCTTGCTTCTGCCCAGGCGAAAGGGTGTCCATCTCATCCTTGGAGTAGACGAACATCAGGTAAATGACGGCGGCTCGAGGTAACCAGAGGTAATGCACTCGGGCGCCACCTCTGGTGCCTTTTCCCCTGCTCGGATCGGGGATCCGGATGTTTCGGAGTCCCCCGGTGCCCGGATCCAGCGATCCGGTGTCGGGAGCCTCCAACAGCGTCTCCTGGAGTCCCCGGAGCGCGTCCTCAAGACCCAGGGCAACCCATCGCCGCGTGAAGACTGCCGTCTCGACGAAGGCCAGGTCCATCACGAGCCGCTCGCAGCCAGTCCGAGTCTATATATATCACCACGTAGTATACTACATGGTAGCTTATTCGCAGTCAATGTTCGGCTGATGGGGATGCGGCGCGTGTCGGCGCGCCAGTCCAGGCGGACGCGTGCCGCTCGGAAGCGGGGAGACAAGCAGGGTGGCGGACGGGAGGAGCGGGTGTTGTTATGCGGCATGCCTCTTGGATCGACGCCTTCCTCGTCCCCCGACAACAATCTTGACCTCCACGCCGGCCCGGCAGAGCATCTGAACCAGCATGTCCAGGCTGAACCGGTCGAGCTTGCCGTGTTTCAGGTCACTGATCCTCGGCTGAGTCACCCCCATCGCTCGAGCAGCGACCGCCTGAGTCCAGCGGCGCTGCTTGATGAGATCAGTGAGCACGATCATCAAGTCTGACCGATGGCGGAGGCTTTCGGCCTCCTCGCGGCTGAATCCAATATCCCGAAAGACGTTCCCAGTACTCTCATAGATTTTCACGTTTCGGCTCCCCTGGCTTCAGGTTTCAGTTCGATGGCGCATCAATTGCCGATAACGTGCCCGGCCCACCTCAAGATCGAGCCCGCTGGTCTTTCGACTCCTCTTTTCGAACAGGTGTATTACGTAGATCGCTTCGATAAACTGGGCTACGTAGAACACTCGGTACGCCCGTTCGCCCTGTACTTTCAATTCGGACACTCCTGGCCCAATCGTGCTCATCGGTCTCCAATGCGCCGGCTCGAAACCCTGTTGAACCATCAGTAACTCACGGCCAGTCCGGGTCCGCACGACCGGAGGCGCGGCCTGAAGGTCCATTCGGCTGGTTCCGAGCCACCGGAGCGGTTTCAGGAATCCTGAATATGCCATTATTTATATATTCCCGCAAGTGATTGGAACAGGGCGCCGCCCTGATTTGGGCCCCTGGTCAGATGATCTCATGTCGGTGGCGAGAGGAAGGACCGGGATCACCCGGAACGGAGCCGAATCCCGCGAAATGGGGCTCGGCCAATGGCCGGGAGCCGATGTCGCCGCGGGTGAAACGGCCTCGGCTTGCGTTTTGTTGGTGCGTTGACAGCGTATATACAATTGAATATTATGACATGGAGTTCGAATGGGATCCGGCCAAGAACGCTGAGTGCATTGCCCGGCGTGGAATCGACTTTGCGGATGCGGCGAGGATCTTCGAGCGGTGGGTCTTCGAGCGGATTGATCGAAGAAAGACCTACGGTGAAGTTCGGGTTGTCGCCATCGGGCTTGTGGAGAGTGACACTCTGACGCTGGTCTACACCGACCGAATTGACCTCGAGTCCGGAACCAAGAAGCGACGAATCGTTGCCAGCTGGAGGAGCAGCCGCCGTGAACGCAAAGCGTACCAGCAAGCCACCGCGAGTCGCTGAACGACGCCCTCACGGCAGGGGAACCGACTGGGAGTACCTCCGCAGCATGACCGAGGAAGAAATCGAAGCGCAAGTCCCTCCGGAGTATCGGAACCTGCCTGCTGACTTCTGGGACAGCGCCGTCATGGTGCCGCCCCTTCCCAAACACGCGATCTCCATCCGGGTGGACGAGGATGTGCTTTCCTGGTTCAAGAACCTCGGGCCCCGCTACCAGACCCGGATGAACGCCGTCCTCCGCTCCTACATGAAGGGCAGCGGGGCGAAGCGCCGTAAGCGGGGGAGCAATTAACCCCACCAACCACGGCAACGGACCAAGCTTCCCGGTGGCCCTCCTCGCAGCGTTTCTTGCGCTGGGATCTCTGCAGGCCCAGCAGGAAGCGCCCCGCCCGTCAGTAGGTGCCTACCGCATCGCCCCCAAGAGCGCTCCGGTGCAGGTCGACGGCCGCCTCGACGAGGCGGTCTGGCGGGAGGCACCCGTCACCCGTGGCTTCCGGCAACGGGAACCGGCGATGGGCGAGCCCGCTACCGAAGACACCGAGATCCGGGTGGCCTACGACGACAAGATGCTCTACGTCGGCGTGGTGGCCCACGACAGCCGGCCCGAGGGGATCATCGGGCGGATTCTGCAGCGCGACCGGCTGTTCAGCGGCATGATGTCCGGCAGCGGGGTGAACTTTGCCGGCGACGACGCCATCGCCATTCTGCTGGACCCCTTCGACGACCACCGCAATGGGGTGGTCTTTGCCACCAACCCCAACGGCGCCGAATACGAGGCGCTGTTCACCGACGACGGCAAGCAGATCAACACCGACTGGCGAGGGATCTGGTGGGTCGCCTCGGCCCGAGGGCCCGAGGGATGGTCAGCGGAATTCGCGATTCCGTTCCGGACCCTCCGCTATCCACGGAACGGCAGTGGCACCTGGGGCTTCAATGTGGCCCGGATGGCTCGGCAAAAGGGTGAGGAGACGCTGTTGAGCGGGTGGAGCCGCAATAACGGCGGTTTCCACCGAGTGAGCCAGGCGGGCCACCTGACCGGATTCACCGAGCTCCCCGCTGGCGGGCTCGATCTCGACGTGAAGCCGTACCTGCTCACGGGCTACACCCGGGAAATCGACGACATCGGCGTAATCACCAAAGAGAAGGCCCGGTTGGAGGCGGGCGTGGATGTCAAGTATCCGGTGACCCCGGGGCTGCTGCTCGACGTGACGGTCAACACCGACTTTGCCCAGGTGGAGGCGGACGATCAGCAGGTCAACCTGACCCGCTTCAATCTGTTCTTTCCTGAAAAGCGGGAATTCTTCCTGGAGAACGCCGGTATCTTCGAGTTCGGGGCCCGCCGCTCCTTCGAGGCGCCGCCGTTCCTGCTGTTCTTTTCCCGCCGAATCGGAGTGGCCGACAGCGGAGCAGTGCCGCTGCTGGGGGGCGCCCGGCTGACCGGGCGGGCCGGCAAACAGACGCTGGGGCTGCTCGACGTGGTGATCGAGGACAAGTTCGGCGAACCAAGGACCAATTTTTCGGTGCTCCGGGCCAAGCGGGACGTGGCGGGCTCAGGCTATGTCGGCGCCATGGTGGTGGACCGGCGTTCCAGCGCGAGCTCCAACACCGCCGGCGGGGTGGACTGGTCGCTGTGGCCCACCAGCTCACTCAACCTGCAGGGATTCGCCGCCGGCACCACCACTGGTGACGGTGCCGGCAACGGGTGGGCGTTCCAGGGGTCGGCCTCCATTGAGCGGGACCGGTTCGCCATCGAGCTGGGACACCTGGCGGTGAGTCCCAACGCCACGGCGGAGGCGGGGTTCATAACCCGTACCGACATTCTTCGGACCGACCTCAACAGTCGGTTGAGCCCGCGGCCGCCGATCCTGGGGCTCCGCAAGGTGGACATCTTCCTCTTCGGCCATCACATCATGAATACCGCCGGGCGGCTGGAGGAGTGGTCGCTGGGCCCGGGCATCGGGCCCAAGTGGCTGTCGGGGGCCGGCATTTCGGTGTTCGGTGGCCGGGGGGAAACCCGGATCGACGAGGCGTTTACGCTCTCGGACCGGGTAGATGTTCCGGTCGGGTTTTACCCGACTTGGGAACTGGGGTGGTTTGCCAACAGCAGTACCCGGCGGCCGGTTGTGTTGCGGTCCAGCGGACAGCTCACCGGAAATTTCGGGGGTCGAGTGGATTCCTACAGCGGCGAGCTGTCGGTGGCGCCGAGCCGGAACCTGAGCGTGACCGGGCGGTTGTCGAGGAACCGGGTCCGGCTGCCGGGAGGCAGGTTCGACGCCGATATCGGGACAGTGCGGGTTACGGTTGCCACCAGCCC
>JANNSC010000255.1:0-5312 GCA_031402135.1 Gemmatimonadales bacterium | reverse complement strand
CAGAGGGCTGGCCCGACGAGGCTCTCATGCTCGAGCGGATGAACGACCCCAGGGTCCGGGTGCTGGCACTTTCACAGGTGCAGTTCCACACCGGTTACTACGCCGATCTCGACCGGCTCGGCGCCGCCGCCCGAGCCACCGATACGTTTTTTGTCATCGATGCCATTCAGGCCCTCGGGCATCTTCCCCTCGACGTCCGGGCCACCCCGGTGGATATCCTGGCGTGCGGCGCCCAAAAGTGGCTGCTCTCCCCGTGGGGCTCAGGGTTCCTCTACGTTCGCCGGGAGCTGATCCCGGCGCTTCAATCTCCCTTTGCCGGGTGGACGGCATTCGAGGGTTCCGACGACTTTTCCACCCTGCTCAAGTACCACGAGCCGCTCCGGGCCGACGCCCGCCGCTTCGAACTCATCACGCTTCCGTTCCAGGATTTTCTGGGGATGAATCTGGCCCTCGACCTGCTCGACGAGCTGGGAGTGGATCGGATTGCCGCCCACGTGGCACGAATCGGAGAGCCAGTCCGGGAGTGGGCTCACCGCCACGAGGTCCGGCTCCTGAACCCGGAAGGCGGTCGGGACTCGGGCATGCTGTGCCTCCGAGCCGCAGACTTGCCGGGTGGGCTCGACGCACTGCGGGCTGCCGGCGTGGCCACCTGTATCCGGGAGGGGGCGCTCCGCCTCTCCCCCCATTGCTACAATACCGTCGAGGAGATGGTTCGGGTTACCGAAATCCTCGACTCTACGATTTCCCGCTGAGGCTCCATGGCATCGCTGACCGAGACGCTTTCCCAGGGTTATTCCTTTGCCGCTCCGGTGATCACGCTGGGTGGCGCCCTCGATGGTGGCTCCATTGTCCAGGAACCCAAGGTCGCGATTCCCACCGCGATGATGAATCGTCATGGCTTGATTGCCGGCGCCACCGGAACCGGCAAGACCAAAACCCTGCAGCTCATGGCCGAACAGCTTTCGGCGCAGGGAGTGCCGGTGTTTGTCGCCGACATCAAGGGCGATCTTTCCGGGCTTGCCGCAGCCGGGGTCGGAAGCCCCGCGGTGGTCGAGCGGGCCAAGGCGATCGGAGCGGCGTGGGAACCGAAGGCTTCCCCGGTGGAATTTGTGAGCCTGACCGGGAAAACCGGCGCCCAGCTCCGCGCCACCGTTTCGAGCTTCGGGCCACTCTTGTTGAGCAAGGTCCTCGGCCTCAACGACACCCAGACCAGCGTACTGACGCTGGTCTTCAAGATCTGCGATGACCAAGGCCTGCCCCTGCTCGATTTTGATGACCTCCGTGCAGTCCTCAAGTTCCTGGCCAGCGAGGCGGGCAAGCCGGTCCTCGCTGATGTCGGCGGGATGTCTTCGGTGACGGTCGGAGTGCTGCTGCGGGAAATGGTGGAGCTGGAGTCCCAGGGTGCCGGGCAGTTTTTCGGGGAACCGGAATTCGATGTCGAGGATCTGCTGCATGTCACCTCGGATGGCCGGGGGGTGATCACCGCGCTCGAACTCTCCGATGCCCAGGACAAGCCGGCGATGTTCTCGACCTTCATGATGTGGCTGCTGGCTGAGCTGTATGCGAGGCTTCCCGAGGCCGGGGATCTTCCCAAACCGAAGCTGGTGTTCTTCTTCGACGAAGCCCACCTGCTCTTTCGCGATGCATCGAAGGCGTTCCTGAGCCACATCGAGCAAGTGGTTCGGCTGGTGCGTTCCAAGGGAATCGGAATCTTCTTCGTCACCCAGACCCCGAAGGATGTTCCTGACGAAATCCTGGCTCAGCTGGGTAACCGGGTGCAGCATGCGCTCCGGGCTCACACTCCCGACGACGAGAAAAACCTGAGGGCGACGGTGCGCACCTACCCCAAGACCGAGTTGTATGACCTTCAGGAGACGCTGACATCTCTCGGAATCGGGGAAGCAATTATCACCGTGCTCAACCCGAAAGGCGTGCCTACCCCGGTGATCGCGACCCGGCTGGCGCCTCCGGCGTCGCGGATGGCGCCGCTGACCACCGAGGAGTTTCAGAAGGAGTTCGCCGAATCGGATTTGATGCGGGAGTATGGGACGCCGGTCAACCGGGAGAGCGCCTCCGAGATGCTGGCCCAGCGACTGGCACCCGCCGCACCGCCGATATCGCAGCTGCCGGTTTCCCCGGCGGCGCCGTCGAGCACAGGAATTGGAAAAGCCGGGAAGGCGGCCGTCCTGCTTGGCGGGATCTTCGGGGCGTTCGCCACCAGCGCGGCGAGGAGCCTGGGGACGCGACTGGGGCGCAATATTCTGGGCGCGCTCACCGGGAAGGCGCCCCGGCGGACGCGGCGCCCCCGGTGGTAGGGCCTATTTCTTCGTGACGGCGTCTTCCTTGAGCACTTTCTTGGAAAACCAGAAGACGATGAGCGCCACTATGAGGAAATCCAGGCCGGCACCGAGGAACGGACCGTAGAGGAACTTGGCGCCACCGAGGTCGAATCCAAGGCTCCGCCATTCGCCCCCCGGCACGACCATGCCAACGAACGGCATCAGGATGCCGTCCACCAGAGTCTTGAGGACGTCGCCGACTTTTCCGCCAATGATTACCGCAATCGCCAATCCAATCACGCCGTATTGCTTGAGGAATGCCATGAATTCTTTGCCCATGGAGTCTCCGATGTTCAGGGAGGGTCAGCCGAGGAGCTATTGCACTTCGATCAAGGCAAAATTGCGCTTGCCCTTCTGCAATACGATGTAGCGCCCGTCAATGACGTCGGCCATTCGGAGCGGGCGCTCAGTAGTAATCTTTTCTCCATTGACCGAAAAGCCGTGCCCTTCGAGCCCGCGGCGAGCCTCGCCCTTGGATGCTGCAAGCCCGCTTCCGATCAGCGCCTCCACCAACGGGAACCCGGCGGCAACCTGCGGCGCAGTCACCACCAGCACTCGTACCTCGCCGGCCACGATGGCCAGAGTGCCGGCGTCGGCGGAACGGAGATCCCCGCCGCCAAACAGGATGCGGCTTGCCTCGATGACCCGGCGGGTGGTGTCGGGGCCGTGAATTCGGCTGGTCATGTCATCGGCCAGGAGTCGCTGCGCCACCCGCTGGCCGGGGTCGGCGGTGTGTTGAAGCATAACCCGCGCTATTTCTCCGAGCTCCAAGAAGGTAAACAATCCCAGCAGCCGGCCCACGTCCCGGTCGTCGGTGTTGAGCCAGAACTGGTAGAACTGGTACGGACTGGTCCGGGCCGGGTCGAGCCAAACGTTGCCGTCCTCACTCTTGCCGAACTTGGCCCCCGCGGCGGTGGTGAGCAGCGGACACACCAGGCCATGGGCCTGGGCTTGTTCCCGCCGGGCGATCAATTCGATGCCGGCAGTGATATTGCCCCACTGGTCGCTGCCACCGACCTGCAGCTCACACCCCATCGTGCTGAACAAGTGGTGGAAATCGTGAGCCTGCACCAGCATATAGCTGAATTCGGTGAAGGAAATCCCCGACTCCATCCGTGATTTCACCGCATCCTTCTGCAGCATGTAGTTCACGGTAAAATGCTTGCCGGTATCACGGAGGAATTCCATCAAGCCGAGGGGCCGGAGCCAGTCAGCATTGTTGACCATCACTGCGCCCCGCTCGCCCTCGAATGACATAAATTGGGAGAGCTGGGTCCGTATCGCCGCGCTGTTGGCGTCAATCGCTTCGATGGAGAGCATTGGACGCTCGTCGCGCTTGCCGCTGGGGTCTCCCACCATCCCGGTTCCGCCGCCCACCACCACGATTGGACGACCGCCCAGCCGCTGCAGCCACGCCAGCGCCATGACCGGAACCAGGTTCCCGACGTGGAGCGAATCGGCGGTGGGATCGAATCCGGCGTAGCCGGTGATTGGCGGCCCGGCGAGCCGCTCCGCCAGGCTGGGCGTGGCATCGTGCAGAAGGCCGCGTTCGCTGAGCACTGAGAGCAGGGAGGGCACTGGGCAAGCTTAGGTGAGGGAGGGAACTCGGTCAACTGCCCGCCAGGCGATCGGCGCTGGTGGCACCGCTTATCTTTCGGTATGGCCGCTGCCCGATTCGGATTTCTCACTCGCTGGTGGCACTCCCCGCGGCGGCGGAAGAACGCCTTGGTCGGGGTCTTGGCCGTTTTCCTTTTTGGAGCCTCTCTCCTCGCCGGCGCCTGGACCCGGGTGTGCGCCGGCGGGGCGTGTCCCTCAATCGCCGGCCTCACCAACTACGACCCCGACCAGGCATCCAAGGTGTATGCCGCCGATGGCCGCCTGATCAACGATTACGGGCTGGAGCGCCGGACCGTCGTTCCGCTCAAACAGATTTCCCCGGCAGTGATCGCCGCGTTCCTGGCAGTGGAGGATCGCCGGTTTTATCAGCACCACGGCATTGACTGGATCCGGTTTCTTGGCGCCGTCAAATCGACGGTGCTGGGCGACAAAGAGGGATTCTCTACCATCACGATGCAGCTGGCGGGAAACCTCTGGCCCGATCAGATCGATCGGCGCCAGCGGTCCGGGCTCAAGGGGATTTCCCGCAAGATTCGCGAAGCCCGGATGGCCATCGAAATCGAGCGCAATTACTCGAAAGACAAGGTCCTCGAGCTCTATCTCAACCAGATTGACCTCGGCAACCGGGCCTTGGGCGTGGAAACCGCGGCCCAGCGTTACTTCGGCAAGTCGGCCCGGTCCCTCAATGTTGCCGAGGCGGCAACGCTTGCCGGCTTGCCCAAGGGGCCGTCGATTTACAACCCACGGAATAGTCCCCGAGCTGCGGTCCAGCGCCGGAACATCGTCATCAACATGATGCGGGACTGGAAAAAGCTCGCCCCCGAATCGGCCGAAGCATGGAAAGCCTATCCGCTCTCCCTCTCCGGCCGCTCCGACTACAGCGGCGTCGCCGAATACTTTGTCGAGTACATCCGGCAGATCCTCCAAAACCGGTTTGGCACCGATCTGTACCGCGCCGGACTCCGGATTTACACCACCCTCGATCTCGACATGCAGCAGGCGGCCGAGCGGGCCCTCGAGGCACAGCTGCAAACCATAGAGAGTGGCAGTGTGTACGGGCCCTTCCCGCACCAGAGCTACCGGCAATACCTGGAACAACGTACCGAGGTCACCGACGCAACCACCAGTCCTTTTTCCCCCTATCTCCAGGGCCTGATGGTCACCATCGAGGCCCGGACCGGAAACATCCGCGCCATGGTGGGCGGTCGGGACTTCGAGGACTCGAAATGGAATCGGGTGACCCAGGCTCAGCGGCAGGCCGGGTCGACCTTCAAGCCGTTGGTCTACACCGCGGCCATCCGCGCCGGGATTCCGCTTTCCTCGATTTGGGAAGACAGCCCGGTGTCGATCGAAATT
>JANNSC010000254.1:0-12980 GCA_031402135.1 Gemmatimonadales bacterium | reverse complement strand
GTGGGCCCCCAGGTGACCGAGCTGCTGCTCGACGGCCGTCCCATCATCCGCGCCTTCAAGACCGAGGTCTTCACCGCCCCGGTCGGCTCGCTGGCGGTCATCAAGGTGGGCCGCAACGAGCCGAATGGCGAGATCACCTTCCTCCACGTCGGCGGGGTCAAAGTCCCGGGCAGCGAGGCCCAGTTCATGTGGCCGATCCAGTTCAGCGCCGACGGGAAACACTGGGCCACGAAGGTCGGCCTCCCCGGCGTGCCCAACTATCTGATCGTGGACGGGGTCAAGCAGCGGGAGTACGAGGCGATAGACAGCGTGCGATGGACCGACACCGGCAAGCCGGTCTACGTGGTCGGCGCCGGCACGAAGTCGTTCGTGATCACCGGGGACCAGGAATCCGAGAACGGCTACGCGCGGAGCTCGTTCCCGATCGCGCTGGGCAAGGGCGGCCGAGTGGGCTACGTGGCGTCGCTCAACGGGGCGACGGCGGTCGTGGTGGATGACAAGGTCACCCCGCCTCTCGCCCGAATGTGGGCGGACGAGTTCCGCTTCAGCCCCGACGGCCTCCGAACCGCGTACGCCGTCACGGCACCGGGTGGCACCTCGGGGACGGTGATGGTGGATCACAAGCCGCAGGCCGCCAGCACCTCGGTGCCCTTCGGACAGATCCGGAGCGGCGATCCGGTGCAGTTCGTCTGGAGCCCCGACTCGAAGTACGCGATGCATTACGGCTACCCCGGCACTCAGTACACCGGCCAGTTCGCCATCTTTGTAGGGAACCGCTCCGTGGCGCACGGGACCACCGGGCGGATCGAGCTGCCCACCTTCACCCCCGACGCGAAGCATCTCTTCTGGATCGCGGGGGCGCCCAACAACCAGGACATGCAGGTGTTTCTCGACGGCAACGTGGTCTTCGAGTTCGACGGCCAGGGGCACGAGCCGCTCAAGGACAAAGGCAACTGGGAGATGGGCGCCGACGGGACGCTGACCTTCATCGTGCAGACGGTGGAGGGGTTCAAGCGGGTCCGAGTGACGCCAGGCACGGACAACGGGGTCGAGGCGATGCTCGCCCGGGGGAAGGTGCTGCGCCCGTAACCGCAGGTGGGGCGGCGAGCCCTGTGGCACGATCTACCGGGCGCGGAATTTCGCCGCCTCTGCGGGCCGGCCCAGCGCAGTGTACGCCACCACCAGGTCGGCCCGGGCGTTCGTGATGAAGGTGAGCGCCGGGGTCGCCTGCCGGGCCAGGATCTCATAACCCGCGCGGCACTCCGCCTCCGCTTCCCGGTACTTCTGCTGCCGGAGCAGCGCCCGGCCCAACTTGGTCTTCACGATGCCGATGTTGCTGTGGTCCGGCGCCAGCGTCTCGCTGAACCGGAGCAACGCCTCCCGCAGAAAGCGCTCCGCGCCGGCGTTGTCATGCTGACCCATGCGCACCGAGCCCAGATTCGAGAGCGCGATTCCAATCAGATAGTGCTTCCCGTGGTAGGTGGTGCGGTAGATCGTGGCCGCCTGCTGGTAGTACCGCTCCGCTTCGGCCCAGCGCTCCCGCCGGAGCGCCACCGTGCCCAGCTCGTTGAGGGTGGATGCCACATTGGGATGATCCGGGCCGAAGACCCGCTCCCGGATGGCCAGCGCCTCCTCCAGCGCTCCCGCCGCTTCCTCCCAGCGCAAGGCCCGGATCATAACCCGGCCCAGCATGGTGAGATTGGCGGCGGTGGCGTGATGGTCGGCGCCGTACCACCTCCGGTTGATTGCCAACGCCTGCCGGTAGTAGTCCTCCGCCTGGGGATACTTGCCGCGCTCGAACTCGGTCGCGCCCAGGTTGATCAAATCCTCCGCCACCGCGGGATGGCCCGGCCCCTTGCGCTGGCGGTTTACCGCCAGCACCAGGCGGTTCAGCGAATCGGCTGTGTCATAATTGCCGGCATAGAAGTGCGTGTTCGCCAGCTCGGCGGCCGTGGTCCAGTACTCTACCGACCCGCTGTCCGCCGCCGCGTGCAGCCGGAGCGCCGCGCCCAGCGTCGTGATGGCGGCGGGATAGTCGCCCTTTGCTTCTTGCACCCGTCCCAGCGCCGACCGGGCTGCGGCGTGCGCCACGTGTTCGACCGGACGGGTGGCCGAGTCGATCGCGATCGCCTCCCGCACCAGGCGCTCGGCATCCTCGAACTTCGCCTGGTCCATTCGCAGCAGCCCGAGCGCGAGCAGCGCGTCCGCCACCTCTGTCGATCCCTCCCCCGCCCTGCCGCGCCGCTCGGCGAGGCTGGCCTGGAACAGGCTGTCGGCCCGCTCCAGTCGGCCCAGCTTCTGGTAGAGCGATCCCAGCGTGAGCAGCAGCTCCGACTGGGTCTTCGGATCGCTCTCCAGGCTTCGCACTTCCTGGAGGCCGCGGTCCACCAAGGTCAGCACCCGGAGCGTATCGGCCGGTGCCGCCGAATCGTCGCCTCCTTGGAAGAGACTCTGCATGAAACGCTGGACCCGCTCCGCCCGCGCCGCCTCCGCGAGGGCCGTGTCCCGGCTGGCCCGGAGCCGCACCGTGTAGAACGCCACCAGCGCAATGAGAACCAGAAGAACCGCCACGCCAGCAGCCACCGCCCCGGTGTGCCGCCGCAAGAACTTCCCGGCGCGATAGCCGAATGAATCGGGCCGCGCCCGCAGTGGCTCGCCGGCCAGGAGATGGTCGATGTCCTCTATGAGGCTTTCCATGCCGGGGTACCGGCGGGCCGGATCGGCGTGGAGAGCGGTGGCACAGAGGACGTCGAGGTCGGCGCCGAAGCTCCGGCCGATGCCGGATCCCAACAGCACCGAAGGCGGCGGCGGTCCCTGCTCGATGCCGGCGACCAGCTCCTCCACGCCCTTCCCCGAGGCCTGGTGCGGAAGACGGCCGGTGAGGAGCTGGTAGCACACCACACCCAAGGTGTACACATCGGTGTAGGTCCCCGCATCCAGCCGGGCCAGCTGCTCCGGCGCCGCGTAGGCCGGCGTCATGAAACGAAGGCCGGTCCGGGTCGGGTCGGGGTCTTCGGTGTCCTGCAAATGCTTGGCGATGCCGAAGTCCACCACCTTCACGGTACCATCGCCGGTCACCAGGATGTTGCTGGGCTTGAGATCCCGATGAATCACCGCGCGCTGATGGGCATGCTGCATCGCCTCCGCCACCGCGCGCACCAGGCGGAGCCGGCCGGGAATGTCGAGGTGATGCGACTCCGCATACTCGGTGATCGGCACGCCCGGTACGTACTCCATCGCCAGCCACGGTGTTCCATCCGCAAAGGAATCGGCGTCGTAGAAGCGGGCGATAGCGGGGTGGTTGAGCTGGGCGAGTGTCCGCTGCTCCAGCAGGAAGCGCTCCCGGCGAGCCGGCGAGAGCCAGGCATCCCGGAGGATCTTGATGGCCACCTGGTGGCCGAGGTCGGCCCGAGTCGCGAGGTACACCACCGCGGAGCCGCCTTCGCCCAGGAGCCGGTCCAGTTGATATGGCCCGATCCGCCGCGGCGGCGCCGGAGCGGTCCCGATCAGCTCCCGCGCGGCGAATCCGATATCCTGGTCCAGCGGATGTGAAGCTCCCCGCTCGGCGTCGAGCATGGCCTCCAGCCGCACGCGCAGCTCCGGATCGCCGGCACTTAGCCGGTCAAGGGCGGCCCCCCGCTCAGCAAAGGGAAGGTCCGCCAGTTCCGCAAAGGCGTCAGCCAGCCGATCCCATTCGGGTTCACCCGGCACGAAGCAGCTCCGCAGCCAGCCAGGCCCGTGCGGTACGCCAGTCGCGGTTGACGGTGGCTTCGGAAACGCCCAGCAGCACCGCGGTCTCCGGCACGCTGAGCCCGGCGAAATAGCGGCTCTCAATCATTTCGGCCTGTCGGGGATAGCACCGTCCCAGCTCGGTCAGCGCGCCGTCGAGGGCCAGGAACTGCTCATCGGTGGAGGCAGGCGCATCGAGCTCCTCGTCGAACGACACCAGAACCAGTCCGCCGCCGTGCTTGGCGGAATTCCGGCGCCGGGCCGCATCGACCAGCACCTGCCGCATGGCGCGGGCGACGATTCGCTTGAAATGGAGCTCGCTCTCGGCCTGGATCGGCCGGGACCCCTTGAGCTTGAGCCAGACCTCGTGAACCAGCGTGGTGGGACTGATCGTGGCAAACACCTCCCCCGCCAGCACCGATGCCGCCAGCCGCCGGAGCTCCTCGTATGCCAAGCTGTACTGGTGCTCCTCATCCTGCGGGAATTCCACGTGTGGCTCCATCGGAAGTGAACCGCATGATCGGCTGCGCGAGAGTGTTCTGGGGCCTTGCGAGGTGGCGGAGAGTCGGAAAACTATCTCTCCGCCGGGGTGACCGCCAGCCGCGGACGGCACGACGGAGTTCACGGTTGATTGGGGGTGGGGGGCACCACGCCGCCCAAACCCAGCCGCCCGATCTGAGTGTTCATCGCGGTCACATCGTCGGCCAACAGCCGAACTACCCGGGCCCGGATCGCGCCCCACTGGCGATCGAGATCGCGCTGACGATCGTAGGCGCCCCGCGGCGGTCGGCCCTCCGCGCTGCCAGGGCCATAGCCACCGGCGCTCGTGAGATAGCCGTGGAGCGAGGCGTACTGGGCATCGAGCTTGGCGGGAACTGCGAGCCCCCGACCCGACTTGGCCTGCGTCAGGTCCTCCTCCAATGCGGTGACCTCGCCGATCAGACTATCCGCGAGCGCGGCCAGCCCGCCCAGATCTTTCCCGCCGGACCGGGCCCGCCCGAGCAAGGTCTTGGTCTGCTCGCGGACGCTCCGGAGCGCCTCGATCGAACGGTAGAGTGCGTCCAGAGTATCCTGGACCGCCCGGGAGAGTGCAAACTGCGCGTCGTAGTCGGCCTGGGTAACGCCAGGGTCGGCGGGATTACCCACGACCTTGAACGTCCGCGTGTCAGCGTGGCCGTCGACCGTCAGGCGCGCCTGGTAGTTACCCGGCGGCGCCTTGACGCCACCGTCCTCTCCGTCGTCGACTCGGCCGAGCGGCCGGACATCGGGATAGGTCAGGTCCCACGCCACCCGAAAAAAGCCTCGCTTTGCGGCGAGCCCGGGCCGAGAGCCCCCCCGCCCGGAGTCACTCGACCACGACCGGACCAGTCGGCCGCTCGGATCGAGGATTTCGAGTACGACCGTCTTCCGGTCCGCGGGCAGGACAAAGTGCACCAGTGCGCCGAAGGGAAGCGGATCCGGCCGTACCAAATCGTACTGGTCCAACACTCCCCCCATGACGCCGCGGGCAACGTCCCGCGGGGTGAACAGCCGCGCCTCGACAACCGGAGGCAGGCCCGCCAGTTCCCGCAACGGGGTGAGGTCGTCGAGAACCCAGAACGACCGTCCTTGGGTCGCGACCACCAAGTCGCCGCGCTGAACTTTGAGATCGGTAACCGGCGTGGCGGGCAGGTTGAGCTGAAGGGATTGCCACCGGACCCCATCGTCGAACGACACGAACAACCCGAACTCGGTCCCGGCGTAGAGGAGGCCCTTTCGCACCGGATCCTCCCGGATAACCCGGACCGGATGATCCGCGGGGATGCCATTCTTGCCATCGGTCAGGAGACTCCAGGTCTTGCCGAAATCGTTGGTTCGGAAAACGTACGGCCGCCAATCATCCAGCCGATACCGCTGCACGGCCAGGAACGCGCGCCCCGGATCATGAGGCGAGACCTCGATCCGGTTGACGGTGCCGAGTGCCGGAAAGTCTCGCGGCGTGACGTCGGTCCAGCTCTTTCCCTCGTCGCGGGTCAGGTGAACCCGGCCGTCGTCGGACCCAGCCAGGAGCGTCCTGGCGTCGTGGGGCGAAACCACCAGGGCAAAGACGGTCGTGAATACCTCGACCCCGGTGTGATCGCCGTGGATCGGACCGCCAGGAAAGCCCTGGTACGCGGGGTTGTTGGTCGTCAGATCGGGGGACACAGCCTCCCAGGTCATCCCCCGGTCTCGGGTCCGGTAGACGAATTGCGAAGCGTAGTAGACCGTGCTGGAATCGTGGGGCGAGACAACGATCGGCGCAACCCACTGGAACCGATTCTTGAGGTCCTTGGGCGCAACGCGCTGATTCTCCGGGTAGATCGCCACGTTCCGGCGAGTGTCCTTGGCCACGTCCATCACGTTGATCACGCCGCCGTAACACCCGCTCCAGATTGTGTTGGGGTGATCGGGATGGAGCGCGACGGGTCCGGTCTCGCAGCCCGCGGCGTGCCGCCATTCCTCGACCGGCTTGAGGGAGTGACCGGACATGTGATGGCGAACGCTGATCGTCGTGTTGTCCTGCTGGGACCCATAAATTCGATAGTTCAATTGGTTGTCGACCGTCACGTCGTACAATTCCGCGGTCGGCTGGCTGTAGTTCGCAGCCCAGGTCTTCCCGCCGGTGAGGGTGACCTCCGCCCCACCGTCGTCACCTAACACGTACTGGTCGGTGTTCTCCGGGTTGATCCAGAGCGCGTGGATGTCTCCGTGAGGGACCTTGATTTCCTCGAAGGTGCGGCCGCCGTCGTCCGAGCGGAAGAACTCGGTGTTCAGCATGTAGACCCGATTCTCGTCCTTGGGATCCGCGACGATGTGGCCGAAGTACCACGGCCGCTGGATCAACCTGAACTCGGCGTTGAGCCGAGTCCACGTCTGCCCGGCGTCATCGCTCCGGTAGATCCCGCCGTCGGGCTCGGCTTCGACGAACGCCCAGACCCGATCGGGATTCCCGCCGGAAACCGTCACCGTCACCTTGCCGACCAGGCCGGTCGGAAGCCCGCCGCCCAGCTTCTTCCAGGTATCGCCTCCGTCGGTCGTTTTGTAGACCCCGCCTTCCGGCCCCCCCGATATCAGGGTCCACGGCTTTCGCTCGGCGCGCCACATGCCGGCGTAGATTTCGCGCGGGTTCTTCGGGTTCATGGCCAGCGACACGGCCCCGGTGCTGTCGTTGAGGAAGAGCACGTTCTCCCACACCTTGCCGCCGTCCTTCGACCGATAAACGCCGCGCTCCCGGTTCTTCCCGAACGGGTGACCTAACGCCGCGACGTAGACCACTTCCGGATCGGTCGGATGCACGACCACGGTCCCGATCGCGCCCGCCTCGGGAAGACCGGCGAATGTCCAGGTGGCCCCTGCGTCGGTGCTCTTCCAGATTCCGCGGCCGGTCGACACGTTGCCCCGGATACAGGCCGATCCGGTGCCGACGAAGATGACGTTCGGGTCGGAGTCGGCGACGTCGATCGCCCCGATTGCCCCCACGTTGAGGAACCGGTCGGTCAGATTGACCCAGTGAAGGCCGGCGTCATCGGTCCGCCAGACCCCGCCTCCGGTCGCGCCCATGTAGAACCGATGCGGCTGCCCGGGAACTCCGGTGACGGCAGTCGACCGGCCGCCCCGGAAGGGACCGACCATCCGATAGCGCATCCCCCCATAGAGGGCGGTGTCGACCTGCGCCTCTACGGTGCCGCCGAGGAGGGCCAGGAAAACGAATGCGCAGAGGACCGGCGGGGTGCGACGCGTCATGGCTCGGGCTTTCCGTGCTTGGCGTTATTGCATGGTGGGGCCGGGAGGAGTATGGAGCCTCTCTCGGTGGGTGGCAACCTTCTGTTTGCGCTTCCGCCGAGGAATCGGCTTGGTGAACCACCCCCCCAGAGGCCCATTGGACACCGCGCCAGCCACTCCGTACCTTCAAGGTGGGAAAGGACAGCCCTTTCCCATTCGCGATGGGGTGTTCCGTCCCGCCTTCCTCCCGGAGAAGCCGCATGGCCGACCGCTCGCCTCCAGCCCCTGCCGTCATTCCACCGTTCAAGCAGGTCATGGGCCATCCAGCGCCCCTCTGGATGCTGTTCATGTCCGAGTTCTGGGAACGGTTTGCCTTCTACGGCATTCGCTGGGCGCTGGTCCTGTACATCGTGGCGCAGTTCCACGGCGGATCGGCCACCGGACAGGCCGACGCCAATCTGACCTATGGCTCCTACCTGGCCCTGGTGTACGCCGGCGCGATCTTTGGCGGCTATATCGCCGACAAGGTCATCGGGTACCAGCGCGCCATCCTCACCGGGGCCGTGTTCATGGCCTTCGGCCTCTTCATGATCTCTTTGCCCGACCCAAGCCTCTTCAAGCTCGGCCTGGCCACCATCGTGGTGGGCAACGGCATGTTCAAGCCGAATATCTCTACGATCGTGGGCAAGCTGTACGCGGTGAGCGACGAGCGCCGGGACAGTGGGTTCACCATCTTTTACATGGGGATCAACGCCGGCGCCTTTGTAGCGCCGCTCCTCACCGGCTGGCTGGCCAACGCAGTGTTCGGGACCGATGCCGTCCCCGCCTACAAGGTGGTGTTCATCGCCGCCGGGTTCGGCATGCTGGTCAGTCTGGTGTGGTTCTACATCGGGCGCTCCCGGCTGGAGGGCATCGGCGCTCCACCGCCGGACGCCCAGAGCATGGCCCGGGTTGGGTACGTGACGCTGGGCGCGATTGTGGCAATTCCGGTGGTGTACTTCCTGCTCGCCGTCGGCGCCCAGGTGCTGCAATACGTGCTCACGGCGATGTTTGTCGGCCTGGCCGTCATGCTGATGGCCGAGGGCATCCGCGACGGCAAGGTGGCGCGAGACAAAACCATTGCCATGCTGCTCATCTTTGCCTTCAACATTCTGTTCTGGATGTTCTTCGAACAGGCCGGCAGTTCGTTCACCTTCCTGGCCGACCAGATCGTCAACCGGGATCTGGGCGGATTCAGCTTCCCCACCGCCTGGTTCCAGAGCGTCAATTCGGTGGCCATCATCCTGCTGGCCCCGGTGATGGCGTGGGTCTGGGTCTGGATGGCCAAGCGAAGCATCAACCCATCCATCCCCCGCAAGTTCGGCCTCGGCCTGTTGTTCAACGGCCTGGCCTTCCTGTTGCTCATGTATGCGCTCTCCAGCCTGATCGGCGCCGACAACAAGATCCCGTTCTGGACCCTGGTGGTGGTCTACGGCATCCAGTCGGTGGGTGAGCTGTGCCTGTCGCCGATCGGGCTGTCGATGGTGACCAAGCTGGCGCCAGTGCGGCTGGTGGGGCTGGGGATGGGCGGCTGGTTCCTGTCCACCGGTATCGGCAACAATCTCTCCGGCATCTTTGCCAGTGTCGTCAGCGGGGAAACCGGGCTGTCCGCAGCATCCGCACTGAGCGGCTACACCTTTGGATTCTGGGCGCTGCTTTCGGCTGGTGTGGTGTTGTTCCTGCTCGCCCCGCAGATCAACAAGCTGTTGCACGGCGTCAAGTGATTCGATCCTCAGCCAATGCGCCGGCCCCGGAGGCCGGCGCCTGAGGCTGGATCAGCAGGGCCACAGCCAGCCAAAGGTCCCCGCGGTGAGCATGGCGTACAGCAAGCCGTCGATCGTCGACTTGATTGTGGTGAGCGTCGACCGGCGATACCAGATGGCCAACTGCCAGAGCGCCAGGGAGTAGCAGCAGAACGCCGTCACCCCGACGAATCGGAAAACCTGCAAATAGGTTGCGCCCGAGTCCAGTGCCCGACTCCGCCGCGCCTCCTGCCTCCCATCGCCTATCGATAGGGCTTGACATCCTTGCCATGCGGGTGATCTTCCATCGATAGACGATGGGAGATATCCGATGACGCTCGAACGTTCCCCGGAACTGCTGCCCGGCACCCTCGACCTCTTGATCCTGAAGGCGGTGGCGCGGCGACCGATGCACGGGTATGGCATCGCCCAGCACCTGCGACAGGTCTCCGGCCAGGTACTTCAGGTCGGCGAGAGCTCGCTCTATCCGGCGCTCCAGCGCCTGATGCTGAACGGCCACCTCAAGCCGGAGTGGGGCCTGTCGGAAAACAATCGCCGGGCCCGCTTCTACACGCTGACCGCCTCCGGCCGGAAGCAGTTGGCCTCGGAACGGGCGGAATTCGACACGATGATCTTTGCCATTCAACGGGTCCTTGCCACCGCCTGAGGTTCAGATGAAGCTGCTGCGTCGGATCGTCTGGTGGTGGAATCGCGATGCCCAGGCGCGGGAGTTGGCCGAAGAGCTAGCCGAGCACCACGCGTTGAAGCAGGCCGAATTGGTCGGGCAGGGCCTTCGCCCGGACGACGCCGCCCTTGCCGCCACTCAGGCAATGGGCAACGCCACCTGGATGCGGGAGGAATCGCGAGCCGTCTGGATCTGGCCTTGGCTGGAACGGGCAGGACAGGATATCCGCTACGCCCTCCGCTCGGCTCGCAAGGCGCCGACCTACTCGTTGGGCGTGATATGCATTGCCGCATTGGGTATCGGGGCCACCACCACGGTGTTCAGCGTGGTCGACGGTGTTTTGCTCCGGCCCCTGCCCTACCCGAGCGCTGACCGGCTGGTTTTTTTCGACAACGGATCCCATTCCCCTCCCCGGTTCCGGGATTGGCAACGGGACATCCGTTTCGCCGAACGGTGGGCCGCGGCATGGCGAGGCCCGCTGGACATGATCGGAGCGGGTGCGCCCCAGCGGTTGATGACGGCCCAGATCTCAACCGACTTTTTCGAGGTCTTCGGTGGACGCCCTGCGATCGGCCGGCTCTTCACCCCGGACGATTACCTGGGCGACGGCTCCCAGGTGGTGCTGAGCGGACGCTTCTGGCGAGCGCGATTCGGCTCCGACCCGGAAATTGTGGGCCGGCGTTTCAACCTCGGTGGCCTGGGGGTCGAGGTGGTCGGCGTCCTCGAGGACCGGTTCGTCGAGCCCGACCAGATCGTCGCCCGTCCGACCGATATCTGGCGACCGTTGGTATTCACGCCGGCAATGGCCGACGACCGGCGCTACTCGATTCTCGACATCGTCGCCCGCCTCAAGCCGGGGGTTTCTGCCCTGGCGGCAAAGGCCGAACTGATCCGGGTGGCCCCCGAGTTGTTCCGGCAGAACCCTGCGGTCCATGGCAATGGTGAAGGCCGCCCCGACCCGATCGTGATGCTCCCCCTCAAGCAGGCCATCGGGCGCGAGGTGGGCCAGCCGTTGTGGATTCTGTTGGGCGCAGTCGGCCTGATGTTGCTCATTGCCTGCGCCAATCTGGTGAACCTGACTCTTGCACGCGGCGCCGACCGAGCCCGAGAACTCGCGGTGCGCGCGGCGCTCGGCGCCGGACGCGGCCGACTGGCCCGTCAGCTGGTCACCGAGAGCGTGACACTTGGCCTGGTCGCGGGGGCGGTCGGCATCGGACTGGCGTTCCTCGGCGTCAAAGGGCTGTCGGCGCTCTACCCCGGCGACCTGCCCCGAGCGGCCGAGATTGGGGTCGACGGCCGGGTCGCCGCCTTTGCCGTGGTGGCCGCCATCGTGATCTCCACGATTGCCGGTTTGGCACCGGCATTCGGCCTCAAGAACCGGTGGCTCAATCAGGCGATCAAGGGCGGTGCCGCACCCGGCCGCCGAGCTCGCTCCCGAAGCGGGCTGGTCATCGCGGAAGTGGCGCTCGCGTTGATGCTCCTGGTCGGATCCGGCCTGTTGTTCCGGTCATTCTTGGCCATCGTAAATGTGGCACCTGGATTCACGCCGAGGTCGGTTGGCGTGGCCAATCTCGTCCTGGGCGATCGCTTCAAACCGGAGCAGCGCCTCGCATTCGCCTCGGCCCTGGTTCGTCGAATTCGGTCGGTACCGGGCATCATCGACGCGTCGATCGGCGCGGTCTCACCGATGGCACGGTTCGGCAACAGTCGGTGTTGCTGGAGCACCCAGGGCATTCGGCCGGCGGAGGGTGCCGGGGTGGATGACCGGGTTATGCTCCATCCGGTGGGGGCGCGCTTCTTCGAGACGATCGGGGCCACCGTGACCGGCAGAACCGTCTCGGACGAAGAGCCATTGGCCCCGCCGTATCCGGTGGTGATCTCGGCCAACCTGGCGACCAAGGTCTTCGGCGCGGCGAACCCCCTGGGCCGCCGCTTTTCCACCGGCCCCGCGTCGCGGGAATCCGGCGACGCCGGCTGGGTGGTCGCTGGAGTGGTATCCGGACTCCACCTCTTCGGGCTCGACCAGGCCATCGAAGAGGAACTGTTCGTGCCCTACCGCCAACTCGGTGGCGACTTCGACGAAATCAAGCTGCTCTTCCGCACCGCCGGCGATCCGGCGGTGCTGATTCCCGCGGTCCGGGCGGCGATCGCCGAGGTGGATCCCAGCGTGTCGGCGGATGATATCGTCACCCTGCCCGATCAGGTCCGACGCACCCTGGCCCAACCTCTTTTCTACAGCACTCTGATGGGGGCCTTCGGCGCCCTCGCTCTGGTGCTGGCCGCCGCGGGAATCTACGCCTCGATGTTATATGTAGTGCGACAGCGGAGCCGGGAGATGGGGATCCGGGTCGCGCTAGGCGCCCAGCCGGGCAATATCGCCTGGATGGTGGTGAGGGGAGCAGGCGGTCTCGCCCTCGCAGGCCTGGTGATTGGTGGCTTCGGTGCCTTCGGACTCAGCAAGCTGCTCCGGGGACTCCTGTTCGGGGTCAGCCCATTCGACCCCGTCGCGTTCGCTGCGGCAGGCCTGATCCTCGGCCTGACGGCGGTGGCAGCGGCCTACCTGCCCGCCCGCCTGGCCGGCCAAGCCGACCCCCTGACGGTGATCCGGAGCGACTGAAAGCCGCCGACGAAGGCTCAGCAGTTCTCGCAGCGATCGGCGGTGCTCACGATGATGTGTTGGCATGTAGTGTTCAAGTTCTCTTCGGGCACGCAGAGTTGCGGGTCAATCGAAAAGACCTGCCCGACCTCGAGGGCATCGTGCGCTTCCATTTCACCGAGAGCGTCCCAACGGGTGCGACGCAGCGCGACACCCAGCGATTCCAACGCGGCGCGGGAGACCCAGGTGTACCCGCTCCCGGTATCCACCAGGGCTTTCGCGATGGCGATCTTGGCACCCATCTGCAGGCTCTCGAGCGCAATCCCGACGCGAAACAGTCCCATGCGGTGCATGACCATCAGTGCCGCACCGGGAGCGCGAACGCCACGTAGCTCCCGCCGCTGGGCGCATCGTTCTTCCCGCCCCCGCAGGCAATCACGATGTACTG
>JANNSC010000253.1:0-3038 GCA_031402135.1 Gemmatimonadales bacterium | reverse complement strand
CTTGTTGCGGCGCCCGGTCGGCACCGCAGCTGGCTGGTTTTTGGCCTGATCTGGAACCTGGTCCTGCTCGGGGGGTTCAAGTACTGGAATTTTCTCGCCGGCAATGTAAACACGCTCGCGGGTGCCGCTCTACCACTCACCAGCCTCGCCTTGCCACTCGGCATCTCCTTCTTCACCTTCCAAAAGATCGCCTTCCTGGTTGACGCTTGGCGGGGCCGAATCGCGAAGGTCTCAGCTGGCGAGTTCGCCCTCTTCGTGCTTTTTTTCCCGCAGCTTATCGCCGGCCCGATCGTGCATCACGGCGAATTCATCCCCCAATTACGCGAAGCCGCATTCATTCGGTTCGACGGACGGAAGCTGGCACTGGGCCTGACGGTTTTTTCGGTCGGGCTTTTCCAGAAATGCGTCGTGGCCGACACGCTCGCCCCGCTCGCCGATGCGACATTCGGCTTGGCCGGCAACGGCACCATGCTCCGCTTGCAGGAAGCTTGGATCGGGCTGGTGGCGTACGCCCTGCAGCTCTTTTATGATTTCTCCGGCTATTCCCATATGGCTCTGGGCCTTGCCCTGTTGTTCGGCCTGCGGTTGCCGGTCAATTTTCTCGCGCCATACAGTGCCGGCAGTCTGATCGAATTCTGGCGTCGCTGGCATATGACTCTCTCCAGTTTCCTGCGTGACTACGTGTATTTCCCGCTGGGCGGCAATCGCATTTCCCGGCCACGCCATCTACTGAATCTGCTCGGGACCATGCTGGTGGGCGGCGTGTGGCACGGCGCCGGCTGGACCTTCTTGCTCTGGGGCCTGTGGCACGGCGGCGCCCTTTGCCTCAATCATCTCTGGCGGGAGCGTCGCGGCGCTGCAGTCGATCAGGCCGAAATGGGTGCCCCGGCTTGGGCTCATTCGCTCACGATCCTGACGGTGTTACTAGGTTGGATACTTTTCCGCGCCCCCGACCTCGCTACCGCAAAAACCGTGGGCGAAAGCTTGCTGGGCCTGCATGGAATCTCTGTGCCCATTTCCTGGTCTTCCTGGGTTGGACCTTTGGCTCCGGTAGTCCGGCCGCGCGGATGGTTTCCCAACCTGCCCGTGGCTGCCTCGACCCTGATTGTGCTGGCTGGTGCCGGCTGGCTAGCCTGCCGGGGGCCGCGTCTGCTGTCTTTCCTCGGGGTGACATCGGCGGATGTAACGCGCGGACCGCTCTGGCAGGAGGCCGAGTTGGCGCCGATCGGGCAACCGCTCCACTGGAGCCGCGCGGCAATCGCCGGCCTGTGCTTTTCCTTGGCGGTCGCCACGCTTTCGCGTTCCTCGCCATTCCTCTACTTCCAGTTCTAATCGTGACTGTACGCCTCTACCTCTTGCTCGCGATCGGGACCGCCGTGCTGGCGACGGCCATGCTGGGCGGTCTTATCGCCTGGACCGGGCGGCCGGAACTCGCCGAACGCATGAGTTTTGTCATGGAACGAAAGACCGCCGCCAGTATTGCGCGGGGCCAGGCCGTGATCCTGCCCAGTGGGCTGAACGAGTGGATGCTGCGCTGGAAATTGGCGAGCCGGCTGACCAAGGCGCCGGAAGTCGCGGTCCTCGGCTCCAGCCACAGCCTCGGCGTGACCGCTTCGCTGCTCGGCGCCGAGCACACCATGAACTTTTCCATCTCCGGTTCTTCGTTGGCCGACCATCTGGTCACCACAAGCATACTCGAGGCGCGCGCCATCCGGCCCAAGCGATGGGTCGTCTTCGTTAACGCCTGGTGGTTCGATCTCGGGGCGGATTACGGCGCCTGGTATCACCGGGTTGACGATCTGCTGCGCATGGAAGCGAACCTGTCGGCACGAGGTCCGGCGCTGGAACCAGTGTTTTCGACCAACGAGTCCGTCCTTGCTCGGGGGCAGAAGGGAAATTACGCGCTAGAACCGCTGCTCCTTACCATCGACGGCATGTTTCTGGAATATCTTTCGAAAGCTCAGTCCCCTCGCGCGGGTCACGATGGTCTGGTCATAACCGCCGATGGCGCACTGGCCGTGTCGAGCGATAAGGTGCCGCTCTCGCTCGCGGCGGTGGCGGCCCTAACGCAGCGGCAATTTCTTGAACGCCCCGACCGCCATCGCTACGGCACCTATGGGCAGGTTGATGAAAACCTGTGGAGCTATTTTGAACGCTGGGTGCAGGCCTGCCAGCAGAACGGCAGCGAAGTGTGGCTGGTTTTGTCCCCCTATCATCCCGCGATCTATCCGAGTATCGTCCAGTCGACGCGCAACCAGCTTAGAACCGTGGAAGGACGGGTGCGCGATTTCGGTCGGCGCACCAGTACGCCTGTGATCGGTTCCTATGATCCTACCCGCGCCCAGATTCTGGCTGAATGGTTCTACGATGGCGACCACCTGCGGGAGGATGGATTGCGGTCCCTGTTAGCCCCGTTCAGATCAACCGGCGCGGCTCCGCTTCCCTGAGGCAAGGCTCTTGATCAACATCGTCACCCACCCATCGGGCGGCAAATAGTTAGTGAAAGCTCTCGGCTCGGCATCCACAATTCACATCGTATAGCTTGATTGGCTCCATGACAAACGCACCGCAGGCACTTTCCCATATTTCCCCCCAACGCTTGGCCTGCACTTTTCCGTATCGCAACCGCGTCTGGCCAGGGCTGACCCGCGAGTTATTCCAAAAATGGATTCCGAAAGTCGCCCGCATAATGGACCGGAGCTCTAGTAATGGCAATAGCGCCAACAACATCTTGGCGGGCTGGAAACTGGCGGCGGCCACTCTGAGCGGTACTCGCCCAGTTGCTCGGTCGAGTGCCATGCCAAACTGACATGAAATTGCTCTTCGACGCCACGCACACGAGCCACACATCGGCGCAAACCGGCATCCAACGCGTTTGCCGTACGCTGTTCGCTGAATTGTCATCTCAAGGTCACGCCACTCCCATCTGTTACGATCCGCACCTGATCGGCTGGCGCCCGCTCGCGCCCGGCGAACTGGCGGTTCTGCGCGACCGCAGCGGCGGAGCCGGCAAATCGCGTAGCGCGAAGTGGACGCTG
>JANNSC010000252.1:0-2574 GCA_031402135.1 Gemmatimonadales bacterium | reverse complement strand
GACGCCGGAAATTTGCCCTGCCGACAAGAAGCTCTATTCCCTCAGGGATGTCACCGGGACCGTCGAATCGATTCCGCTGATCTCCGCCAGCATCATGTCGAAGAAGCTGGCGGAGGGGCTCTCCGGGCTGGTGCTCGACATCAAGACCGGTAGTGGCGCCTTCATCAGCGATCCGGCCCAGAGCCAGGTGCTGGCCAAGACCATGATCGGGATCGGGGAGGCGAACGGCTGCAGGACGGTGGCGCTCCTCACCGCAATGGATCGCCCGCTCGGCATTGCATGTGGCAACGCGCTCGAGGTGATCGAGGCGATGGAAGGATTGCAGGGCCGGGGACCCAAGGATTTGATGGAAGTGACCTACGGCCTGGCGGTTGAAATGTTGCTGGTGGCTGGAGTGGAAACCGATCGAGCGGTGGCTCGGCGGCGGCTCGAAACCACGATCACCGGAGGGCGTGCGCTGGAGCTGTTTCAGAGATTGACCGAGGCCCAGGGCGGCGACCCCAAGTCGCTGACGGACTATTCCCGATTACCCAAGGCGCCGGTGACGATGGAATACCGCGCGGTCCAGGAGGGTGTGGTCGCCGAGATTCCGCCGAGGAAGATTGGCCACGCGATCATTGCGCTGGGTGGGGGGCGGTCGCGGACCGAGGACGTGATTGACGCAGCGGTGGGGTTCATGATTCCGGCCAAGCCGGGGGATCGGGTGAAGCGGGGTGATGTGCTGGCGGTGATCCACGCCCGCACCGAGGCAGCTGCCGAGCGGGCCCGGACAGCACTGGACGAGGCGATTGTGATTGGGGAGCGGGCGTTGCCACTCCCGCTCATTTCCCATCGGGTCAGCGCTGCGGGGGTCGAGTCATTGACCTGACGCTCGCGCCGGCAGCACCCCCATCGCTAGACGTCCAAATTGCTCACGTACTTGGCATTCTGCTCGATGAACAACCGGCGCGGCTCCACTTCATCTCCCATCAGTTCTTCGAACAGCTTGGACGCCTCGACGGCGTCCTCCAGCGTAACCCGGAGTATGGTGCGCTTTTCCGGGTCCATGGTGGTCTTCCAGAGCTGGTCGGGGTTCATCTCGCCCAACCCCTTGTAGCGCTGGATGTTCACGTTGGCCTTGCCGCCCTCTCCGCCACCGAGCCGTTTCACGTACTCGTCCCGCTCCACCTCACCGTAGGCATAGTACTCCTCCTTGCCGCGCGCCACCCGGTACAGCGGTGGCTGGGCGATGAAGATGTAGCCGGCTTCTATCAGCTCGGGCATCTGCCGGAAAAAGAAAGTGAGCAGCAGGGTCCGGATGTGGGCGCCGTCCACGTCGGCGTCAGTCATCAGGATGATCTTGTGGTAGCGTGAGTCCTCCAGCTTGAAATCGTCCTTGACCCCGGCGCCGATGGCGGTGACCATCGCCCGAATTTCCTCATTGGAGAGGATTTTGTCGATCCGGGCCCGCTCCACGTTGAGGATCTTGCCCCGGAGCGGCAGGATGGCCTGGAACGATCGGTTGCGCCCCATTTTGGCGCTGCCGCCGGCCGAATCGCCCTCGACGAGGTAAATCTCGCAGAGCGCCGGATCGTCCAGCGAGCAATCGGCCAGCTTGCCGGGGAGGACTCCGTTCTCCAGCCCGGATTTCTTCCGGACCAGGTCGCGCGCCTTGCGGGCCGCTTCCCGGGCCCGCGCCGCGCTGACCGCTTTGTCGATGATTGCCCGAGCCACGCTGGGGTGTTCCTCGAGGTAGCTCCCCAGGTGCTCGTTCACCACCTGCTTGACAATGCCCTCGATTTCTGAATTGCCCAGCTTGGTTTTGGTCTGCCCCTCGAACTGGGGCTCCTTGACCTTGGCGTGCATGACGCAGGTCAATCCCTCGCGGATGTCTTCACCGCTCAAGGTGAAGTCTTCCTTCTTGAGGTAGTTGCCCTTCTTGGCGATTTCGTTGATGGTACGGGTGAGTGCCGACTTGAAGCCGGTGAGGTGGGTGCCACCCTCGTGGGTGTTGATGTTGTTGACGAAGGTGAAGGTGTTCTCGTTGTACCCGTCCTCGTACTGCAGGGCGATGTCCACCTCCACCTCATCCTTGGTGGCAATAAACGCAATCGGCTTCGGGTGCAACGCCTTCTTGTTGCGGTTGAGCCACTGTACGAACTCGATCAGGCCGCCCTTGGCGAAGAATTTGTCTTCCTTGGCCGGGGTGGCTCGCTCGTCGGTGAGCGTGATGGTAATGCCGCGATTCAGAAAAGACAGTTGCCGGAGCCGGTCGGCAATCGTCTGATAGTGGAACTCCAGCGTCGTGAAAATGTCGGGGTCGGGCTTGAAGGTGACGGTGGTGCCGGTACCCTTCGTTTTTCCGACCACCTCGAGCTTCTTCAACGTTTGTCCGCGTACGAAGCCCATGTGATGTCGCTTGCCATCTCGGTCGACGTACACATCGAGCTTCTCCGAGAGCGCGTTCACCACCGACACGCCGACGCCATGGAGCCCACCCGACACCTTGTAGGTGTCCTTGTCGAACTTGCCGCCGGCATGCAGTACCGTCAGCGCCAATTCGACACCGGGAATTTGTTCGGTGGGATGGATATC
>JANNSC010000251.1:0-4926 GCA_031402135.1 Gemmatimonadales bacterium | reverse complement strand
AAACCGGCCACCAAACCGCGGACCCGGCTTACCTCCAAGACTTCCTGGGGGGCGTAAATGGACCCTTGTGGTAATTGGACGGGGGTGTCGGCGCTCTGCTGCGCCGACACCCCGTTTCCATCTGCTGCGGAACTCGGAGCGGTCATCCGGCCTGATGGCCCTTCATCCCAAGATCGATCACTGGCTCCGGCTGCGCATGTTGTCCTCTAAGTACTTGGAGCGGTGCAAGATACCAGTCCATTCCCTACCGGGCAAGCGGGCTCATCCGGGAGGCCATGTGAGGGCCCTTCCGCCCAGCACATGGACGTGGAGATGGCCGACCGACTGGCCGCCGTCGGCACCGGTGTTCACGACCAGGCGGTATCCGGTTTGGGCCAGTCCCAGCTGGTGGGCCACCTGGACCGCAAGCCGGACGGTGCGACCGAACGCCAACTCGCCGGCGTCGCTATCGGTTGCTGCGGCGTTGGCAAAGTGCGTGGTGGGGACCACCAGCAGGTGGACCGGCGCCTGGGGATTGAGGTCGTGAAACGCCAGCGCGTGGTCTGACCGGGCCACCACCTGGGCGGGGATTTCACCGGCCACGATGCGGCAGAAAATGCAGTCACTCATGCTGCCTCCGGGGCCGCTGACTGGCCACCACTGCCGCCGCCGCGAGCGCGGCGGTTTCGAAGCGCAAGAGCTCGGGCGCCAGCCTGACCCGGCGAAAGCCGGCGTCAAGAAACTGCGCCCGCTCCGGCAGAATCAGTCCTCCCTCGGGGCCAACCACCACCAGCAATTCCGCGCCCGGTGGGAGGGTCGGGGGCCCCTCCCCGGTGGCGTCGGCCAGCCAGCGAAAATCGGGGTGGCCCAGCGCGGCTGCGGTTTTCACATCGATGGGCGGACTCACCTTGGGGGCCCAGGGTGCGCCCGACTGCTTGATGGCCTGGCGGGCCCGGCGCTGCAGCGCCGCGACGTGGGCCTCCCGGATTCCCGCCGCCACGCTCCGGGTCCGTTCGGTCTTGAGCGGCGCCAGCTCGGTCACTCCGAGCTCGGCGGCCTTTTCGGCCAGCCACCCGAAACGCTCCTTGTCTCCCGCGCCGACCACCAGGGTGAAGGCGGGAGGCGGCGGGCTCATCGTAACACGCTCTACCCGCACCGCCAACTCGCCCTGCTGCAGCACCAGCTGCCCCTCGGCCACCGCACCGGCGCCGTCCAGCACCCGGGCCTTCTCCCCTTCCCTGGCCCGGCGGACCTTCAGATGGTGCCGCTCCTCCTCATCCAGCGCCACCACGGCCTGGGCCACCACGCTGCCGGGTGCTGCCAGCACCGAATGCACCTACCCGACCGTGGCGGCAACGGCCCACCACGCCTCGTCAACGGCTTCCTCGATGACCACAAACCCGGCGAGGCCCAGCACCGGGAGAAATTCCTCCCGCTCCGAGAGTTCCATCCCGGCAAAGATGGCCACCCCCCCGGCCGCCAGCGCCTGGCGAATGGCCGGGAGCAAGCTGACGTTGACGGTACGAAGAATGTTGGAAAGAATCATTTCGGCGGGGCCGAGCAGCGGCGCCAGTACCGCGGCATCCCCGGTTACGAAGGTCACCTCGCTGGCCACCCCGTTGCGAACGGTGTTGGCCCGTGCGATTGGCTCGACTTCCGCGTCCACCTCGACGCCGGTGGCCCGACTCGCGCCCAGCCGAACCGCGGCAATGGCCAGAATGCCGCTGCCGCTGCCCAGATCGAGCACCCGGGCGCCGGGCACCAGATGCCGGTCCAGGAGGCGGAGCGCGGTGCGGGTGGAGCCGTGCTCTCCGGTACCGAATGCCGATTCCGGATCAATGATCACGGTGGCGGCAGCGCCTTCCATCGGGACCGCCCAGCTGGGCGTCACTACGAGGCGGCCGATGGTTCGGGGCCCCAGGCCGGTGCGCCATTGCTCGGTCCAGTCCACCTCGGGCAATTGGCGCAGGGAGCCCGCCACATCGCTGCCGAACGCCTGGTGCAGTTCCGCCAGCAGCGCGCCGGCTGCCGCCTGGGTTTCGGCAACGCTCACCAGGGTGCCGTCGTCCCGCTCCTCCACCGTCTGTCCGGTTTGACCCACCAGCCACCTTGCCACTGCGTTGCGGCGTTCCAACGGGCTCAACACATCCAGCGCGCACCAGCTCATGCGCCGAGTGCTTCCTTGAGCTTGGACCAGAACCCGGTGCTCTCCTTGGGAGGGGCGCCTTCCACCTTGGAGAACTGCTCCAGGAGGCGGTGCTGCTCCTCGGAAAGGTTCTGGGGTGTCCAGACGTGGACCCGGACGTGCAGGTCTCCGACACCGCTCTGTCCCAGCCGTGGCAGGCCCTTCCCCTTGAGCCGAAACACGGTGCCGCTCTGGGCCCCAGCCGGCACCGCAAGCCGCTCATCGCCGTAGGGCGTCGGCACCGTGGCGCTGGTGCCCAACGCCGCCTGGCTGAAGGAAAGCGGCAGGTCGATGCTCAGGTCATCTCCATGGCGCTCGAACCGCTCGTCGTCCTTCACTTCGATGGTGATGAGCAGATCGCCGTTGGGGCCGTTGCGCGGCCCGGCGGCGCCCTGACCCCGGAGCGTGATGTAGTTGTTGTTGGACACCCCGGCGGGAATGTCCACCGGCACGGTGCGCTCGCCCCGGGTCCGGCCGTCGCCCCGGCATACCTCGCAGGGATTGGTGATGATGACGCCCTCACCGCCGCAGGCGGAACACGGCGCCACCGAGACGAATTGCCCGAACACGCTGCGGGTGGCACGGCGCACCTCCCCACTGCCGCCGCAGGTGCTGCAGTTGGACGGGCGGGAGCCTTTGACCGCGCCGGTGCCGCCACAGCTGTCGCACTTGAGCATGGTCTTGAGCTTGACGGTGCGCTTGGCCCCGGTGGCCACCTCCTGCAGGGAGAGCTTGACCGCCACCCGGATGTCCTGGCCCCGGCGGGACTCGGTTTGCTGCCGGCCGCCCCCGAAGAGCGATTCGAATCCGCCGCCGCCGAAATCGCGCATGAAAATATTGAGCGCCTCGGCCAGATCGACGTGGTGGAAACCGCCGGCCCCGCCCTTGAGCCCCGCTTCGCCGTAGCGGTCGTAGGCGGCGCGCTTGGTCGAGTCGCTCAGTACCTCATAGGCTTCGGCAATCAGCTTGAAGCGCGCCTCGGCGTCCGTCGCGGGGTTCCGGTCGGGGTGAAACTCCATGGCCATCTTGCGATAGGCGCGTTTGATTTCGTCTTCGTTGGCATCTCGGGATACGCCGAGCAACTGGTAGAAATCGCTCACTCCATCAATCCTTCCACCATGCGGCTGGTGTGCTCCACCAGGCCGATGATCTTGTCGTAGGGCATTCGGGTTGGACCTAACACGCCAATGACTCCGCTCAACTGGCCACTATGGTACGCCGAAGTCACCAGGGTGAACTCGGCCAGCCGGGGATCGTTGTTTTCGCTGCCGATGGTGATGGTCATGCCGCGGCGGTGATGATCCTCGAAGGCCTGGCGCAGCAGATCGCGCCGCTCGGTGAGCTCCAGCAGGTGGCGCATCCGTCCGTTGGCGGCAAATTCCGGCTGATCGGCCAGCGGCTGGGCGCTGCCCAGCACCACGGCGCCGTCGCCGGGGGAAAAATCGAAGAGATCTTCTCCCTGGGCCACGAAGATGTTGATCAACTCCCGCGCGTCTTCGGCGCCCCGGGCATCGCGGAGCCGCTCCGGAAGGGAGCCCCGGATTTCCCGGAGCGGCAGGCCGGCAAGGCGCTCGTTGAGGACCCGGCCCACATGTTCCACCACTTCGGGCGCCACCGCCACCGGCACTTCGACGAAAATGGTCCGCACCAGCCCGCTCTGCAGGGTGAGCACCGCCAGGAGCCGGTCACTGCTGGCCCGCACCAGCTCCAGCCGTTCCAGCACCAGGCCATCGAGGGTCGGCCCGATGGCCACGCCGAGCTCCTGGGTTAACACGCCAAGCACCTGGGCCGCCCGGCGCAGAATCTCGTCGATGGCGTTCCGCCCCACCGGGGCGATTTCACTTTCGATCTTGGTCCGGGCACTCTGGGTGACCGGTGCCGGCCGCATCAGCTGATTGACGTAGAGGCGGTAGCCCCGGTCGGTGGGAATGCGGCCGCCCGAGGTGTGAGCGTGAAAGAGGTAGCCGGCGGTTTCGAGCTCGCCCATGGTGGCGCGGACCGACGCCGGTGAGATGCCCAGGCGAGCGCCTCGCGCCACGGCGTGACTGCCGGCCGGCTGGGCCGTTTCGACGTAGATCTGGATGACCGTCTCCAGCACCCGGAACTGCCGCTCGCTCAAGCCCTCGCCAATCTGCATAACGGGAAATTTAGCAATCACTTACGCTGGCCACCAGCGCGTCGAGCCGAAGCCATCCTTCCGGGGTCAGCGCCACATTGCTGCCCCGTGCCCCGGCCCACCCCTCCGCCACCCAGCGCCCCACCACCGCCTCCGGCAATCGGGAGGCGGGCAGCCCGGTGCTGGTTCGAAGCCCCAGGTAGAGCTCCTCCAGCCCAACCTGCGCCGCCGTCAGCGCTTCCCGCTCCAAAACCAGCTCCTCCCCTGACTCGCTCCGGCGCCGGTACTCCTCCCACTCCCGAACGTTCCAGGAGCGGGTTCCGGTCAGTCCGCTGTGGGCGGAGGGCCCCAGCCCGATGAATGGCGCCCGGTTCCAGTAGGCCTCGTTGTGCCGAGCCCGATGGCCGGAACGGCCGGCGTTGGACACCTCGTAGTGCTCGAATCCGGCGGCCTCGAGCCGGTGGTGCGCCGCAAGGTATTCCGCCGCTGCGCGATCGTCATCAGCCGGCACGCTCTCTCCACGTGCCGTCCACTTGCCCAGCGGCGTGGCGGACTCGACGGTCAATCCGTAGAGGCTCAGATGGGTGGGTTCGAGGGCCAGCGCGCGGTCCACGTCGGCGGTCCAATCCCGCTGCAACGCCGCGGG
>JANNSC010000250.1:0-1915 GCA_031402135.1 Gemmatimonadales bacterium | reverse complement strand
AATCAGTTTCCGGAGCGACGACTCCCGTCCGGCAATGCACTGCAGCACAGCGCTGTGCTCCGAGTCCACCGGGACCAGTTCTCCCCCGCCCTGCTTTGCCGCCGCGGCCACCAGTTCACCGGCCACGACGAGGGACTCCTTGTTGGCCAGGGCAACGCGCTTGCCGGCCTGAAGCGCAGCGAGGGTGGCCTCGAGCCCGGCAAACCCGACCACCGCATTGACGACGATGTCCACATCGGGATGAGTGGCGGCCTCGATCAGGCAGGCGGGGCCGGCGTCGCTGGCCAATGCGGCGAAGGCCGGCTGCCATTCGGACACCTGCTCGCCGAGCAATTTGGCATTGGAGCCGGCGGTCAATCCTACCAGGCGAAACCGGCCTGGATGGCGCCGGAGCACGTTGAGCGTGCTGGTTCCGATCGACCCGGTCGAGCCGAGCACCGCAACGCCCTTCATGGATCAGAGCACTCCGAACGCGCGGAAGAGCAACGCGGCGGCTGGGAGAACAAAGTAGAGCGAGTCGAGGCGGTCGAGGACGCCGCCATGCCCCGGGATGAGGGTGCCGGAATCCTTGACCCCGGCCTCCCGCTTGAAGAGTGACTCGGCGAGGTCGCCAAGCTGGGCGACGGCAGCGAGCAGCAACCCCATGACGGCAGCTTGCCAAAGCGGAAAACCGCGCCCCACCGGCACCAGCGCCATGGGAACGAAGGCCACCGCGGCAAGGGTCCCGCCGACCAGGCCGGACAGCCCGCCGGACCGGGTCTTGCCGGGACTCACCGTCGGGGCGAGTTTCGGCCCCCGAAACGCCTTGCCGCCCCACATGGCAAAGCTGTCGCAGAGCCAGGTGACGACGAGCGGGAAGAACACCAGCCAGGTGGCGGCCCAGGATTTCTCGGGGCCGGCGCCGTAGCGAATGACCAGCAATGCCGAGGGGAGCAGGCCACAGTAGAGCGGCCCGAACAGGGTGATGGCGGCGGCGGCGAGGGGCTTCTGGTCGGGGGCCCGTTTCCATAACACGCCACTCAAAACCACAACCGGGGCCATTGCGGCGGCGAGGGGCCACTGGCTCAGGAGCCAGAGCGGGATGGCGACGACAACGTTTCCCAGCGGCGAATTTCCCGTGATGTCGAGGCCGAATCCGCCAGAGGGGTTCCCGGCAATCAGCCAGGTCGACAACGGGGCCAGCGCGGCGAGCAGCATCCCCAGCCCCCGCAACGGCCGCACTCCGGAGGCTTCGGCGAGATTGAACAGCTCCCGAGTGCCGAGCAGGGCCAGCGCCGCGACCAGGATGGCGAGGAGCAGCCCCCCGAACCAGACGATGCCGAGGGCAATGGGAATTGCCACGACGGCCACCAGAACCCGGGTGACGTTGTTGCTCACGCGGGGGTGGGGATGCGGCCGAAACGGCGATCCCGCTGCTGAAAATCGAGGATGGCCTCGAAGAGATGGCGTCGGGTGAAGTCGGGCCAGAGCACCGGGGTGACGTGAAATTCGGCGTAGGCCAGCTGCCACAGCAGGAAGTTGGAGAGTCGATGTTCCCCGGAGGTCCGGATCAGCAGATCGGGGTCGGGCCACTCCGCGGTGTAGAGGTGCCGGGCCATGGCCGCCTCATCAATGTCGGCGGGCTGCAAGGTTCCCGCCTTGACCGCCTCGGCAAGGAGGGTGGCGGCGCGGGTTAACTCCGCCCGGGAGCCGTAGGAAAGGCATATGTTCAGGGCGAGGGTGGTGCCGCCCTTGGTGAGAGACTCGATAGTGGCGACGGCGGCACGGGCTGCGGGGGTCAGCCGGTCGAGCTCGCCCAGCATCCGGACCGCGACGCCCTTGGCGCGGAGCTCGTTGGCCTCCCGGGAGACGTACTCCTGCAACAAACTCATCAGCGCCTCGACTTCGTCGGGCGGGCGCTGCCAGTTTTCCTGGC
>JANNSC010000249.1:0-4095 GCA_031402135.1 Gemmatimonadales bacterium | reverse complement strand
CCGACACGGCGGGCACCAGGTCGCCCAGAAGTTGACTACGACCAGCTTGCCCTTGAGATCGTCCAGGTCATGCAGCTTGCCGTCGAGGTCGGCCAGGCGCAGCGCCGGTGCGGGCTTGGGATCGGCCCCGGGACCAGGGCTGGGCGGCCACTGCATTCCGATTGATCCGCATTATCTCGCGTGGAAGATGCGGGGTCTCAACTACAAGACCCGGTTCATCGATCTGGCCGGCGAACTCAACACCGAAATGCCGGTCTTCTGGGTTCGCAAGGTGGGCGACGCGCTGAATGAGGTGGGCAAGGCGGTGCGGGGCTCCTCGATTCTGATCCTGGGAGTTGCCTACAAGAAGGACATCGAGGATCTCCGGGAGAGTCCGGCGCTCGACATCATCCGGCTGCTGGAGCAGCAGGGCGCCAAGGTCCGCTACCATGATCCCTTCGTGGCGACTTTTTCCGAAGACGGCCACCGCTTCACGTCGGTGCCACTCAGCAAGGAGACGGTGGCGGCAGCGGATTGTGTCATGGTGGTAACCGACCATACCTCCCTCGATTACGAACTGGTCCGGGCCCATGCCCGGGTGGTGGTAGATACCCGCAATGCGCTGGGCCGAAAGCTCGCGCCATGAGGGTCACGGTGATTGGAAGCGGATACGTCGGGCTGGTGGCGGGCGCCTGTCTGGCGGAGACGGGGAATGACGTGATCTGCGCCGATGTCGATGCGGACAAGGTGGCGCGGCTCCGTGCCAACGACCTTCCGATCTATGAGCCGGGACTGGAACCGCTGGTCCGCCGGAATCAGGAGGAGGGCCGGCTGCGCTTCAGTACCGATGTGGGTGCCGCGGGAGCTCACGGTCAGGTGGTTTTCATTGCGGTGGGGACTCCCCCGGGGGAGGACGGCTCGGCCGACCTGCAGCAGGTGCTTTCGGTGGCCACGACCATCGGGCAGCACATGAACGAGATGAAGGTGGTGGTGACCAAGTCGACGGTGCCGGTGGGCACCGCGGAAAAAGTCCGGGCCGCCATCCGGGCGGAGACCGACGCTCCGTTTCAGGTCTGCTCCAACCCGGAATTTCTGAAGGAAGGGGACGCGATCGAGGACTTCATGAAGCCGGACCGGGTCGTCCTGGGAGTGGATAGTGCCGAGGCGCGCGAAGTGATGGCGGAACTGTACGCCCCATTTGTGCGGACCGGCAATCCGATTCTCTTCATGGATATTCCGTCGGCGGAGGTCACCAAATACGCCGCCAATGCCATGCTGGCCACCCGGATCTCGTTCATGAACCAGATTGCCGATCTGTGCGAGCGAGTTGGCGCCGATGTTTCCAATGTCCGGAAAGGGATCGGCTCGGACCGGCGGATTGGCAGCGCGTTTCTCTTTCCGGGGCCAGGCTACGGCGGTTCGTGTTTCCCGAAAGATGTGAAGGCCTTGGTGAGCACCGCTCGGGAGATGGGCATGGAGCCCACCATTCTGGAGGCGGTGGAGGCAGTCAACCAGCGGCAGAAGCGGGTGTTGCTGGACAAATTGCTGGCCCGCCTGGGGCGGAGCCTCTCGGGACGGCAGATTGCGGTGTGGGGCCTGGCGTTCAAGGCGGAAACCGATGACATGCGGGAAAGCCCGGTGTTGCCGCTGCTCGACGGAATTCTCGCGGCCGGAGGCACAGTCCGGGCGCACGATCCCAAGGCAATGGAGGTGGCGCGGGGGATCTACGGTGACCGGCTCTCCTACGCGCGGGACCCCTACGACGCGATTGCCGGCGCCGACGCGCTGGTGATCGTCACCGAATGGATGGTCTACCGGAACCCGGATTTCGAACGGATGCGGGGCGCCCTCGCCTCTCCGCTGATTTTTGACGGCCGCAATCTCTATGATCCGGAGCGGATGAGCCGGCTGGGCTTCGAATACCATGGCATCGGGCGGAGGCACCCGTGAGGCTCCTGGTCACCGGAGCGGCAGGCTTCCTTGGCTCGCACCTGACCGATCGGTTGCTGGCCGAGGGCCACGAGGTGATCGGGATGGACAATTTCATCACCGGTGACGAACGCAACGTGGCCCATCTCACGGGCAATCGACGGTTCCATTTGGTGCGGCAGGATGTATCGATGCCCTTCGAGGTGAAAGGTTCGCTGGACGGAGTGCTCCACCTCGCTTCGCCGGCAAGCCCGCCCGATTACCAGGCGTGGCCAATCGAAACCCTGATGGTAGGGAGTTACGGCACTCATCGTTGTCTGGCGCTGGCCCATGCCAAGGGGGCGCGGTTTTTCCTGGCCTCGACGTCGGAGGTCTACGGCGACCCGGCGGTCCACCCCCAGCCCGAGTCGTACTGGGGCAACGTCAATTCGGTGGGCCCGCGCGCCATGTACGATGAGGCCAAGCGATTTGCCGAGGCGCTGACCTCCTCCTACCATCGCACCTATGGCAGCGACACCCGCATCGTCCGGATTTTCAATACCTATGGTCCCCGGATGCGGCCGGAGGATGGCCGGGTGGTGTCGAACTTCATCGTGCAGGCACTCCGGGGAAAACCGATCACGATCTATGGCGACGGGAGCCAGACTCGTTCCTTCTGTTACGTCTCCGACCTGGTCGATGGGATCTACCGATTGTTCCGGAGCGAGCGCACCGAGCCGACCAACCTGGGCAACCCGGGGGAGTTCTCGGTCGGGCAATTGGCGGAGACTGTCAAGGCAATGACGGGTAGCCGCTCCCCCATCGTGTACCATCCGTTGCCGGTCGATGATCCGAAAGTCCGCCAGCCGGACATCAGCCACGCCCGCAACGCCCTCGGTTGGGAGCCGGCGGTACCCCTCCGCGAGGGTCTGACCGCCACGATCGAATACTTCCGAAAAATCGTCTTAAGCTGAGCCCGGCATTATCTTTAGGGGATGCAGGTCAGCTCAGATCATCTGCTCGGCCAGGCCCGAGAGCGCTTTGCCGTCCAGGACTACTACGGCGCAGTACATCTGCTGGAGGAGGTGATCGCATCGGGGCGGAGTTTTGCCGACGCGCATCACCTCCTCGGGCTCTCGCTGGCGCTCCTTGGCCACAAGGAGGGCGCGCTGGCCGAATTCGAAATCGCTCTCTCCCTCAATCCCAGCTACATCGAAGCAAACATCCATCGGGGCATTCTTCTCAACGAATTGGGGCGTGCCGAGGAAGCGGAGGAAGCTTTCCGGCGGGCAACGGCGCACGGGGAGCCCTCGGTCGGGGGATTTTCCCGCCCGATTGCCGCCCTGCTGGCGAACCAGCATGCCCAGCTGGGAGAGGCGTACGCCGAGGCGGGGGCGCTGGCCGAGGCGATCATCGAGTTTCGCCGAGCGGTCGACCTGGGGCCGACCTTTCACGATTTGCGGTACCGGTTGGCTCGACTGCTCCTCGAAGCGGGTCGGCCGCTGGAGGCGCGGGAGGAATTGGAGCGGATTCTGGAGGGGCACCCCGGATTCCTCGATGCGCTCGCCTCACTGGGCCTGGCCCACTACCTGTCAGGCGATGCGGCGGCAGCCCGGGAGGTTTGGGCGAGGTGCCAGACCCGGCGACCGGGCAACGCCCGGGTCGAGGCGTACCTGGCGATGGCGGGTCGCCTCCGATCGTGAAACCGGTAGCGATCCGCCTGGCAGCGGCAGGGCGAACGGCGGCCGTGGCGGCGTCGGTCCTGGCGGCGTCGGTCCTGGCGGCGTCGGTCCTGGCGGGGTGCACCCTGGCAGCGGCAGACCACGAGCGCCTGGGCGACACGGCGTACGGGGATGAGCGGTACGCCGATGCGGTGGCAGAGTACAGTGCGGCGGAGGCGAGCGGGGGACGTCCCCGGCTCTGGGCCAAGCTGGGCGCCGCCACCCTCCACAACCGGAATTTCGGGGATGCGGTGGAAGCGTACGCCGCCTTGGCCACTGCCGACCCATCGCGGGGCACCGAAGCGGCGGTGGGACTGGAGCGGGTTGCCCAGCTGGCGGTTCGGGGCGGTCGCGCTGAGGTGAGTTACCTGGCTGCGTCGGTCCGGGCGCTCCGGACGGTGGCTCCGGGACGGCCGCTGGGCCGGTTCGCCCTGGCCCCGATGACTGGGCTGTCGGCATCGGAAGCAATCGGGGCGCTGCCACCGGC
>JANNSC010000248.1:0-1840 GCA_031402135.1 Gemmatimonadales bacterium | reverse complement strand
CGTCGCCCACATTGGCCAGCAGCGAATAGAGCTTTACCCTGTCGATCAGCGCGCGCGCCGCGGTGTGGCCGCCCTTCACGCCGAAGGTGAGCACCCCGCCGAACCCACCTTCGAGGTAGCGGCAGGCGTTCTTGTGTTGGGGATGACCATCGAGTCCCGGGTACGCAACCCAGTCGACCCGGCCGTCCTGCTGCAGCCATCGGGCCAGCGCCAGTGCGTTCTCGGAGTGCCGCTTGATACGCAGTGGCAGCGTCTCCAGTCCCTGCAGGAACAGGAACGCGTTGAAGGGAGAGAGGGCGGGGCCGAGGTCGCGCAGCAGCTGCACCCGCAGCTTGATGATGAACGCCAAGTTGGCAAACGCCTCGGTGTAAACCAGACCGTGGTACGACGGGTCCGGGGACGAAAACTCCGGGAAGCGGGCCCGGGCCTTGTCGCTGGTCCAGTCGAAGGTGCCCGCATCCACAACCACACCGCCGATCGAGGTGCCATGACCGCCGATCCACTTGGTGGCCGAATGGACCACAATGTCCGCCCCGTACTTGATCGGGCGGCAGAGAGTGGCGGCGCCGAAGGTGTTGTCCACCACCAGCGGAAGCCCTGCTTGATGGGCGATCTCGGCGAGGGCGCTGAAGTCGGGCACGTCGAGCTCGGGGTTGCCGATCGTCTCCACGTAGACCGCGCGGGTGTGCTCGTTGATGGCCGCCCGCACGCTGTCCAGATTGTGGATGTCCACGAAGGTGGTGGTGATTCCCCACTTGGGCAGCGTGTAGGCAAAGAGGTTGTACGTCCCGCCGTAGAGCGTCTGTGAGGAGACGATGTTGTCGCCGGCGTGGGCGAGGTTGAGAGTCGTCAGGGTCTCCGCCGCCTGCCCGCTCGCGACCCCGAGCGCCGCCACGCCGCCCTCGAGTTCCGCCACCCGCTTTTCGAACACGTCGGTGGTGGGATTCATGATCCGGGTGTAGATGTTCCCGAACTCACGCAGGCCGAAGAGGTTCGCCGCGTGCTCGGTGCTGTTGAAGACGTAGCTGGTCGTGGCGTAGATGGGCACCGCGCGTGCGTTGGTGGCGGGGTCGGGCACCTGGCCGGCGTGAATGGCGACGTTATCGGGGTGGAACGGCATTGGAGAGTCCTCTTGGTCAACGGTGGATGGGGCCGCTCGCCGGAATGCGAAAAGGCCCGGTTCACGTTGGGTGAACCGGGCCGGCGAGGTGTCTGGTGGTCTGGTGGCGAACTACATGGGATCCGCCTGACCGACACGCGCGCTGGCGCAGTCCACCCCGCGGGGGGTGCACATGCACGCACAGCGACACATAATCGGGCAGCGCTTCATGGTTGAAACGTTTCCCTCGGGTCGCGCGGTGGGATGCAAACAAAAACCCCCGCGGCCACGAGCGCGGGGGTCATCCCACGGCTCTTTAGCTGTTTGATTTGGGGATCACAACCCCAGGCGGTAGCAAGTGGCCCTAAATCCATCCGCCCTGCAACTGATGCCAAGCTACGGTTGGGGCCGGAATCCGTCAAGAGGGTAGATCCCCCTGGTCGTCGAGATCTTCCACGGTGCCGGCTTCGCTGACCGGATACAGGGCGATGCAGACATAGCCCGACGGATGCTCCTTGAGCCAGGTCCGGAAGACCAGTTGCTGCTGCAGCGCCGCCTCCATTTCGGTCATCTGTTGCACCGACAGCGCGGGGGGTTCGAGCCGCTTGTGGCGGTTGATCTCCAGGATGCTCGCCGACATGAGCGACAGCAGCAGGTTCCGATTGACGCACAGTTCTACCGGCATGAGCATGTTCACGCCGTGGGGCATCCGATACGGCCCTTGCGGCTGATGCCCTGCGT
>JANNSC010000247.1:0-1967 GCA_031402135.1 Gemmatimonadales bacterium | reverse complement strand
GGCTCGCCGGGGTTTTCCCTGAGCGGGTGGCGGCCCAGCGAATCCGGCGGGGCGGCCCCGACCTCTCCTACTACGAAGCGCTCGGAGGGCGCGGATTTGCCGAGGCCTCGGAACACCAGATGGCGGAGCGCACCGGGTTGGAGGAGGTGCTGCGCACCGCCGCAGAACGGGTTCACGATGTCCGGGTTGCCCTCAATCGGGTCAGCGCCCAGCTCGATCTCCGGAGTTCCCGACTGGCGGCCTGAACGTGGAAAGGACTAGAACTTGACCAGCAGCGCCAGGTTGATCCGGTTCTCGGACTTCCGGAGGTCCGGCAAGAATCCCTCGACCACCGACCCCGGGGGGCCGGCGTTGCCGCCCTGTGGGGTCACGCCGCCAGGGCCGGCAAAATAGGGGACACTCGCCCAGCGGTGATTCGCCTCAGCGCGAAAGGTGACGAATTCGTCGGGCATGTAGTCGAGGGTGAGCGAAGCGTCCCATGCCTTGAACGGATCGCCTGGATTGATACTGAAGTAGGGCGTACCCGAGATTGCCGTCGCACCGTTGATGGGAGGCAGGAGCACGAGGTAGCGCCCCGGGTTGGTCATGCCGCCGGCGCCCAGGGTGACCCCCAACCGATCCTTGGCGAACCAGAATCGGTTGTAGAGCATGGCCCCGAGGAAGTACTGTGAAGCGCAGGTAACGCCGGCGCCGCTCTCACATCCAGCATCAACCGTCAGGGAGAACGCCGCCCGGTCCAGGAATCTCCCTGGGCGGCTCAAATACCTGACCTGAATGCTGTTGTCACTGTGTACCCGGTACCGATCGGGTAGTCCCAGCCAGTCCCGGCCCCAGTACTGGTTGCCCAAGAGCGACACCGCTGCGTTGGGGCGCCAAAGCACCTGAACCCCGAGTCCCGGCGCGGTGTTGAACTTCCCGTAGGATTGCCAGCCGTTCACCAGCCACAGTTCCAGCTTCAACCGGTCGGTGGGAAATGTCTGGATCCGGACGCCATTGAAGAACCACGGCGTATTCGACGAGACGTAGGAAGGCTGGTACGCCCAGTTGTCGAAGTTGTAGTAACTGAACAGGCCGACATAGGACATGAAGATCCCTGCGTCGAGGTTGATGCCGTGGCCCTTGTTCCAGTGATAGCCTCCGTAAGCCTCGGAGATGTAGCGATAGGCGTCGGCCAGGTTCCACTGCCCCCGCGCCGGACTGGGGTCGTTCCTCGGCGTCATGGTGGAATACATTCCGAACTGGGTCATCACCCTGCCGCGGGCATGCTCGGAATGAAAATCGCCCCCGATCCCCAATTGCTGGACTTGTACTTCGCCGGTGCGCCCGCTCTCCGACGTCCCGACCAAGGTATGATCCCGGGGACCGCTGAATACGTGGATGTAGGTGGCGTCCAGCCGAAATTCGCCGGTGAAATACTTCGAGTCGAGCACCGCGTTTTTCTGCCTGTTGCTCCCGTTGAGCCAGGTGAAGTCGGCGAAGGCGAATGGCGCCGCCGATTGCCCCGAGACATTCCCGGCCAGCAGCAGCAATACGCTGACGACGGCGATGGGCTTCATGCCGCGTTCCGCACCCGGATCGGCAAGGTGACCATGGTTCTTCCCGCCCATTGCAGGCGTTTCTGAATGGCATAAGCGGTGTCGTTGTGCAGCAATCGGTGCCACCATCCCTCCCGCTGGAACATCAACCGCCCGGTGAAGAAGGTGGTCCGCGGGAAATCCTTCACCACTGCTTCGCACAGGCTGCCCGCCTCCGACACCACGTCGGTGCCCAGCCCCATTCGCGCCGTGGCTGGCACCCCCAGCGAGTTCGCCAGGGCGACGTACTGAGCCAGCATCTCCTCAGTGCGGCGGCGCAAGTCGTCCACTGCACGTTCTCCCTTGAAGTCGCCCGAATCCATCACTCCAACCGAGAGCACCACGAGACCCTGGAAGTGCCCGGGAAAGCTCCGGAAGATGTTGAGCATGGTA
>JANNSC010000246.1:0-8767 GCA_031402135.1 Gemmatimonadales bacterium | reverse complement strand
CCCATGCGTCGATTCCTGCTTCCCACTCTTCTCCTGTTCGCGAGCCCGCTCGCCGCCCAGACCAGCATCACCATTTACACTGACGGCCGGGTGCTGGTGCGCCGGAGCCTTCCGGTGGCGCTGGGGCCAGGCATGAGTACCCACCGCCTCTCGCTCGGCTTGCTCGATCCGGCATCGGTCTTCGCGCTGGACTCGGGTGTGGTAGTGACCGGAAGCGCGTACGACGAGTCGGTGGATGAGGCGAACACCATGCGCCGAGCGGTGGGGCAGACGCTCAAGTTCCTCACTGGTGGGCGGAGCAACAACATTCCCGACACTGTCAGCGCCACCGTCGTCGGCGTAAACCCCGAGCGTTTCCGCACCGCTGACGGCAGGATCATTTTCAACCGCCCCGGACTCCCGATGTACCCCGCCGAGCTGGTGCTCACCGAACCAACCCTTTCCCTGGCGGTGCGTTCGCCCGCGGCTCGGTCCGCGCTCCGGCTGGGCTACTTCACTCAGGGGGCCTCCTGGGGGGCCAGCTATGCGGTGGTTCTGGGCAAGGGCATTGCCCGGGTGAGCGGGCTGGCGGCAATTCCGTCGGCTTCGTTGCGGGTTATGGACGCCGAGGTCCAGCTGCTGGCCGGAAACGTGGGGCGAGCCTACGAGGGGCGGGGAGGGGCGCAGTCTCCAATGCTGATGTCCAAGATTTCCGCCGATGCGTTTACCGACGCCGCCTCCCAGGAGCAGATCGGCGAGGCCCATCTCTACACCATTCCGGGTCGGCTCAACCTCGAGCCCGGGGTGACGGCAACGGTCGCCCTCTTCGAACCGGCCGCCGCCCCCTGGGAACGGAACTATCAGATTCGGGGGCAAATTCCCTGGTACGGCATGCTGCAGCAGTATGGTACCGACGAGAATCCGGTACCGGTCGAGGTGTCCTATACGTTGAAGCGGACCGCCAAGACTCCGTTTGGTGACATCCCGCTGCCCGGCGGCACCTGGCGTCTGTATGAAACGGACACCGGTGGGCGGCTCCAGCTGATCGGCGAATCGGGCAGCAGCCACACGGCGTCCGGCACCGACATTCGCCTCTCGGCGGGCGCTGCCTTCGACCTCACCGCCAAGCGAGTACAGCTCACCTACACCACTCGGCGGGATTCCACCCGCACTATCGGCACCGCCGATTTCCGGGTGACCATTACCAGCGCCAAGGATTCCGCGACGGTGGTGGACGTGCTGGAGGAGCGACGAGGTGAATGGACGGTGCTCGGGAGCTCGATTCCAGCCGAAAAGGTTTCCAGTACCAGGACCCGCTTCCGGGTTCGGGTACCGGCCAAGGGGGAGACAGTACTCAGCTACCGGGTCAGGGTTGTTTGGTGACGCCGATCATTCTGGCGCACGTTTCCGACCTTCATTTCGGCAGGGACGTCAACCTCGAACAGGTCGCGGCGTTCGAGGCCTTCGTTGCTTCGCGTACACCGGACGCCATTGTCGTGGCGGGCGATCTCACCCAACGGGCTCGGCATGGCGAGCTGCAGGTGGCCAAGGCGTTTGCCGATCGGTTGGCTCGGACCGCCCCGACGTTGGTGGTGCCCGGCAATCATGATGTGCAGTGGTGGGCCAGCCCGTTTGGCATTCGGGGCAGCGACGTCAAGTACGCCAAGTATCGCCGCTACTTCGGCGTCGATCTTTCGCCCCGACTCGATATCGAGGGGGTGGTGATTGCCAGCGCGCTCACCAGCCACGGCGTGGCGGCGGGCTCGATGACCTGGAATCTGAATGACATGGCGGTGAAGGGACACCTCCCCGAGGAGGAAGTGGAGCGGGTCACCCGCTATTTCGAAGCGGCACCCCGCGGTGTCCTCCGGGTGGCGGTGCTGCACCACAACGTGCTCCGCGGCCATATCTCCGCGCGCATGGGATTGGCTCATTGGCGCCAAGCTCAGCTTCGACTCAAGGCCACCGGCGCCGACGTTATTCTTTGCGGCCACGACCACCAGGAGGGCTCCGGCCAAATTGACGGCACGGTGGTGGTGAGTACCGCCTCCACCTTCACCGCCCGCACCCGGGGCCGCCGGCCGGCGGCGTTTAACATGGTGTCGGTAGATGACGAGTCCATCTCGGTGCAGCACATGCGCTGGGAGCGGGATCTGCAGCGGTTCAAGCCGTCGGATTTGGCGAAGTACGGGCGGGTGCGGCTGGGAAAGAGGTAGGATTCGATCTCCGGTCAGGTCCCTCATCTGGGTGTTCAGACCAACTGGCGTGACAAGGCGATCGAGAAACATGCCGTACATCGAGGGAGTTCGGGTCGAGCGGACGACCGGTAGGCGGGGGACTCACGGCGCTTCACCAACTTCAAGCAAGTCCCACTGAGGGGCGGAGGGCATTACCAATGAGCAAATTGCTTCGTGGCCTGGGTGCCGGGTGGGGCGCCAAAAAACTCGGCGGCGGGTGCATCAGCACCGTACTCATTTTTTTCCTGCTGTGGTGGCTGCTGGGCAATTTCGAGATTTTCAAATAACGGGGATTCGGGGATCGCCCCGGAGTGATGCCAGGTGCCTCTGGACCCATTCCTGCTGGAGATTCGGCCGCAGGGAGGTGTCGATGCCCGGCGAGAACGGCGCTGGACATCGGGGTTCGGGTCTTCGCGCCTTAGAAGGTGATCCCGGCCAGGATCAAGAGATCGCGGTCTTTGTAGCTCGCCGAACTCGTGATGGTGCCGTACTTGAGGTCGGTGAGACCGTAAATGTACCGGCCTTCGATGGTGAGGCCCATCTTGCCGCCCAGCCGCAACCCTCCGCCGATAACGCCTGCCAAAGTCGTTTTCTTCCTAGGGCCGCCCCCGAAAGTGTTGACGGGGCAGTCGCTGCTGCCGACCTTGCAGCGGAGTTCGAACGCAACTTGGGGACCGACGTAGGCAAATGGCCGTACGCCCGGGGTGGGGAGTCCCAGCCGCAGGTAGGCCGGCACACTCAGGTAGTCGAGCTTGAGGGAATTCGAAGGTACGCTGCTCTTGAGGCCGTATTGCACATAGAGCGCCTCCACACCGAAGCCGAGCACTCCGCCCCCGGTACCGAGAGCAAGCCCGGCCGCAAATCCGGTGCGGCTGCCCATGTTGTTGGGCAGGACGCCACTATTCGAGACGTCGGCGAAGACGCCACCGACCTTGAGGCCGATGCCCTGGGCCATCGCCGGCAAGGGAAGGGCACTCAGAGCAAACAGGACGACGCCCGCAATGATTCGTTTCATCAGAAACGCTTTCGAATTAGGTGGCCTGCCGGATCGGGGCAGGTGCTCGCCGAGGCCAACTCGAGACGAAACCCCTTTTTGTGACCGCGCTGGAACTCGTCCACTTCACGCTCCGCCACATCGCGGGCAAGCCCGTAGAGCTCCTGGACGCGTCCGATCAATTGGTCGCGTTTGCCCGCGATCACATCGAGGTGATCATCGGTCAGCTTTCCCCAGCGTTCCCGAACCTGGCCCTTGAATTGTTTCCATTCGCCTTGGGCAGTGTCCTGGTTCATGAGACTCCTGTTCTTGATTGGTATGGCGCGAGCGGCGAAAAATTGCCGTGTCCCAATTCGCGCGGGATCTCAGGGCGACGAGGAACTCTACCGGAAGCGCCGGCCTGGTGGAATCCATCCGGGGAGGGGATTCTGACCTAGTTCATAGGGACTACTTCGGCGGCGAATCGCTCGTGACGGCCCCTCAATTTTCCCTGAACTCTGGTGGTCGGCGGAGTCAGCCCCGGCCAGTTTGGACACCATTCGCAAACGCGATATCTTACCGTGATCTATCTAGCGCCTTTACAAGAGGTTACGATGCCCTTCACTGGGGTGGATTTCTATCAGCTCGACAGCCTCCTTTCCGAAGAGGAGCGCGCCGTTCGCGACACCGTCCGCGCCTGGGTGGAAGAGCACCTCATGCCGGTCATCGGTGAATGCTACATCGAAGGCAAGTTCCCCAAGCAGCTCATCCCCGGCATGGCCGAGCTGGGGCTCTACGGCGCCAACCTCCCGGAAGAATACGGCTGCGCCGGGCTCAACAACGTTGCCTACGGCCTGATCATGCAGGAGCTGGAACGGGGCGACAGCGGCATCCGCTCCTTCGCCTCGGTGCAGGGAGGCCTGGTGATGTACCCGATCTATGCCTTCGGCTCCGAGGAACAGAAGAAGCATTGGCTCCCCCGGCTGGCCGCCGGCAAGGAGATCGGCTGCTTCGGCCTGACCGAGCCCGACTACGGTTCCAATCCGAGTGGGATGATCACCACCGCCAAGGAAACCAAGGACGGCTGGGTGCTCAACGGCACCAAAATGTGGATCACCAACGGCAGCCAGGCGACGGTGTCAGTGATCTGGGCCAAGACCGGCGCCATCGACGACCCCAAGTCCATTCGCGGCTTCATCGTCCCCACCAATACCCGGGGCTACGCCGCCAAGGACCAGAAGGGCAAGCTCTCGCTCCGGGCCTCCGACACCTCGGAAATCCACCTCGAAGACGTTCACCTTCCCAAGGACGCGATTCTCCCCAAGAGCGGCGGCATCAAGAGCCCGCTGATGTGCCTCACCCAGGCCCGCTACGGCATTGCCTGGGGCGCCATCGGCGCCGCCATGGCGTGTTATGACGAAGCCCTCCAGTACGCCAAGCAGCGCGTCATGTTCGGCAAGCCGATCGGCGCCACCCAGATCCAGCAGGTCCGTCTTGCCGACATGCTGACTGAAATCACCAAGGCCCAATTGCTCTGCCACCAGCTTGGCCGCCTGAAGGACGCCGGTACCATGACTCCGTCCCAGGTATCCCTCGCCAAGCGCAACAATGTCAACATGGCCACCGAGTGCGCCCGGGAAGCCCGTCGACTGCTCGGCGCCAACGGCATCCTGGCCGAGTATCACTCGATGCGCCACATGGCCAACCTGGAGTCGGTCTATACGTATGAGGGTACCCACGACATGCACTCGCTGATTCTGGGGCAGGAAGTCACCGGGATCGCGGCCTACTGATGTCGCGGGGGCGCCTGGGCTTTACTCTGGCGCTGCTCTTCGGGCTCAACTTCATGAATTTCTACGATCGCCAGGTGGTGGGGGCGATCGGCGAACGACTCAAGAACGAATGGCAGCTCACCGATGGCCAGCTGGGCGGGCTCACCACCGCCTTCATCCTCCTCTACGCCGTTGTGGGCATCCCGCTGGGTCGCCTTGCCGATCGGGGCCGCCGCTCCGTCATCCTGGGCACCGGCGCCATCGTCTGGAGTGCCTTCACCGCGCTCTCCGGTCTCGCCTCCGGGTTCGCCTCGCTCTTCATCTTCCGGATGGGGGTCGGCGTTGGCGAGGCAAGCTGCGCCCCCACCGCAAACTCCCTGCTCGGCGATCTCTTTCCCAAACACCAGCGGTCCCGCGCCATCAGCATCTTCATGCTGGGGCTGCCGCTGGGGTTTGGCGCGAGTTACGCCGTGAGCGGCCTCATCATGGAGGCGACCGGCGGCTGGCGCGGCGCGCTCTTCGTCGCTGCGATTCCTGGCGTCATCCTCGGACTCCTGGCCTTTTTCCTTCCCGAACCGGCACGCGGCGGCGCCGATGGGCAGGCGCCGCGTGCCCCGGCATCGGATCCGAAGGCAATCCGGGAAATCCTCCAGATTCCCACCATGTGGTGGATCATCCTCTCGGGGGCCCTGCTCAACCTCAACATGTACGCCCTGGGCGGTTTTCTTACCTCATTCATGATCCGCTACCATGGGCTCCCGATCGGCAGCGCCAATTACTTCAGCTCGGTGGTGTACGGATTCGGCGGCGGGCTGGGCATCCTGGCCGGCGGATGGCTGGGTGACCGCGCGGCGTTGCACCGAGTGGACGGAAGGCTGCGCGCGGCCGCGGTGGCACTGGTGATGGCCGCTCCGCTGGTGGTGATGGCACTGCAACAGGCCCGGGGATCCTATTGGGACTTTGCGTTCCTGATGCTCCCCGGGTGCTTCCTCCACTACATCTATTATTCGACGGTGTATGCGTCGATCCAGGACGTCGTCGAACCGGCTCGTCGCGGCACCGCCATGGCGGTGTATTTCATGGCCTTCTATTTCGCTACCGCCATCGGCCTCTACGCCTTCGGCAAATTCAGCGACCACCTCGCCGCCAATGCTGTGGCTGCGGGCGCCTCGCTGGTCGAGGGCCGAGCACTCGGCCTCTACGGTGCCATGTACGTCATCCCGGTGGTCGCGCTGCTGGTAGGCGTGGTGCTTTGGGCTGGATCGCGCAGCATCGCCGCAGATCACGCCCGGATGCAGGAGCGGCTCCGGGCGGCATAGCGCAACAATGGCGATGAACCTGTCTCGCCACTATTTTTATGCTCCTGCCAACCCGCCAACCAATTTGTCTGAACGAGGTTCCCAGTTGAAAATCGCCGTCTGCATCCGGCGGGTTCCCGACACCGAAATGCGGTTCGCGATAGCCGCGGACGGCAAGTCGGTGGATTCCTCCGGCCTCAAATTCGATATCTCCGACTTCGACGGCTACGCCCTTGAGCTGGCCCTTCGGCTCAACGAGAAACAGAGCCCTGGAGAGGTCGTCGCGGTCAGCGTGGGCGGTGACGCCACCCCGGAAATCCTCCGCAAGGCGTTCAGCATCGGCGCCGATCGCGGCATTCACCTGGTATCCGATCCGGTGCCCGCCGACGGCTTTGCGATTGCGGGTGCCCTTGCCGCCGAATTGCAGGGTCAGGGGTTCGATCTGATTCTCTTCGGCCGGGTTGCCACCGACACCGGCAACGGTACCGTTGGGCCGATGACCGCCGAGCTGCTGGGACTTCCCTGCGTCACCGCCATCTCGTACCTGGAAATCAGCGCGGGGAAGGGCACCGCCCACCGGGAGCTCGAAGGCGCCACCGAAATCGTGACGTTTCCGCTTCCCGCCGTCCTCACCATCGACGAGGGCATCGCCCGGGCCCGTCTCCCCACGCTCAAAGGGATCATGGCCGCCAAGAAAAAGCCCATCGACACCAGGCCGGCAGTGTTGGGCCCCTCCGCGCTGACCATCGAACGGCTGGAATTCCCCCCCGAACGCGCTGCCGGCCGCATCGTCGGTGAAGGCGCCGACGCTGTTCCCGAGTTGATCCGCCTGCTCCGCACCGAAGCGAAGGTTCTCTGATGGCCAACATCTTTGCCTTCGCCGAGTGCCGGGGCGGGCAGCCGCGCAAGGTGGCATTGGAGGCGGTGACCGCCGCGCGGAATGCCGCCGATGCTTCGGGGGGCGGGGAAGTTCACGCCATGGTCATCGGTGCCCCCGGCATCCAATCGGTCGCGGCGGAGCTGGGCAAGTACGGCGCCGACGTCGTCGTCGTGGTGGAGCATGCGGCGCTGGCGCACTACAGCCCTGAAGTTGCCACTGCCACAGTGTCGGCTCGCCTTGCCGGGGGCAGCTACCGCGCCGCGTTCTTCTCGGCGTCCGCTGAGGGAAAAGACCTGGCGCCGCGGGTTGCCGCGCGGCTCAGGACCGGCCTCGCCTCCGACATCACGGCGTTCGAGCTGACCGCTGAGGTCCTGACGGCACAGCACCCCGCCTACATCGGCAAGGCCATCGCCACCGTCAGGCTCACCGGCAAACCGGCTCTGGTGTCGCTTCGGCCCGGTGCCATGGCCTTGGCGGAGGCTCCCCGTAACCCGCGTATCGAAACCGCCGCCCCCGCGATGGACCCCGCCGCCGCCCGGGTTGTGGTTTCCGCCGTCGAGCAGCGCGGTGCCGCCAAGCTCGACTTGGGCGAGGCGCCGGTTATCGTGAGCGGCGGCCGCGGGCTCAAGGAGGCGGCCAATTTCAAGCTGGTGGAAGACCTTGCCGCCGCATTCGGCAACGCCGCCGTCGGTGCCACTCGCGCCGTTACCGATGACGGCTGGCGTCCCGCCACCGATCAGATCGGGCAGACCGGCCGGATGGTGAGCCCTCAACTGTATGTCGCGGTGGGGATTTCCGGCGCCATCCAGCACCTTGCCGGGATGCGGGCATCGCGGGTTATCGTAGCCATCAATCGCGACAAGGACGCCCCCATTTTCAAGGTGGCCGACTACGGCATCGTAGGCGACCTCTTCGAGGTGCTGCCTTCGCTCATCGAAGCGGTCCGGAAGGCTCGCGCGGAGGAGTGACCCCGGTGACCACAATCCTCCCGCTGCACCATCAGGTCGGCCTCCCGCTCGACCGGCTGATCCGAACCGACCCCCCCGGCGCCGAAGCGATCGAGATGGACGTGCTGATCGTCGGGGCCGGGCCGGCCGGTCTGGTTGCCGCCATCGAGCTCGCCCGGCTCGCCCAGGCCAATCCTGCCATCGGCGAGCTCAACATCGGAGTCCTTGAAAAAGCCGGCGCCCTCGGCGAGCACTGCCTTTCCGGCGCGGTGGTTAACCCGCTGGTGTTCCAGGAACTCTTTCCCGACATTCCGGAATCGGAATTCCCCTTCCGGCAGCGGGTGGACCGCGAGGAGGTGCGCGTCCTGACCCGCACCGGCGGCATCCGGATTCCCACCCCGCCCACCATGCGAAACCACGGCAACTACACCGCGTCGCTTTCCGAAATGGTCCGCTGGCTGGGGGAAAAAGCCGAGGCGCTTGGCGTCAACCTCTTCACCGGCTTTCCGGCCGATGCGCTGCTGGTGGATGGGGCCCGGGTTCGCGGCGTGCGGACCACTCCATCGGGGCTGGCCCGTGACGGCACCCCTGGCGCCGGGAACCAGGAGCCGACCGACCTGACTGCGCGGGTTACCATTCTTGCTGAAGGCACCCGGGGCACGCTGTCCCAGGCGTGGCGCC
>JANNSC010000245.1:0-4004 GCA_031402135.1 Gemmatimonadales bacterium | reverse complement strand
ACCGAGGTGAAGATCGATCGCTACGGGGAGTATCGCGACGGCATTGCGGTGGGAACGCTGGAGGAGCTCTACTTTGCCTATGCCAAATCGCTCGGCGCCCCCAAGCTGGACGAGGAGCTGGCTCGCCCAGCGGGTTACGATGAAACCGGCGGAGTGGCCCTCGACCTGCCCGGCGTGGGGGTGAGTGTGGCGAGTTCCAACTTTCCCAACCACACCCAGGGCATGCTCGACGACGCCTTCACCACCGTGGGGCATACCGCATTTCGGATGGACGCCCAGATCATGGCCGCCATTCTCTATCACTACCTGACCGACTCGCCGCTCCGGCAGGCCCTGAGCACCGAGCACACCGCCCTCCGCGGGCTCTACGATCAGTACCAGGCCAACCTCCGCAAGGCGTACGCAGCGGAAATGGCGGTGCCGCAGGACTAACGCGTCACCGGGTCCCCCCAGACCTCGCTGAACCATGTCGGCAGGTCGAGCACCAGATCCTCGGTTGCCCCAGCTGGCCGCCATGTCAGGTGTTCATCGAGCACCTCACCCCGCTCATCCCCCGGTCGCCACCGCTCGATCGTGCGGGCGTCGAGGTCCACGATCCAATACTCCGGGATCCCGGCTCGCTGGAACCGGCGCCGCTTCACCAGCCGGTCGAAGCGAGCCGAGCCAGGAGAGAGGATCTCGACCACAAGAATGGGATTGGGAAAGTGGGCCCAGCTCCGGTCGGCGGGAATTTCGGGCACCACAAACAGGTCGGGCTGGGAGAGCTGTTCGCCACCCAGACGCAAGTCGGCGGCACAGGTGAACGTCCAGCCCAGCTGCTGGGACAGCACGTAGGGATCGATTAGCCGCTGGAGCAGAACAACGGCAAACTGGTGCAGCCCCGCGGGCGCCGGCGTCACCAGCAGTTCGCCGTCGAACAGCTCGTAGCGATTGCCGTCGTCGGGGAGGGCGAGCACCCGCTCCCGGGTCCACCGGTCCGTCGTTTCCGGCATGACCATACATTACGCTCCTCAGCGCATTGACCGCAACTCGGCATGGCCGAGTCTAGCGGTGCGGGAACCGCCGCCGAGTATCAGAAATACGCGAGACTGGACTCCGGATTGTGTCGAGTGCGAGGGGTAAGAGTTTCTCGATCTTCAGGCGCAGGGGCGAGGGGTCCCCTAGCGGGCGTCAGGACGCCGGAGGCGGACTGCAGCCCGCAGAGGGATCCCCTCGCCCCGGAGCCGGGGAGAAGAGGCCCGCAGAGGGATCCCCTCGCCCCGGAGCCGGAGAGCCGGGGGCCGCGGAGGGACCCTCTCCCCCGGAGCCGGAGAAATCGGAGCCGGAGAGCCCCGCCTATGGCACCCGGGGCATCCGCCCCGGCGTCCACGGCACGCCGGCCTGCTCAGCTGCCGCCTCCAACGCCTTGAGATCCACATCCACCAGCTGCCGGACCCGCTCCAGCACCCGCCCGAACTCCGCTCTCACGATATCCACCTGGGCCTGCTGCGCCGCAGTCGGCGCCTCCAACGTCCCGCTCCAGCCGTTGCCGATGGCACTCCCCAGCCGGTTCAACAAGCTGGGCGGCGACGCTTCGGCCCGCCGCCCCCGGGTGGGATCACCATTCAACAGCTCGCGGGCATCCTGGAGTTGTTGTGTGAAAATCCTAACCCGCCTAGCCAACGAGGTATCCGCTCTTGGCGTTTCGTCAATGGCCCGCTTGAGGAAGCCAACCCGGGTGACGGTTTCATCCAGCAGGGCATCGGCGCCCAGTATCGAGCGCTGCAGCTCCGCCGTTCGCTGCTGCTCCATGAACGCCGCCACCGAACGGTTGTTGGTCCGAACTGTGGGCGGATCGGCCGCCACCACCGCCACTGTGGTCGGCTCGCCCAGCCGGGTGAACGCCCCATCCACCCGGGCCCACAGCGCAATCTCATAGCTGCCCGGAATGACGAACGGCGCGACCGGCGGCGCGGAGAAGGGAAATTCCGGATCGAGCTTGTAGGCAGGCCCGCTGACCGGGTCGGTGGCCTGAAGCCGGAGGTCCCACGCTACCCGATGCATGCCCGCCGCCCCCGGCGCCGTAAACCGCCGCAACATCCGGCCGCTTGAATCACTCACCGTCACCACCACCGCCGGATCCTCCTCCCGGTCCTCCGCCTTCAAGGAATCCCACGGGGGATACACCGTGTCGGCGTTCTTCTTCGCCGCCGCGGCATCGGCCTCCTGCCGCTTCACCTTCCGCGACTTGAGCCCGTCCTTCAAGTAGTAGGTGATCAAGGCACCATACGGCGGATTCTCTGCGATGTACTGCCCATGCCCCTGAAACGAACTGCCGGGCAGCCCCAAGGGGCTCGATTCGGCGTAGAGATACGCTGGCCGGGAAGGGAAGAGCCGAGCCGGCTGGGCGGTGACGTCGGGTCCCATCGAGCGCAGCGCGCTGTAGTCATCCAGGACGTAGAACCCTCGCCCGAATGTGGCCAGCACCAGATCGTTGGCCCGCTTCTGAACGGCAATGTCCCGCACCTGAATGGTGGGGAGGCCGCCCTTGAGCCTCACCCATTTGTTGCCCCCCTCGCGTGAGACGTACACCCCGAACTCGGTGCCGACGAACAGCAGGTTCCGGTCGACGTAGTCTTCGGCAATGACCCACACCGAGCCGCGCTCCGGAAGATTCCCGGCAATGCTGGTCCAGGTTTTTCCCAGGTCGCTGCTCTTGAGGACGTAGGGGGTGAAATCCCCAGACTGATGGTTGTTGAAGGTGGCATAGACGGTGTTCACGTCGTGCTGTGACGGCACCACCCGCGACACGAAGGTGGTGTCCGGCACCCCGGGGAAGTGGTCAGTGGCTCGCCAGGTCCCGCCGCCATCTTCGCTGATCTGGATCCGCCCGTCGTCGGTGCCGGCAAGGAGCAGCCCTTCCTTGAGCGAGGATTCCGCCAGCGCGAAGATCGTCCCGAACAGGGTGGTGGAGGCGTTCTTGGCCACCGCGTCGGCGCCCCACAGCCGGTCCATCAACTTGATGGCGTTGCGGTCCAGGTTCCGGGTCAAGTCGGGACTGATGGTACGCCAACTGTCGCCCCGATCGTCACTCCGCATCACCCGGTTGGAGGCAAAGTAGAGCCGGTTGTGCGAGTGCGGGCTGATTAACAGCGGCGAATCCCAGTTGTAGCGGAACCCGGCACCGCCGGCGGCATCCTCCGGCTGGATCCCCATCACATCACCGGTGGCCAGGTTGAAGCGGTTCAGGTTTCCGAATTGCGACTGAGCGTAGACGATGTTCGGGTCGGTCGGGTCCACCACGCTGCCGAAGCCGTCGCCGCCACTGGTGATGAACCAGTCGGCGTTCCGGATGCCGTTGTTGTTGCGGGTGCGGCTGGGCCCGCCCACCGAGAAATTGTCCTGCGAGCCACCGTACACCCGATAGAACGGCTTGGAGTCGTCGGTAGACACCCGGTAGTACTGACTGATCGGAAGATTGGCCATGAACCGCCAAGTGCGGCCCCGGTCCACCGATTCGTATACTCCGCCATCGCAGCCCACCACCAGGTGATCGGTGTCGTCGGGGTCGATCCAGACCGAGTGGTTGTCCACGTGCTTCAGCAGCTCGCCCACCCGGCGGAAGGTCTTGCCGCCGTCATCGCTCACCTGGAGCATCACGTCGATGGCGTACACCCGGTCGGGGTTTTTGGGATCGGCAATGACCTCGTTGTAGTAATTGCCGCCCGACTGGTAGCCGCTCATCTTCTCCCAGCTCGCCCCGCCGTCCCGGCTGCGGAATAATCCGCCCTTGGCCTTGGCTGCTTCGGCGATGGCGTAGACCACGCTCGGGTTGGCCGGAGACATTGCCAAACCGATCCGGCCCAGATCTTCGCTGGGAAACCCCGTCTGCGATTTGTTCCAGGTCTTGCCGCCGTCGATCGAGCGATACACCCCTCCGCCGGGGCCGCCGGCTATAAAGCAGCATTGCCGCCGCTGCCGTTGCCACATGGTGGCCACCAGCACGTCGGAGTCGCGCGGGTCCA
>JANNSC010000244.1:0-7111 GCA_031402135.1 Gemmatimonadales bacterium | reverse complement strand
GAGCGGCGTGGACCGCGTCCACGAACGAGAGCACCCCAACATGGCGCGCCATCGAGCACGCCGCCGCCACGTCGGTGATAGTGCCCAGGGCATTGGAGGCAGCACCGATGGCCAGCAGCCTGGTCCGCGGCCCCATCAGCTCGGGCAGTCGGTTCAGATCGAGGGTTCCGTCCGCCACCCGCATCGGCAACACCTTGAGCACCACCCCTCGCTCCCGTGCCACCGCCTGCCACGGTGCGACATTTCCATGGTGATCCAGTTCGGTGACGATCACCTCATCCCCGGTGCTCCATTCCCTCCCCAGGGCGCGGGCAAGGTGAAAAGTGAGCGTCGTCATGTTGAGCCCAAAGGCGATTTCCTCGGGCGAGGCGTTGAGGAAATCGGCCATTGCCAGGCGGGCGGCGTCAATCAGTGCGTCAGTTTCCATACTGCTGGGGTAAGCCCAGTGGGTATTGGCGTTGTGGTGGTAGAGGTAGTCGCTCATTGCCTCGACCACCGTACCGGGTACCTGGGTGCCGCCAGGACCGTCGAAATACGCCACCGGCACACCCCGGTGGGTGCGTTCGAGGGCCGGAAATTGCCTCCGGATTGCCGCGACGGTTGCGGCGGGGCCCACCCGTGCAGCTGCAGTCACCCCGCTACTCTCCCCTCAGCTTGGCAACCAGAATCGGCTGGATCCGTTGAGGATCCGCCTGGCCCTGGCTGCGCTTCATGACCTGACCGGTGAAAAACCCCAGCAGTTTCGTTTCGCCACCTCGAAACCGTTCGACTTCCGCCGGGTGGGCACCCAGCACTTCAGTAACCCAGCGTTCCAGTGCGACGGTGTCCCGGATCTGCAGGAGCCCGAGCCGTTCGGCCACCTGCCTGGGCTCCCCGGCCGCCGGCCCGAGCTCGGCGTACACCTGGCGGGCCGCTTGATGGCTCACCACTCCATCCCGAACCATCCCGATGAGCTGGGCCAGTTGAGCCGCTGACACCGCAAATGTCCCGGTGGCGTTGAATCCGATCATCGCCTCGCCGCTCACCCAGTTGGCCGCTGTCTTGGGGTCGGCACCCGCGCCGACGACTGCTTCGAAATAGTCGGCGACCCGTCGCTCACCATTCACGACTCCGGCATCGTAGGGCGAGAGGCCGAACTCCGAGATCAGCCGGGCCCGACGTGCCGCCGGCAACTCGGGAAGCTCGGCTCGGCACGCCGCCACCCACGCCTCGTCCAGCAGCAGCGGGGGCAAGTCGGGGTCGGGAAAATAGCGATAGTCCCGGCTGGCCTCCTTCTCGCGCATCGCCCGCACCTGCCCGGTGTCGGCATTGAAGGTGAGCGACACTTGGGTCACCGCTCCGCCGCCATCGAGAATGGCCTGCTGCCGGGCACTCTCTGCCACCAGGGCCCGCTCCACGTTCGAAAAACTGTTGAGATTCTTGATCTCGGTGCGGGTGCCGAGCCGGGCGGCTCCGAGGGGCCGCAAGGAGATGTTGGCATCGACCCGAAGGCTGCCCTTTTCCATGCTGCACTCACTCACCTCGATCCAGGTCAACAGCTGCTTGAGTGCGGTGAGGTAGGCTCGCGCCTCGGCGGGGGAGCGGAGGACCGGGGCGCTGACGATTTCGGCGAGTGGCACTCCGGCCCGATTCAAATCGACCAGGGTCTTTCCCGGCAGCCGGTCGTGCAGCGATTTCCCCGCGTCTTCCTCGAGGTGGAGCCGGTCGATGGGGATTTCAATCGCGCCGCGCTCGGGCGAATCGATGACGACCGCACCGCCCGTTGCCAGCGGTCGGTCATATTGGGTGATCTGGTAACCCTTGGGCAGGTCGGGATAAAAATAGTGTTTCCGGGCAAACCGACTTCGGCGATGCACCGTGCACCCCAGCGCGAGCGCAGCCCGGGTACCCAGCCGGACCGCCGATTCATTGGGCACCGGGAGCGTTCCAGGCAACCCGAGGCAGACCGGACAAACATTGGTGTTGGGTGGGTTGCCAAAGGTGGTGGGACAGCCACAGAACATCTTGGACCGGGTGCCGAGCTGCAGGTGCACCTCGAGACCGATCACCATCTCCCAGCTCACCGGACAACCTCAGCGGACCCGTCGAGCGACCGCTCCAGCAGCTTGGCGATGCCCAGCATGGACGCTTCCTCGAACATCGGCGCCATCAATTGCCCACCGATTGGCAGTCCCTTGGTCCGGCCGATCGGAAGGCTCAGGGCGGGAATTCCGGCAAGGCTGGCCGGACAGACGAAGATGTCGGCAAGGTACATTGCCACCGGATCCTGGATTTTGTCTCCGGCCGCAAATGCCGGCGTCGGCGTGGTCGGGGTGAAGAGACAATCCACCCCTCCGGCAAACACCGCGGTAAAATCCGCCGCAATCCGGGCCCGCACCGACTGGGCTTTGACGTAGTACGCCTCTGCATAACCCGCGCTCAGCACATAGGTACCGGTCAGAATTCTCCGCCGGACCTCGGCGCCGAAACCGTGTCCCCGGGTGCCCTGATACAGTGCCGCGATGTCGGCGTGGGGGCCCCGGCGGGCGCCATACCGACCCCCGTCAAAGCGGGCAAGATTGGACGCCGCCTCGGCGGGGGCGACGATGTAGTAGGTCGGCACCGCGTACCGGGTGTGGGGCAGCAATACCTGAACCACTCGGGCGCCGAGTTCCCTCATCCGGGCGATGACCGCCTGACACCCGGCCCCGATTCCGGCGTCCAGATCGGCCGGAAAATATTCGACCGGAACGCCGATGGTGACGCCTTCGAGCGTCGTGCGGGCGGGAGCACGATCGGGAATTGGACGATCGACCGAGGTGGCGTCGCGCCAGTCGTGACCCGCGACGGCCCAGAGCAGCGACTCGGCATCAGAGACGGTTTTCCCGAACACCGACACGCAATCGAGCGACGACCCGAACGCCACCAGTCCGTAGCGACTCACTCGCCCGTAGGTCGGCTTGACCCCCACCACGCCGCAGAAGGCGGCCGGTTGCCGGACCGAGCCACCGGTGTCCGAGCCGAGCGCCATAGGAACTGCACCGACGGCCACCAGTACCGCGGACCCGCCGGAAGAGCCGCCGGGCACCCGCTCCGGCGCCAACGGGTGTTTCACCCGCCCAAAGGCCGAGTGCTCGGTCGAGGAACCCATACCGAATTCGTCGAGATTGGTCTTGCAGGCCACCATCGCTCCCGCCGCTCGCAAGCGGTCCACCACCGTTGCGCTGTAGGGGGAGTGGTAGCCTTCGAGCAGCTTCGACCCGCAGGTCGTCGGCTGCTCGGCGGTGCAGATGTTGTCCTTGATTGCGACTGGCAGCCGGTGCAGTGGGCCCGGCACCGGCATGGAATCGACCCGGGCGGCCTCAGCTTCGAGCGCAGTATTCGACCACGCCAGGGTGGCGTTGAGTCCCGCTGCCTCGGCGCGCTCTAGCGCCTGGCCGGTTGCTCGCGCCGCGGTGACCGCGGTCACGATCCATCCATCGCGCCGAGCCGGGGCACCACGAAGAAGCCGTCCACAACTTCCGGGGCAAAGGCCGAGATGTCTCGAGCCAGCCCGGCGGGTCGAACCACATCGGGGCGGAGCGCTACGGGTGCGGGCTCCGGTGGCCCCGCGGCGTGTTCGGACGGGTTCGGCACGGTGGCCAGCTGGGCGACGAAGGTTACGATGCGGTCCAACTGTGCTGTCAACGCCGGCAGCTCGGCATCCGCCACCGCAAGTTCGGCCAGCTGCGCCAGCCGCAGCACCGCCTCGGCCGAGACGCTCATGCGCTCTCGCCGAAATCCTTTTCAAGTCCCGCAAACGCCACCAGCAACTGCTTCAATCCCACTGATTCGTCGTCGAAGAGCACACTCACCTTCAAGTCCTTCCCCACCCCGGTCAGGCCCTGCACCGCACCTGCGCCGAAGCGGCGATGCCGGATCCGTTCCCCTTTGACCAGCCGAGGCGCGTCCTGGTTTTGCTCATGTTCGTCGATGGCGTAGAGGCGGGTCGGCGTGGCGCGGGGCACTGAGGTGACTTCCCACGGCGCCAGCCAGCCACCGGAAGTCCGCCGGGGGGCCCAGAGCGACGCCGTACTGCGCTCCTCCAGCAATTCCGCCGGAATCGATTCGACGAATCGGGAGGCGATGCCGGGCCGAAGTTCCCCGCCCCGCCGGCGGGAGCGGGCCCAGCTGAGGTAGAGCTTGTCCTTGGCGCGGGTGAGCCCCACATAGAAGAGCCGCCGCTCCTCTTCGAGCCCGGCCTGGGTTTCCATCGAGCGGCCCAGCGGAAAGAGTCCATCCTCGAGCCCGGCGAGCACCACGACGGGCCACTCCAGGCCTTTGGCGGTGTGCAGGGTCATCAGCGTCACGCCGTCGGTTCCTTGGGTGGTATCGGCGTTGGCCACCAGGGCCGCTTCGGCGAGGTAGCGCTCCAGCGGGGTGGTGCCGTCCTCCTCGGAAATAATTTCCGACCATTCCGCTGCTCCGGCTACCAATTCACGGACGTTGTCCCACCGGTCGGCTCCCTCGGGTCCTTCGGCGAGCAGCACCGCTTCATAGTCGATCGCCCGGATCAACTCCTCCAGAATCAGCACTGGTGCAGACGCGATACTCTGGGCCCGCAGAGTATCGATCAGCGCGGCGAAGCGCTGCAGCCCTTCCCGCACATTGGGCCGGAGGCCGGTGATGCGATCGGCAATCCGCGCCGTTTCGAGCAACGACTTGCTCCAACCAGTGGCGGCGGCCTGAAACGCTGCCAGACTCGCATCGCCAATGCCTCGGCGGGGTACCCCCACCGCGCGGATGAACGCCTCGTCGTCGGTCGGATTGGCCACCAGCCGGAGGTAGGCCAGCAAATCCTTCACTTCACGACGATCGTAGAAACTGATCGCCCCGACCACCCGGTACGCCACTCCGGCTCGACGAAACGACTCTTCCATTGCCCGGGACTGGGCATTGGTGCGGTACAGCACCGCCATCTCCTCGAGGGACCACTCCCCGGCCGAGCTTCGCTTGGCCAGCTCCCGGGCGATGTACTCCGCCTCGTCTCGTTCGTCCGCTGCCGCCACGACGGTGACGGATTCGCCGCCGGAGCGGCGGGTCCGGAGCGTTTTTCCGAGGCGGCCGGCGTTCCGCGCGATGGCGGCATTGGCGGCGTCCAGGATGACCTGGGTGCTGCGGTAGTTCTCCTCCAGCCGCACCACCTTGCAGCCGGGGAAATCCTGCTGAAAATCCATCATGTTCTTCACTTCGGCGCCCCGCCAGCCGTAGATCGACTGGTCATCATCGCCCACTGCAAAAATGTTTCCGTGGGCGCCCAGGAACCGTACCAGTTGGTACTGGGCCCGGTTGGTGTCCTGGAATTCGTCGACCATCACGAACCCGAAGCGCTCCCGCCACCAGGCCAATCGGTCGGGGTGTTCCCGGAACAGGGTGAGCGGGTGCAGCATCAGGTCGTCGAAATCCATTGCGTTCTGGCGTTTCAGCGCGGCGGCGAGCGGGTCCATCAACTCGGCGGCAATCTGGGCCAGTCGGTCGAAACCAGCCGCCGCGGCCACCTGCTCGGCGCTTTGCATCCGGTTCTTGGCGGAGGAGATCACCGCCTGGACCGCGCGGGGCGGGAACAGCTTGGGGGAGACGTTGCGCTCTTCCAGCAGTCGGCGTATCAGGCCGAGCCGGTCGTCTTCGTCGAAGATGGTGAACTGTCGGGAGAACCCCAGGCGCTCCGCGTCCCGGCGCAGCAGCCGGGCCGAAAGGCTGTGGAAGGTGCCGATCCAGAGCCCGGTAGGGTCGCGATCCAGTAGCGTCGCGATCCGGTGCTTCATTTCCGCGGCGGCCTTGTTGGTGAAGGTCACCGCGAAGATCCGCTCCGGGGGAACGCCATGCTCGTCCATCAGCACGGCGATACGGGTGGCGAGAACCCGGGTTTTCCCGGACCCGGCGCCCGCGAGGACCAGCAGTGGGCCGTGCAGGTGGGCAACGGCTTCGCGCTGTTCGGCGTTGAGGGTCCGGGCCCAATCCCGGCCGGCCGTTCCCGCCGTCATCTCAGGGCGGGAGGAGCCGGTCCGCTCCAACGTAGGGCACCAGTGCAGCTGGAATCCTCACCGAGCCGTCGGCGGCTTGATTGTTTTCCAGCAGTGCGGCAATGGTCCGCGCGAAGGCGACACCCGAGGCGTTGAGAGTGTGGAGAAACTCCGGCTTGGCCCCGGGCGCCGGCCGGAAGCGAATATTCGCGCGGCGGGCCTGAAAATCTGTGAAGGTGCTGGCGCTGGAACATTCGAGCCAGCTCCCCACCCCTGCGGCCCATACCTCGAGATCGAAGGTGCGCGCCGAGCTGAAGCCGGTGTCACCAGTGGCAAGCTCGAGCACCCGGTAGGGCAACTCCAGCCGCTGAAGCACCGTCTCCGCGTGGGCGGTGAGCTGCTGGTGTTCGGCATCGCTGTGGTCCGGATGGCAGAGGCGGACCAATTCAACCTTGTCGAATTGGTGGACCCGAAGCAAACCGCGAGTGTCCTTCCCCGCCGCGCCCGCCTCCCTCCGAAAGCAGGGGGTGAAGGCAACAAATGATTTCGGAAGATCTTTTGCCTCGAGGATTTCATCGCGGTGCAGGTTGGTCACCGGCACTTCCGCAGTGGGAATCAGGAAGAGGTCGTCCTTGGGCAGGCCGTACAGATCATCTTCGAACTTGGGCAACTGCCCGGTGCCGGTCAGGGTCGCCCGGCTCACCAAGTAGGGCGTGGTGACTTCGAGGTAGCCGTGCTCGTTGGTGTGCAGGTCGAGCATGAAGTTGGCCAATCCCCGCACCAGCTTGGCGCCCTTGCCGGTAAACACCGGAAACCCGGCGCCAGAAATTTTGGTGCCCCGGGCCAGATCGAGGATGCCAAGCGCTACACCAAGGTCCCAATGAGGCTTGGGAGTGAAGCCGAATGACGGCACAGTGCCCCAGGTTCGAACCACCCGATTGGCCAGAGCGGACCCGGTCGGCGCGGCGGGGTGCGGGAGGTTGGGGATGCGGAGGAGGGCCTGGTGCAGCGCGTCCTCGAGCGCGCGGATTCCGACGTCGAGGTGTTTGACCTGTTCCGCGGATGCCCGAAGCTCGGCGAGCAGATCGTCGGCCGGCTCCTTGGCGCGCTTTTTTCTGGCTACGTCTTCG
>JANNSC010000243.1:0-4702 GCA_031402135.1 Gemmatimonadales bacterium | reverse complement strand
GCCGCGGCTCATCATCAACCACAACGACATGCATCCTCCAGTGATTCCCAACCAGGAAGTGTATTCCAGCGTGCTGGCGGGCGAAGCGCTGGTCAACGATATCTATGACGCGGTGCGGAACGGAAAGAACTGGATGCGGAGCCTGCTGGTGATCGTGTTCGACGAGCACGGCGGCTGTTACGATCACTGGCCTCCGCCCCGGGCCACGCCGCCGGTAGCCGCCCCGGGTTACCAGCAGCAGGATGGCTTCCAGTTCGACCGGTTCGGCGTCAGGGTCCCGGCAATTTTCATATCACCCTACATTGCCCCAGGCACCGTGGTGCGGGCGCCCGGCGCGGTGCCGTTCGATCACACCTCGATGCTCAAGACGATTTGCAGGCGGTGGAAACTCGATGGATTTACCGACCGGGATGCTGTCGCCCCCGACTTCGGCGCGGTATGCACCCTTTCGGAAGCGGAGGCCCGGAGACAAACGCCCGCCATGCACCCCCGCCCCTACAACGCAATCAGCGCCGAGGCAGCCCACGCCTCACTGCTGCACGGCTTCCAGAAGGACTTCGCCCGGCTGATTGGCCACATCCTGGGCCGGCCGATCTCGGCAGGGATCAAGCGGGTGGGAGAGCTCCTGGCGGCACTGGGTGGTCATCCCGGGTAAGGCCGGTGTGGACATCGTCTATGTCGCGCGGCTCGAGCCGAGCGTTGTCATGGGTGACGGTGGCGACGTATTGAACGTGGGGCGATTCGGCAATCTGCTGGGGCCAGGTGGCAATATCCTTGGCATCTCGGAGAGGGATTCCGCCGATCCGAAAGCAGCGTTCGACGTATTCGGAACAAAACATCCCCTTGGGCGAGACCGGGTCTCGCAATTTCACAACCCGGAGCCACCGAAACAGCCGCTTGACCACGTCGAGACTCCCAAAGGGGAGGCCCAGGTCCGACTTGGCCTCGAGAAGCACCGCCTGGAGCTTGGATTCGATGTCGGGAAAGTCCTCACGCCGGAGCCGGTACCAGTCGACCCGGCCGGGGTAGACGGCAATGGCGACGCTCAACGGGATGGCCTGCAACCCGGGGCCCTCGGCCTGCAAAATCATCAGGCGGCCGCCCCACCAAGACACCAAGGCGGCGTGGGAGTAATAACTGTGGGTGAGCCACTCGAAAATTTTCGAGGCTCTGAAGTTGCCACGGAAGAGGAAGAGATCACCGTCCTTGATCTGATCGCGAATATCACGGAACGCAATGGGTTTGGGATCCGGCGCAAACGGTTTGGAACTCATTCACGGCTCCTTGGGGCAAACGGTTTCAATGGGGTCACGACCAGATGCCGGGGGCAAGCATGGTCACCATTTGGGCGGGGTTCTTGACCCCTTGACCGGCCAGAAAGTCCCTTCCGGCCTCGATGAGTTTCACCCCTTCATTGCCGCCCAGCAACTCCCCCCGGCGCCAGCGCACCGCGGCGACCAAGTGCTGCTGGGCGAGTGCGGCGAGCGCGGGTTCCGCCTCGTCGAGGAAGCGCAGTGACTCTTCGCGCCGACCTCGGACGCTCGCGATGCCGGCGCGGGCCAGGAGGGCCTGGGCGGTGGCCCAGGGAGCTCGCTCCGCTTCCAGCCTGCGGGCGTCGCTTTCGGCACGCGCCAGCAGCCGCTTGCGATCTCCCGGCCCCGACCCGCCCGCCAGGGCCACCGCCGTCTTGGCGCGGAGGAAGACAAATTCAATGTGGAGTCCCTGGGTGCGGGACAGGAGGGAGCGATGATAGGGGCCCCATTGGTCTTCGAGGCGCTGCCACGCCGCCTCGGGTTTTCCAGCGTAGAGCTCGATCTCGCCCCGGGCATAATTGTTCCAGCAATGCTGCAGCTGAAACCCCCGTCCGGTCCATCCCTCCAGGCTGCGCTCCTGTTCCTCCCGGGCGCGGTCGGGCTGATCGGCCACCAGGTGCAGCACGAACATGTTGCGGACCCTGATGTAGGTGGCAAGGTAGTTGTCGCGGCGCTCCCGGGCGGCGGCCAGCAGCGCGGGGGCCCGGAGCGCCAACTCGGTCCACCGTCCCATGAGCGTCAGGCTGTGCAGCTGAAAGAGCAGGGCGGTTTCTGTTTCCCAGATGACCCCGTTGCAGCGTTCCCGCAGCAATGATTCGGCGCGGGTGGCCAGGTCGAAGGACTCCTGGAACTGCCCATGGAGGTTTGCAACCGAACTCTCCATGACGGCCAGAAGCCCATCGGTGTAGGGCTGATTGACCTGGGCCACCAGCGCCCGGCAGCGCTCCTGGAGTTCGAGGGTGCGCTTCATGGCCCGGCTACCGCCGGTCGAGGAGAGGCCCATTTCCATGATCAGGGCGCGAGAAATCCTGAAGGGCTCTCCCGCCTTGAGTGCGAGCAGCAAGTTGATGGCCTGGAAGTGGGTGGAGTGGATCATGTCCGACATGACCATCCCCACCGCCGCCGACCAGCAGATGTCGATGCGGGTCAGGGTGTCGGGCCGGATTTCGGAGGGACGCCGCGGTTCGAACTTGAAGCCGCGGAGGGCGAGCTGGGCTCTGCGGAAAAGCAGGGCGACCAGGGCCCGGCGCGGGGTGGCGGCAACTTTCATCCCCACCATCCCGAGCACGATGCCCAGCGCGTGCTGGCCTTCCGCGATGAGGCCGCTGGTCAGGAATTGTTCGCCGGCCCGCCGGGTCAGCTCCAACGCCTCGTCCGGGGGGGCGCCCTCCGCTGCGGCAAGGTAGGTCTGGGCCGCCTCCTCCCCCCGGCTTGCGTTGACCAGCGCATCACCGAGCCGAATCCGCAGCAGGCGCTGCTCGGCCGGTTCGTGGTGCCAAATGTCGAGACCCATCTTGTAGAGATGGGCGGCCCGGTCGAAGGCGAGCGCTTCGGCGGCGAGGTCGGCGGCTCGCAGGGCATGCCGGGCGGCGAGCTCGTGGTCTCCGGCCTGGAGGTAGTGCTCCGCCAGCGTTTCGGGATCGGCGCCGCCGGAGGCCTGGAGCGCCGCGGCAAGCCGATTGTGGTACGCCGGCAGGCGATCTCCGGGTAACAGGGCGACCACCGTCTCCCGGATCCGGTCGTGATACGTCTCGAAGAGATCGAGGCTGTCTCCGGCCCGACTCCGCACCCACCGCCCGGTCCGGAGAATGTCAATGGCGCCGCTCTCGTGGGGATCGAGGCCGGCGGCGTTATTGGCGAGCTTGAGGTCGAGCGGGCGGCCCGCCACCGCAAACACCTCCAGCAAGCCCCGGGCGTCACCGGGCAGTTCGGCGAGCCGGTGCTCGATCACTTCTTCGAGCCGCAGCGCGCTTCCCGGGTTTTCACCGATCTGGGCCGGATGGTGGGAGAGCTGCTCGACCAGGAAGGGATTGCCCCCCGACTCTCGGGCCAGCGCCTGGGCGAGTTGGCGGGTTACGGGAGTGTCTTCGCCGAGCCGGGCCAGCGCCAGGTCCCGGGCATCTTCGGAACCGAGGAGGCCGACCTCGACATCCCAGTGCGGAGTTGCCGGGTCTCGATTCTCGGCCAACAGACGCAGCAGCGGGCTGCGATCGGCCTCGTCGCTGCGGTAGCTGGCCAGCAGCAGCAGCGGCGGGGCGTCGGGCGGGCGCATCAGGTCGAGCAGGAGCAGGCCGCTGTCGCGGTCGCCCCACTGCAGATCATCGATGAACAGGACGACGGTGCGCTGATCGCCCAGCCGGGCCAGCAGCTCCCGCAGCGCGGCCGACCCCCGGCGCCGCAATTCCTTGGCGTCGGGAATTTCCGGAGTCGGCTTCCGGCCGGCGGTCGAATCGTCGAGCCCCTTGAGAACCGGGAAGAGCCGGGCTAGGGCGCCGAGATCCCTGGGGAGTATTCGGGCCGCCTCGATCGGTTGCAGCTTGCCGAGGTGTCGGCGGAGGCCGTCCACCAGGCTATCGACCGCTTTGTAGGGCACCGATTCACGCTGGTAGCAGCGGCCGCTCAGAACCAGGGCGTTGGGGTCCTGCTCAACCTCGGTCAGAAACCGTCGGGCCAGGGCGCTTTTCCCCATGCCGGACTGCCCCGTGATGTACGCCGTAGCCGGCTCGCCGCGACGGACCTGCTCCAGCGCTTGCTGCAGCGCCGCCAATTGAGTTTGTCTTCCGACGAAGGGGATGGCCGGGCGGGCGGCACGGCGGCGGCTCGGCGCCGGGCTGTGGGCTACCGGGCGAAATCGTTCGAGGATTTCGGGTCCAGGCGGTCGCGCGGCAGGGTCGATCCGCAGCAACTCGCGGCAGAGCAGGTCGAGGTCAGGAGGGATTCCCTCGACCACCGACGCGGGACCGGGAACTTCCTTCTGGGTCCGCGCCATCATCATCTGGAAGTAGGCGCCCTGGAAGGGAAGCTTGCCGGTGAGCGCCTGGTACAGGATTACGCCGACGCTATACCAGTCGCTGGGCCAGCCGACATCCTCGCCGAGCACCTGCTCCGGCGACATGTAGGCGGGGGTGCCCATGATCTGGGTGGAGCGGGAGACATCGCCAGGGCCGAGGTGGGCCACCAACCCGAAATCGAGGATGACCACCCGGCCCTCGCGGGTCACCAATACATTGGGCGGTTTCAAATCCCGGTGCAGCATGCCGCCGGCGTGCAGGGTGAGAATGCCGTCACTCAATTGGGCGAAGGCGTCGCGCAGCCGGTTCTCGTCGAAGGGAAAGCGAAAACTCGAGGCGGTGTCGACCTCGCGCCGGAGGTACCCGAGGAGGTCGTCC
>JANNSC010000242.1:0-2572 GCA_031402135.1 Gemmatimonadales bacterium | reverse complement strand
GTCGGGCTTCATGACGCCGCAGAACGGTTGGCCGCCGAGGCTGGGGTTTCCCGCGTCTTGCTCTCGCTCTCCCATTCCGACCAAACCGCCGGAGCAGTGGCGTTGGTAGAAGGCGGGTGAGGAGGCTGGGTCTTGGAATTCCGACTGCCGCACTCTACTATTAATTCGATGCCTGAAATTCGTTTGATAATCATTCTCATCTGTGCGGCATCGGGATCGGTCCAGGCCCAGGACTACGCCCCAGCGGCTCGACGGATTGCGGCCACCACCCAGCTTGCCACCGAGGAATACCGGCTGGGTGTCAGCGGTGGCCGGGTCGTTGCGCCACCTGAGGTTGAGGAGGCACGCCTCTTCCTTGCCGAGGCCCTTCGAAGCGTAGAGCGACTCTCCGCAGCGACCGCCGCTCGCGCTCGCCGAGAATTGACCGCGCTCGATTCGATGGTTGTTGCCACCGCCGATCCTGATTCAGTGGCGGCGCGGGGCGCCGCCTTCGTGCAATGGCTCTCTGCCGAACTCCAGCTCACCTTTGATGACATTCCCGCCGACGCTCCCTCCCTGGAGCGGGGCCGGGCCATTTACGACTCCACCTGCTCGACCTGCCATGGTGCGAGCGGCCGCGGCGATGGGCCGGCAGGCGTGGGGCTCACGCCACCCCCCGGTAACTTGGCCGATGCCCAGGCGCGAGAGGCGAGTTCGCCGCTCGATTTCTACCGCCGGATCACTATCGGGGTGGCGGGTACCGCGATGGCACCGTTTGAAGTGACGCTGTCAGTTGGCGATCGCTGGGCAGTGGCGCGGTACGCCTCGACCCTTCGATTGCCCCCTGCGGAGGGATCGGTGCCCGCTGCACTGCGGGCCTTCGGAGCCTCGGCCCGGATGAGCGATCGCGAGGTGTTGGCTGCGCTCGGACCCGGCGCTACCCTGGCGCGGGTGGCTGCGGTCCGGGCGATCACCGCGGCGGCGGATGTCTCAGCGGCGGTATTCAGCGCCGTGCGGGCCCGGCTCGACAGCGCCTACGACCTCGCCACCGCCGGGCGCGGTGAAGAAGCCAGGGCATCGGCGATGGACGCCTACATCACCTTTGAACAGGTGGAACGAACCCTCCGAGTGAAGGACCCTCGACTCACCATCCAAATCGAGGAGGCCTTTACCAGCCTTCGGACCCGGGCCGGTGCCGGGGCGACTCCACAGCAACTCGCCGCGATCCGGGTCGACCTGGCCCGGGCACTGGAGCGTGCCGAGCGGACCATCGGTGATCGGCAGTCAACCTGGAATCTCTTTGTGCAGTCATTCGGCATTCTGGTGCGCGAAGGGCTGGAAGCGATTCTCGTCATTGGCGCGCTGATGGCCTTCCTGGTGAAGTCCGGCAATGGAAATCGTCGCCGCGACATCCACATCGGAGTCGGCGCAGCGGTGGTGATGAGCCTGATCACCGCGGTGGCGCTGGAAACGGTGTTCGTGCTCTCGCCCTCCCACCAGGAGGGTCTGGAGGGCGGGGTGATGCTGCTGGCCACTGTCACGCTCTTCTATGTGAGTTATTGGCTTCTCTCAAAGGTCGAAGCAGCCAAGTGGAACCGCTTCGTGAAGAACAAGGTGGAGCAGGCCCTCACCGGCGGGTCGGCCCTCGCCCTTGCCGGAGCGGCGTTCCTCTCGGTGTATCGGGAGGGCTTTGAAACGGTGCTCTTCTACAAGGCGCTGGCTGTTTCCGGAGGACCCGGGGCGCTGATGCCGGTAACCGGCGGTATTGCCGCCGGTTCAGTAGTCCTGGCAGTGGTCTACGTTGCGATCAACCGCTTCGGGGTCCGGCTCCCGCTCAAGCCATTGTTCGGAATCACCGGTGGTCTGCTTTACTACGTGGCCTTTGTCTTTGCCGGGAAGGGCATTGCGGAACTGCAGGAGGCCGGAGTGCTGCCGCTGAGCCCGGTTTCGTGGGCGCCCCGGGTGCCGGCGATGGGGATCTACCCGACGGCAGAGTCGCTGACCGCGCAGGGCATCTTGGCTGTCCTGGCATTGGCGGCGTTGTTCTGGATGTTCGTCATTTCCCCGCGGCGCCTCGGCGAGGCCTCGGCGACGTAGCCCCCTACTTCTTGCCCGCCGTCAGATAACTGCCTGCTGGAAGCTCCCCGGCCCGACGCCACCTTGCCGTGGCCAGAAACCCGACCGCAATCAGCCCCAGCGCGGTGAACTGCGCCATGGTGAGCCCGCCGGTGACGTAGTCGGTTTTGGCGCGGACGAATTCGACCAGGAACCGCTCGGTGCCGGCGAGCATCAGGTAGATGCCGAAGAGCCAGCCGGTGCCGTTGCGATGGCTTCGGAGTTGCCACAGGAGCATGAAGACGCCGATCAGCACCACCGCTTCATAGAGTTGGGTTGGGTGCACCGCGAGGACCGTCTCGGGGCTCACCCCGGCCTGGATCGGAATTCCGAAGTCTCGCGCCATGCTGGCTGCGGTGGTGGGTGGGAGTCCTTGGGGGAACTGCATCCCCCAGGGGAGTGTCGTCGGGCGGCCATAGTCGTCGCCCACCAGGAAGCAGCCGATTCTGCCGAGCGCATGACCTGCGGCGAGCGCCGG
>JANNSC010000241.1:0-5219 GCA_031402135.1 Gemmatimonadales bacterium | reverse complement strand
CAAGGATCACGGCGTCGAGGCAGCGCGTCTCACTGCGAAGGGGCTCGGCAGCACCAAGCCGGCAGTTCCCAACACCACCGCGGAAGGCCGCCAGAACACTCGGCGGGTGGAGCTGGTGAAGATCTGATGCCGGTCATTGCTCACCAACCGGGGAGATTGTCATGCGCATAATGTTGGCAGCCGCAGCGGTTGCGGTAACGATGCTTGCCGCGCCGCTCTCCGCCCGGCAAGTACCAACCATACCGCCCGGATTGGGACAGGTGCCGGTCGAGAAACCAGAAATACTGGATCCGAACCCCAAGAAGGACCACGGCTGCCTTCGGACCGACCAGGCCGCGAGTGCGGCGAGGATGAAAAGCGCGCTGGACGATGCCAGGAAGACCGGAGGAACGCCGGTGGAGGTCGATGAGGTCCAGAAAAATGTGGCGGGGTGTACCTACTACCGGGTCACGCTCGATTCCAAAATGCAGATCGATGACGCAGAGATTCCTGGAGTGATGAGCACGATCAGCGGGCGGGGCAGCATCACCTTTGGACTCGCGCCCGACGATGCCATGGCGGACTACGACTTCACCTCGGGGGTGGAGGACCTGACCGCCCCGATCTACTGGACGGCAGGGTCCGCTGACATCACCAAGCCGAAATGCGAGGTGACCATTACACCGCTTCCCTACACGCTGTTCGCATTTTGGCTCGGGGTAACCTCCGGACCCAATTTCAAGCTCGGTGTGAGTATCACCCCTTCAGGCAATGAGTTCCACCCTATCGAGACTCGATGCCAGGATGACCTGGGCCGGTGGTCCAAGCGCTTCCCGGGGAAGGAAGTCATTTTCACTCCCGCCTGGATCAAGGTGCACGGGGAGGGCAAGCTCAAGGCTCCTCAGACCGCGGATCAGCGGGCGCTTACCCAGTACAGCAACGAACTTGGCAAGGGGAAATCCCCGCCGCCCCCCAAAGTGAGCAGCCCCACCGGCGGTGGGCTCGACATGGGGAAATTGATGGCGATGGCAAACGACCCGAAGAAGCTCGCGGACATGCAGAATCTGGACCCCAGCAACCCGGCCGACATGGCAAAGCTGAGTCAGCTGATGACTGGCGTCGTTCCGAACGCAGACGCACAACTGGCGGCGGCCCGGGACAACTTCATGTTCACCGTACCGGGCGAGTGCAGGCCAGTGAACGTTTCCAAAACGGTGTGCACAATTTCCCGCTCAGCGGAGCCGACCAAGGACCGCACGGGGTATGGCACCATCAAGAATATTTCCGAACAGACGACCATCACAATCGAGAAGGTCTCGGCACCGCCGGGCTCGCCGTAACTTCCGGCTACCAGGCCAAGAGTCCGCGATCGTCCAGGAAGGTGGCGACGCCCACCAGCGAGGTGAGGCTCTGCCCCGCCTTGAACGCACGCACCGCCTCCCGTAGCGCAGGAACGGCGGGCTTTCCGGTCTGCCGGCGATAGCCCCGATACGTCGCCCTCATCTCGCGGTACACGCTCCGCAACGACTGAGCCTCTCGTTCTGCCGCCAATCCTCCCTTGAGCGTCGAGGCGGGGCGCGCCGAGCGCTTGGAGGCCTTGAGTTTCGAATTGGGTTTTCCGGGCGCGGCGTCGAGGGCAAGGCTGGCTTCGCTGACCCGGGCGGTGACCCGTTCGGTCAGTGTCGGTGACGGATTCTTCCGACTCTTGTCGGAAACTCTCGAAGTGTTGCTGGACATCAGATCCTGCCTGGTGGGAGAATCGATCGTAGCGTTGAATATAACCTCGTTGCAGTTTCTTTGGGCAAACCTCATGGCGGGTTATGTTCCCCCCGAACGAGCCAGGGCGGCCACTCGGCCGCCCTGGCTCCCACGGCACCTTCATGCAACACCCTACTCGTCGCGCTTCTTCTCCAGCGAACCTGTCACCGTGGTGCGGGCCTTGTTCCGCATGACCTCGAGCTTGAAACTGTCACCCGGCTCGTAGCTGCGTAGAATCCGAAGCAGGCTTCCGGGATTGGTTGCCTTCCGCCCGTCCACACTCAGGATCACGTCTCCCCCTTTAAGCCCCAGGGTGGACTCCTTGGGAAGATTGATGACCAGGACACCCTCTGCGGTCCCGAAGTACTGGCCCAGGTCTGGATTGAGCGGGGCGAGCTCGAGGTCGGCCAGTCCACCGCCGAAGGCAAACGCGTAGGCCATGCCGCCGCCGGGAAATTCCTCGCCCCGAAGCAGGCCACCAGCACCGAATGGAGTGCGTTCCAGGGTCATTGCCCCCGGCATCTTGAACTCGAACTCTCCACCCGGCTCCATTCCTCTGAAGAGCATGATCGGCTCGTCACCGGTCACCAGAGTGGTGGTCGTCTTTGCGGTTCCGCGACGATACACCACCGCGATGGTGTCGTTGGGATTGAGCTGGGCGGCGAGCTCGACCAGGCGGACTCCGGGCAATGATTCGTCCTCGCCAGCCCTTCGGTTGTCATCAGCCACCAAGGACTTGCCATCGAGGCGCAGGACGATGTCTCCGCTCCGAAGCCCAGCCTTGGCTGCCGGCCCACCTGGGGTAACCGACTGCAGGGTGGCGCCAATGGAATCATTCTCGCTGGCGCGCATGTCTACGGTCACACCGAGACGCGGGCGCCGCTGCGTGACAGCGCGGATCCGTCCGCGAACGGCGTCAGCGCCATCTTCGTTGATATAAACGCGGGTGCGTGGCATCGGCTGACGCTCCTGCGCAAGGAGGCCGGCGGGTACTGCTGCCAGGGTGGTCAGGGCACTGAGAACCATCAATCGAACAGACATCGCTTCACTCCTTGGGGGTCAGAATCCCACTGCCTTTGCACGAGTCACGTGAACGTCCACCAGCGCGTTGAGCAAGCCGATGCGCTCGCGCCAGAGCCGGAGCGCCTCCTGCGGGCGCACCCTCTGGTCCATGATGTCCACCAGCTGAATTTGCTGGTCCACCCGGGCCAAGCGGTCCTCCAGGGTGGCGGCAACCGTCGCCGTCCGCCCATCGGTAACCCGCCGATCGGGGTTGTAAGCCTCGATGGCGCCTTCCAACTGCTGGGACTGCGAGATGATGTCTTCGAGTTCCTGTTGCTCGGCGAGCTGGGCCACGGTTGGCCCCACCGGCGACGGGGGCAGCAGCACGACCGCGAGCGCCACCGTGGCGGCCAGCGCCAATCCGCCGAGCGAGAAGGTGATGGCCCGGCGCCGCCACTGATCAGCTTGGGCGCGAGCCTGAACTTCGGCAAAGCGGTTTCGGGAGGGCGACAGCGTTGGCAGTGCGCGCAGCCGAGCCACCCGCTGATCGAGTTGGTGGAGTTCGGCGTGGCAGATGTCACAGGCCGAGGCGTGATCGCGCCAGCCTTGAACGCCGGGCTCGAGCCCGGGCTCGCGCAGGGCCAGCAGCTGTTCCATGGTCAGGTGGGTCATTGCGTCACCTCCGAGCCGAGCCAGTGCCGCAGTTTGCTATGGGCTCGCGCCAGCTGAGACTTCGAAAAGCTGACGGTCCGGTCCATCATCCCGGCAATTTCTTCGTGGGTGTAGCCCTCGACATCGTGCATCCAGACCACGGCGCGGGCAGTGCCGGAGAGGCGTTCGAGAGCGGTTTCGAGATCCATTCGGAGCGCGTTGTCTTCGCGGCGAAGCGGGACGATGTCGTCCTGGAGTTCGTCGGTGTCGCGGTACTTGTTGCGCCGGAGGCGCATCAGCGCCTTGCTGGATGCGATGGTGCGGACCCAGCCCCAGAGGCTCCCGTCGCCCCGATACCGGCCAATGCTCCGGAACACCTCGAAGAAGGTTTCCTGGAGGACATCTTCGGCGTCTTCAGTAGTTCGGCAGATGCGACGGGCCAGGTTGTAAACCGGGGCCTCGAACGCTCGGTACAACGCCTCCTGGGCCGCCGGGTCTCCCGCTCTTGCGCGGGGGAGCACGGCGTCGGCGTCGGCGAGCCGGAAGACTTCCATGGTGAGGGTCCTGGTGAGCACGTCTGTAAAGATGCAGGTGTAGGGGTGAAAGTCGCATGGCGGACAAACCACAACCGGATCCAGCTCTGGGGGGAGGGGTAATGGCAGTCAGCCAGGAGCCAGCGCCGACATGTTAAGTTGCTGCCACCAAACGACTTATGTGTAAGGACGGTGCGGAGTGGTCGGGGGCGCTACATTGTGCCCATGGCAAGCAATCTCCCCCACACCTGGCTCCACCACCTCGCTGACGAAGCAGACGCGGCATTTCTCTACCGGCAGCTCGCTACCGCCGAGCCCGATGTCACCCGTTCGACCATCTACTCTAAGCTGGCCGAGGTAGAGGACCGGCACGTGGCCGCGTGGCGAAAACTGATGGCGGAGCAGGGGCACAACATGCCGGCTCCTTCACCGTCACTCCGGGCCCGTTTCATGGCGTGGCTGGGCCGCCGGATCGGGCCGAAATTCCTGCTCCCCTACCTCCTCGAAGAAGAGGGGCGTGAGGTCAAGAGCTACCTCAACCTCTACCGGGAATCCCCGGCCGGAGTGGCCGGGCCGACCGCCCTGATGCTTGCGGTGGAGTCGAAGGGGCACGCCGACAGGCTCTCGGGGCTGGTAGCGGGCAGCAGCGCCGAACCGTGGCACAAGACCGGGGCCGGCGGGTTCCTCCGCAACGTGGTGTACGGCTTCAACGACGGCCTCACCGCCAACTTCGGTCTGATGGCCGGCATGGTGGGCGCCCAGAGCGGACTTGGCGGTGTCACCCACACCGTCATCGTTGCGGGGCTGGCCGGCATGGTAGCCGATGCGCTTTCGATGGGTTCTTCGGGCTACCTTGCCGCCAAGAGCGAGAAAGAGGTGCACGATTACGAAATTGCTATGGAGCGAGAAGAGATCCGGCTGATGCCCGATCTCGAGCGGGAGGAACTTTCGCTGATCTACCAAGCCAAGGGCATTCCGGTCGAGCAGGCGGCTGCGCTGGCGGCGTCGGTGATGGCCGATCCGGAGAAGGCGCTGGAGGAAAAGGTCCGCGAGGAGCTCAAGATCGGGGAGGCGTCGAGTACGCCGATTCGGGAGGCATGGATCACCGGGATCGCGACGGCGTTCGGGGCGTTTATTCCGGTGGCGCCGCTGCTCATCAGCCGGGAGCCGTGGGCCATTTGGGCATCTTTCCTGGCGGCAATGATTTCTCACTTCGGGGTGGGGGCGGCACGGAGTTTCTTCACCGGTCGAGGGGCGCTGCGCAGCGGCTTGGACATGCTTGTGGTGGGATTCGGG
>JANNSC010000240.1:0-4499 GCA_031402135.1 Gemmatimonadales bacterium | reverse complement strand
CAATGCCGCAATCAGCTCCTCATCGTGCCAGCGAAAGCCGGCTCGGCTCATGCCGGTGTCGATCTCGAGGTGAAAGGCTCCTCCACCCCGTTCGACCCAGGCGTCGAGTGCGTCGAGATGTCCAATGACGGGACGCAGGCTGTGATGAAGACAGTCCTCTACATCGCCCCGCTGCAGCGGGGAAAAGGACAAGATTGGCCGATGGATCCCTGCTGCCCGAAGCCGGGCACCTTCCTCCGGTGTCGCAACGCCGTACCCCCACGGGTCGACCGCTTCGAGGGCCGCAGCCACCGCTACGGCGCCGAGCCCGTAGCCGTCTGCCTTGATCATGGGAAGGAGGGGCGCCCCGATCCGCTGTTGGTAGCGGCGGGCGTTGCGGACCAGTGCCGCGAGATCGACGTCGAGCCAGGCCCGGTCCCGAGCCTCAGGATTTGACTTGGTCACGGCGCTGGATAGAATACCGGCCCGGGAGGCTAAATGCAAGAAAAATCAGCGCTTGGACGTGCCATGGAAATGGTACGCGACCTTCGGAATCGCTGTGCCTGGGACCGGGTTCAGACCCGCGAGACCCTGCGCCCCTACCTGATCGAGGAGGTGCATGAACTCGACCACGCCATCGGGCTGGACGATCGCGCCGCAATCAGGCAGGAGGTTGCCGACCTGTTGCTCCACCTCGCCTGGCAACTGGTGCTGGCCGAGGAGGCCGGTGAGTTCTCGGCCGACCAGACAGCTCTGGATCTCGAACAAAAGATGAAGCGGCGGCATCCCCATCTTTTCGACCTGGGACCAAAGGAATCATGGGAGGTGCTCAAGCAGCGGGAAGTTGGGCGGGCCGGCGAGAAGGCGGGTGGGCGGTCGGGCACGCTGGGTGGCTTGCCGACCTCGCTCCCGGAACTTCTGATGGCATATCGGCTCCAGGAGCGCGCCGCGGGGGTGGGCTTCGACTGGCCCGATAGCGCCGGGCCGGCGGAAAAGGTTCGGGAGGAACTCGCCGAGGTACTGGCGGAGTTACCGGCAACAACCGCCACCCAGGACCGGCTCGAACACGAAATTGGCGACCTGCTGTTTTCGGTGGTAAATCTTGCCCGAAAAGCGGGGGTTCATCCGGGGCCGGCGCTGGAGCGGGCAAATCGTCGCTTCACGGAGAGGTTTTCGAAGGTTGAACAGCTCGCCAGCGAGCGGGGAGTGGACCTCCCCACCGCCGGACTCAATGCCCTGGATTCGCTGTGGAACGAAGCAAAGCGGGGGCCTTGAGGATCTCCAGCCGGAGCTCGGTCCAGCCATCATCCTGAAAAAACTCAACCTTGATTTCGTGACGCCCCGACGAAAGTGGGGCGCTGTCCACGGTGGATTCATGGTGAGTCCATCGGTCGATAACCAGCTGCTGGTCAACCCAAACCCGGATGCCGTCGTCACTGATACTGCGCAGGGTGAACTCCCCCGCCCCGAGCATTATGCTGGTGGTGGCCTGGAGCGACCACCGTTCAATGGGGAGTTCCGGTATCAGCGGGCGGTACCACTGCAAGTCGAGCCGGCTCATCCGCCGTTCGAGAATCGGCGGGGTGCCAATGCCTTTCCGGGCGTCACTGGTGTCCTTGGCTGAAAAGAATTTGACCAACCACTCGGCTGCCGGCTCGAACCGGCTGTAGGCAAAGCGGTAGGGGACCGATGCCCCGCGCCGCTGCCCCGCTGGCGACACCGTCGGGCCGCGGCGGTACTCCAGCGTCAGTTCCCAGTCGACGCCCGTCGGGGTGACGGTGACAGTATCGCCGACCCGGCCCGATACCCTATCGACCGACTTGATGCCTCGCCGATCGACCACCCGCCAATCGCCGGGGGGCCCCAGGACCGCCAGGCGGAGCGGCACCGTGCGGCTGGAGTCGAGGGGCCAGAGCTTGGGAGATTTCCAATCAAACGGCCCCCACTCATCAACGACCATCGCCGAGCGGTCCCGGGCTGCCAACGGGGAGGCCGGAATCCGCGGGGCCACCCCGGCGACCTTGGGGATAAGGCCGGCGTACTCGATGGGCACGCTGCCGGGCACGCAGCCGGTCGGCACCGAACCGAGCGAGTCGTTCCCGGTGAGCTCAAGTCCGCTGGTGCGGGCGGCCTGCACGGTCAGGTGGTTCCCGGCAAAGACATTCTTTTCGATCCGATAGTCCCGGCTCCGGGTGTCTCGATGTTTGGGATACCCCCAGTCCGAGGGCTGGATGCTGTCGCCCCAGAGACGCACCGCCAAAGAATCCTGGTCGAAGCGATTGTGGGCAATCAGATTATCCTGCCCGTGTTCGATGGCGACGCCGAAGCGATTCTTCCCGAAACAGTTGGCGATCACCTTTGATTCGAAGCTGTAGCCGCCCCACAACCCGTAGTCGCTTCCAGTGGCCCGGTTGGCCAGGAAGGTGTTCCGGCTGAAGGTGGCCTCCATGGCATTGGTCGGCGCCCAGCTGAAATCATTGGCGTAGAAGACGTTTTCGTTGGCGCCGCCTTTCCCGGAATCCATGGTGCTCTGCCCGGCCCAGAGGAAAAGGCCGTCGCCGCTGTGGGTGGCGGTGTTCCAGACGACGATGTTCCGATTGCTCTGCTCATAGAGCAGTAACGCCGCCGAATCCTGCCCCCGCCTGTAGAAGCGGTGACTGTAGCCGCGCACATTGAATTCGAGCCGGTTGTTCGCGATGAGGTTATCGCTCGAACGGTACAGCCCAATTCCCAGGCCTGAATTGAACGAGAAAGTGTTGCCTTGGACCCGAAGGCTATCGGTCCGGGTCATCAGCAGCCCGTTCATGCCCTGCTCGACGTTGTTGCCCCGCACCTCGCCTCCAGTGACGCGTTCCAGATAGAATCCGGCACCGAACCGAAGCCACTCGTTCTTTTCATTGTTGTGGTAGGACAGCCAGTCTGCCAGGCTCTCGTGCTCGATGACGCTGTAGAGGCGGGGCTTCCAATTGTGGCTGGCGTCGTTGCCGGTGAGGGTGAGCCCGCGGGTACCTTGGGCGCGAATAGCAATCTTGTACCCTCGAATCCGCGCCCCGACCACCCGGATATTGCGTCCGCCCTCGATTCTTATGGCCACCCCGGCACCCTGGTCGGGATCGGCGCCGGCGCCGGCACCCTCGAGGGAGGCACCGGAAAAATCCACAGTGATGTTATTCCCCCGGATGACGATGGCGGCGGAATCGAGCGAGGTTGGCGCCACCAGACGGTAGGTACCGGGGACAATCCGCACCGAGTGGGTGATCACCAGGCCGGGCCGCAGCCCAATCTGGGGGCGGACTCGGCGATTCTGGGCGGCGACGGTGGGGGGGCACAACAGATACGCAGCCAGGCACAGCGTGGCGATCCATTTCATGGCGATCCGCTCCCGGCAGCGGTCCGGGTTTTCATGGATACAAGCGATGAATCTGGCGGGGGAAGGCGATGGCCTCACGAATGTGCGGGAGGCCGCAGATCCAGGCCACCGTCCGCTCCACGCCAAGGCCAAATCCGGAATGCACGAAGGTACCGTATTTGCGGAGGTCGAGGTACCAACCATAACCTGCGGGATCAAGCCCCTGGCCCAGAATCCGGGCGAGCAGCTTGTCATGGTCGTCTTCGCGCTGGGAGCCGCCGATGATTTCGCCGTAGCCTTCGGGCGCCAGGCAATCGTTGCCGAGCACCGTCCGGGCATCGTCGGGGTTCTCCTTCATGTAGAACGCCTTGACCGCCTTGGGATAATTGCAGACGAAGACCGGCAGCTCGGCGTCCTTGGTGAGCAGAGTTTCATCGTCGCCTCCCAGATCGTGGCCCCACACGATATCGCTGCCGAGGCCGTTGAGTTTGGTCACCGCCTCGGTGTAGGTCATCCGGGGGAATGGTGCAAGGATCTTTTCGAGCCGGCTGGTGTCCCGCTCCAGTTCCTTGAACTGCTCTCCGCATCGCTCCAGCGCCCGAGCGACGATGAAGCTGACGAAGTCCTCCTGCAGCCGCATGTTATCGTCGGAATTATTGAACGCCACCTCGGGTTCCACCATCCAGAACTCGGTGAGGTGGCGGCGGGTCTTGGATTTTTCGGCGCGAAAGGTGGGTCCGAAGCAATAGACTTTCCCCAGCGCCGCAGCTGCTGCCTCGACATAGAGCTGTCCGGTCTGGGCCAGGTAGGCGGTACCGAGGTCGAAGTACTCGGTGGCAAAGAGCTCGCCGGCCTGTTCGCCGATCGACCCGGTGAGAATCGGCGTGTCAACGTGCGTGAAGCCGCGGCCATCGAAGAAATCGTGAATTCCCTGCACCACCGCGTGGCGCACCTTGGCAATTGCGACCTGCCGCCGGCTCCGTAGCCAGAGGTGGCGATGCTCGAAGAGAAATTGGGTGCCGTGTTCCTTCGGGGTGATCGGGAATTCGCCGCCGGCGCCAAGGATATCGAGGCCGGTTGCGGTCAGTTCGTAACCACCGGGTGAGCGGGCGTCCTCCCGCACCTGGCCGGTAACCGCCACCGAAGTTTCGTGGGTCAGGGTGCCGAAGGC
>JANNSC010000239.1:0-2865 GCA_031402135.1 Gemmatimonadales bacterium | reverse complement strand
CTCGGCAGCGGTGAAAGTCAGATTGGCCACTGCGCCCTGCCACGGTCCGAAGGATGGGCCATGAATGTGATGAACGATGATCGGGACGCGAGCGCGGCGGGCGGCGAGGCGACCGAGAAAGCCAGCCTTGCCGCTGTGGGTGTGGACAAGGTCGGGTCGTTGCGCGCGGAGCAGGGCGGTGAGTTTGGCGCAGGCGCGAATATCTTTCCAAGGATGCACCGGTCGGACGAGGTCAGGGACAATCGTTAGCAGACCGGGAATCGCGCTGGCCTTCGCTTCGAGGGAGCCTTCGGGGCCAACCGTTGGTCCGGAGATGAGGGTCAGTTCAAGGTCAGGTTTCTGCCGCAGGCCGAGGATGCTGGCGAGCGTGTTCTCCTGCGCGCCGCCAATCACGAGCCGCGTGATGATGTGAGCGACTCTCATGGGAGCGCGTCACGGTGTAGGGCTTTTGAGTTCCACCACGCGGTTGCTGACGGACAGGTATTCGGCGGTGTGGCGCGGGGCGAATTTCAGGTAGCTCTCGAAATGGGTGAGCGCGGCAGCCTTGTCCTTCTTGGCCAGGTCAAGTTCGCCGAGGCCGAAGTGGACTTGATAAGCGTCGGGCGCCGTGGCGAGCAGTTCCAGATAGTCGGCGCGGGATTCGTCGTAACGCCCGGCGCGGAACAGGGCGATGGCGCGGTTCATCCGCACGACGCTGTTGCTGGGATCGAGCTCAACCGCCCGGCTGAGCGATTCGCAGGCTTCAGGGATGCGGTTCAACTGGAGGCAGGCATAGCCGCGATTGGCCTGGGAGAGCACGTCAGCGGGGTTTTTGGCGAGCGCGAAATCGAACTGGGCCACGGCTTCGGCGAAGAGGCCGTATTGCAGGTAGAGTTGCGTGGCGGCGAGGCGCAGCTCGTCGGTGGTGTTGGCATCGGCGAGCGCGTTCTCCAGCAGGGCGCGGGCGCCCTGCTTGTCACCGCTGCGGAACTTCGCGGCGGCCTCGATGCGGATCAACTGGCTTTCATTCGTGCTGCCGACGCCGAAATCACCGGCGCGGGCGCGAATATCGCCAATGATGCGGAGGGCCTCGGCGGGCTGGCCGAGCTGGATGTTGACGTCCGCGAGCCAGAGCTGTGGCGTCAACGCGGCGGGTTCGAGTTCGGTGGCGCGGATGAAGTTGTTGTAAGCCTGGCGATACAGGCCACCCTTCAGGAAGACGCGGGCCTGCTCGAAAGTGAAGCGCGGATCGTCAAAGGGGCCACAGTCGCCGATGACGCTGTTCCAATCATTGTAGCGGCCAAAGCGATCCTCGACGGACTTGGAGATGGCGGCGGGCGCGGGTTTACCGGCCCGGCGGGTGGTGTTGAATTCCGCGTTCATCTCCGCTGCGACGCTCTTGGGGGCCAGGACGAGGGAGCGGGCAAAATGTTTGGCGGCGGCATCCCACTGGCCAAGTTTTTGCATCTGAACGGCCCAGTAGGTCGAAGCGCGGGCATATTGACGCGCCAGCGCTTCGGCGGTGAGGTTCCGCTCTTCGGAAAGATGAAGCTTGGCGTAGAGATACGCCTTCAGCGGGGGCGTGACGGGGGCGTCTTCATCGAGCAGGGACTTTTGCAGTTCGGGGAGGAGGTCGCGGTCAAATTCGCTCCAGAACTTTTCATTGGCAGCGACATCGGCGGCGGTGGGCGGCGTATCGCGGAAGGAATTGGTCGGGGCGAGGCTGAGCGGGTAGGCGAGGCCGTGCGGGTTGAGTTCAAACCGCTCGAGGTAGTAGCCAAAGGTGGGTTGCAGATAGACGAGCGAGCGCTTCTGCAATTGCTCCATCAGAAAACCAATCAGATAGATGGGGCGAATCTGCCCCCGGTTGGTCGTGGTGGTGAAGGTTTCCGGCCAGCCTTTCTGGCTGCTCTTCTGGGCCAGATGGTAGTCAATGTAAGTGCCCGCCTGGGTGTCGAAGAACAACGCATCCTGAGTCCGGCCAGTCTTCGCCAGATGAGCGCGCATGACGGCAAGCTGGCGCGCGTCGTCGCTGATGATCATGAGCGGGCCAGTCGGAAAGGTGCCGACCGTCCGTTCCATGCAGGCGTCCAGCAAGCGAGCATTGGTCAGGCTGATCTGGTTCAGATTGCGGGCGATCAAGCCGAGCGGGACAATGACCAGCATGGCGACTGTCGCGCCCCAGCCGAGGTAGCCCACAATCCGCAGGAGCGGGTGCAATCGCGAACGCGTTGCGAGGGCAGGACTGCACACCAGCAGGAAGTAACCGGCGCAATAACCCACCACGAGCGCGCCCAGATAATAGTGCGCCAGAAACGGCATCCCGGGCAAAATCTGACGCGGACTCCAGGGCGGGCTGAACAACACCAGCAGGCACACGCCGAGAAACAGCGCATGGACGATATGAAATACGCCCTTGGTGATTAAGATGCCAGTGGGGCTGTTATCGCCGAAGGAGGATTTCCATTTCAACGCGATGAAGAACAGCGGCACGATGCTGGTGGCTGCGATCACGACCACGCGGTAGTTGTCTTTGAAGAAACCGTAGATGGCGCCGAGCGTGGCTTTCTGGCCGCGCAGTTGTTCCTTCAAGGAGATCCAGAACGGGATTTGCCCGATGTCAGCCTGGCTTTGGAGGTGACTGTGGTTAATCCTTGGCTGGATACCAGAAGTTGCTTTTCTTGAGACGGTGCTAATCGGGATTTTTCAAGCCACATTAGCCATGCTGACCGCGTGGGGGTATACCGCCCTGCTCGAGTTACCGCTACGTTTTTGGCGTGGCTTAAAAAAACCAGTCAGTATTTTACGGCGTGTATTTATTACACTACCAGCTGTATTAAGCGCTGTTTTTTTCCTAGAATTATTTTTTGATTTTGATGGTCGTCC
>JANNSC010000238.1:0-10543 GCA_031402135.1 Gemmatimonadales bacterium | reverse complement strand
GGGGCCGAGTGCGCGTTCTGCAAGTCTTGCTGGGCCACGATTTTGCCTTGCCGAAATGAGGTAGGTCGACAGGAGTTCGGCTGGTTATCAGACTGCCGTCCCCCGCCACCGGGGCATGGGGAATGGGAACTTCGTCTGCCCCGGAAAGATACTCTGCCTTATTATCACGGGTCTCCCTGTGCCACTCTCCAACTCCGGGCTCCTCGCCATGCGCCCCCGCGACAAGATCCTGACCAACCTCGAAGTCCTCTATCGCGAGTCCTTCGACCGCGCCAAGGAGCAGGCCGATGAACGCCGCATGGCGGACCTCGACAACGCTTATATGCGTGATCAGCTCATGCTGGAAATCCTGCTCGACATCCGGGATCTCTTTGCCGTAGCCCCCGCCGCGCCGACCAAGGGTACCAGCGCCATCGAGAAGCTGGAGGCCCTGCGCAGGCTGGCCCGCGGCGGGTGACGGGCTACTCGGCCCTCAAGGCAATCAACGGGTCCACTCGGGTCGCCCGGCGAGCCGGTATCCATGCAGCGATTCCCGCCACGACCGCCAGGAAACCCGCTGCGGCGAGGAAACTCAGGGTATCGGTCGGTGTAGTGGCATAGAGAAGGCTTCCCAGGAGGCGTGTCAGGATCAGCGCGCCGGCGCCCCCAGCAACCAAACCGGCAAGCGTCACTCCCAGCCCTTGTCGCAACACCAGTCGTCTGAGACCCTCCGGCGCGGCGCCCAAGGCCATGCGCACGCCGAGCTCTCGGGTACGCTGCTCCACCGCCACGCTCATGACCCCGTAGATGCCCAGCGCGGCCAGACCCGCGCCGAGCCCGGCGAACAGGGTGATTGTAGCGAGTATGACCCGTCGCACCGCCAGAGTTCCCGCCAACAGGTCGGCAAGGGTCTCGGTCCCGGCAAAGGGTAGATCGCGCTGGAGGGCCCACACCTCTCGCTGCACCGGCGCCAGAACCGTGAGCGGGTCCACCGCAGTGTGAAGAACGATGGTCATCGACCCGGACGGCACCTGCGCGTGGGGGATGTAATACTCCGCGCGGAGCGGTTCCGCGTGACCGGCATGCCGGACATCGCCCACGACGCCCACCACCTCGCGGGTCGTCGGCGGACCCCGGAATCGCCCGATGATTCGCTTCCCGACCGGGTCCTCGCCCGGCCAGACTCTCCGGGCCATTGTCTCGCTGATGACCACCACCGGTGGCTGGTCGGCTCGGTCGTCGGTGCGGAGGAGACGCCCGCGCACGAGCCGGATTCCCATCGCGTCGAAGTAACCCGGCGTGACGTAGGTGACCCGGGCGGTCGGCGCCTCGCCGGCGGCAGTCGGCCGGCCCGGGACCTCGAAGGGCGGGTCCATTTCCGAGCCCTCCAGCGATAACGGCAGCGCCGAACCAGCACCGACTGCGGCGACGCCTCGAACCGATTCCAGGCGCCCCATCACCTGCTCCATGAAGGCGGCTCGCTGTGCCGGCGCCGGGTAGCGGTCCCAGAAGTGAGTCGTCAGGAGGAGGCGGCGGTCGGTGGCGAACCCCAACTCTTCCGACAGGAGTCGACGTAAGCTCTGGCCCAGCAGCCCCGCCCCCACCAACAGCACGAGCGCGATCACGACTTCCGCCGCGACGAGCATCCGGTCGGTCCGGCGGCCGCCGCGCGCCGTTCCCGCTCCGCGACCCGCCCGGACGATCAGCCCGTCGGTTCCCTGCACCAGCACCCACGCAGGGACAACCCCGGCCACCAGGAGCGTGATGATCGTCGCGACCAGCCCGGCCGCCAGGACCCATCCGTCGAGCACAATCGATTCCGCCCGGGGAAGCCCCACCCCCGTTGCGGCATGGACCACCAGTGGAATGGCCAGCGTCGAGAGAAGCACGCCGCACACCCCGCCGGCAATCGCCAGCACGGCGCTTTCCATGAGCAGCTGCCGGGCGATTCGGCCGCGGCCAGCTCCGAGCGCTGCGCGCACCGTCAACTCCGCCCGCCGCCCCAGTCCCCGAGCCAGCAGGAGATTGGCCACGTTGGCGCACGCGATGAGCAGCACCAGCCCTACGGCACCGAACAGCACCCACAAGGCTTCTTGGATCGGCCCCGTCACGTGATCGAACAGCGGCACGACGGGTACCGTGACCCGGGCGTTCGCAATCGGATACTCCCGGCGGAGATCCATCGCGATCCGGGACATCTCATCTCTCACTTGCGCCAGGGTGACCCCTGGGGCCAGGCGGCCCACCACGTTGATGTAAGTCTGCACCCGCTGGGCGCGGTCCTCCGGGGTGACGCGCTTCGGCACGTACACGTCGGCCCGGCCGGGATAGTCAAGCGTTGCGGGAAGCACGCCGATCACTGCATGCGGCGCCTCGTCGAACGCGAGCACTCGCCCGAGGACACCGGAGTCGGCGCCGAATTTTCCCCGCCAGACCCGTTCGCTGAGCAGTACTACTCGGGGCGCGCCCTGGTCGTACTCGGTGTCGATGAACGCCCTGCCCAAGATCGGGCGGACGCCGAGGAGCTCGAGGAAGCCGTTGCTGATCTGAAAGCCCGACAGTCCGACTGGACTCCCCTCCCCTTTGAGGTCGAAGCCATCGGGCACCGCTGTACTGAGCCACTCGAAAGAGCGGCTGCGGTCCCGCCAGTCGAGGAAATTCCCCATCGCCGGCTTTTCGCGCTCTCCCTTGCCGGTATCGAGTTGCCAGAGGGTCACCAGGCGCTCCGCCTCGGGATACGGCAGCGGTCGGAGCAGGACCCCGCTCACGACGCTGAAGACCACGGTGGCGAGACCGATGCCCAGCCCCAACGTCAGGACCGCGATGGTGGTGAAGCTCGGTGCCCGGCGGAGGCTTCGCACCGCGAGCGTCAGGTCGCGCCACCATTCCTCGGCCAGCAGGCTCCGCCTCCGGCTCCCTTCGGTTGCTCGATCGTGCCGGCGAATCGCCCGCTTGGCCTGCTCCAGGTTGCCGAATTCGGCTGTGGCGCGGCGGCGCGCCGGGCCGGCCGCTTCGCCTTCGGCGATCAGCTCCTCGGTGCGCATGTCGATGTGGAAGCGAACCTCCTCATCCACGTCAGCACCGATCTCTCCACGCTTGCGCCAGGGCCACCGGAATTGGATATGCGGCATGGTCAGTCCTCCACCTGGCGGGCGTCGAGCACCCGAAATACGGCGGCGGCATACTGTCGCCAGGTGCCGGCTTCGGCGCGAAGCTGGGCCCGTCCATCGTCGGTCAGCGTGTAGTACCGGGCCCGGCGGTTGTTTTCCGAGAGTCCCCAAGTCGCCGCCACCCAGCTTCGCCGCTCCAGTCGGTGCAGCGCCTGGTACAAGCCGGCATCCTCGAGGCCGAACGCACCCTTCGAGCGCTCCCGAATCCAGCGGGAGATGGCATAGCCGTGTTGGGGTCTCCAGGCGAGGGCCTTGAGGACGAGGAGATCGACGGTTCCCTGCAGAAGGGCGAGCGGCGGGCGAGGCATCGGGACTCCAATTACATGGTGATGGGAAGCTAAGGCTCGTCCACTCACCATGCAAGGGGAGTTGAGGCAGCCGCTCGACGGGGCTGAAACCACCGGGGGGTGCCCGCCGTCGGGAAATCATGCCCACCCTTCGCTCGTTGTTCACCGCGCTCAGCCTCATTGGGGCCGGGAGCAACTGTCTCTCCGGCACCGGTCCCAACGAAGATCCTTCCCCCAACCCCCAAGCCACCACCCGCATCCTCTTTGTCGGCAACAGCCTCACCTATTACAACGACCTGCCGGATATGGTGAAGGCGCTGGCCGACTCCGCCGGAATCTCCGGCGTGCAGACCGCCCAGATTGCCAAGCCCGACTATTCCCTGGAGGATCACTGGATCGATGGCCAGGCTCGACGGGTGATCGAGGCCGGCGGCTGGACCCACGTGGTGCTGCAGCAGGGGCCTTCCTCGGTGCTCGCCAATCGGGCAAACCTGAGGCAATGGGCCGCCACCTTTGCCGCAGTGATCCGCAGCAACGCCGGCGTCCCGGCAATGTTTTCGGTGTGGCCGGCCTTGGCCAATTTCAGCACCTTTGAGGCATCCATCGAATCGTATCGGCTTGCCGCCGTAGACATCCAGGGGCTGTTCCTCCCCGCCGGAGAGGCGTGGCGGGCCGGCTGGCGGCGCAACCCCGGGCTCCTGCTCTACGGTGCCGATGCACTCCATCCGTCGATCCCCGGCTCCTACCTCGCCGCGCTCACCATTTTTGGTGCGATCTTCGATCGTTCGGTGATCGGGATGCCTCGCGGGCTTCGAGTCTCTGCGGGCAACTTTCAACTCCCCGCGGAACAGGCCCTTCTCCTCCAACAGTCCGCCGATGAGGCCAACGGACGCCCGCCGCAGTAACTTTCCCCGATGCGCCGATTCCTCCTGACGTGCCTCTCGCTGTCCGCCTGCACCTCCACCCCCAAGGCCGAATTCGTGATTTACGGCCGGGTGTGGACCGGCGACTCTGCCCGCCCCTATGCCGAAGCCGTCGCGTTTCGTGGCGACACCATCCTCGCGGTCGGTGACAGCGCAGCGGTGGCGCCGTTTATCGGTGCCAACACCAGTCAAATGCGGCCCCAGAGTGGATTCATCACGCCGGGGTTCATGGATGGCCACGTCCACCTCCTCAGTGGAGGCTTTCAGCTTGCCAGCGTAGATCTTCGGGATGCCAATTCTCCCGCGGAGTTCAGCCGCCGCATCAAGACGTTCGCAGCCACACTGAAGCCGGGCGAGTGGATCACCGGGGGAGATTGGGACCACGAGCGCTGGCCCGGCGCCCCCCTCCCCGATCGCGCCTGGATTGACTCGGTAACGCCCAACAACCCCGTCTTTTTGAGCCGGCTCGACGGCCACATGGCCCTCGCCAATTCCCTTGCCTTGGCGGCGGCAAGGCTCGATCGCATGATGGGTGAGATCCCCGGCGGAACCGTGGTGCGGCGGAAGAGCGGAGAGCTGACTGGCGTCTTCAAGGACGAGGCGATGGGCCCGGTGTTCGCCGCAGTTCCTGAAGCCTCCCCGACCCAGCTCGATTCGGCGTTGGTCCGGGCCATGGCTCACGCCGCTTCGCTTGGCGTCACCGCCGTCGGCAGCGTGAGCACCGGTTGGAACGACATTGCGGCCCTGGAACGCGCCCGGGCCCGCGGAGCACTTACTCTCAGAGTGTCCAACTATGTCCCCCTGGCCGCGTGGCGCACCGTTGCCGACAGTCTGCGAATCCGTGGCGCCGGTGATGATTGGATCAGAACCGCCGGAGTCAAGGGTTTCGTGGACGGCTCGCTCGGCTCCACCACCGCTCTGCTGTTTGAGCCGTATCGGGACGAACCCGGCACCCGCGGCCTGTTCACCACCCCGGAAGACTCTCTCCGCCAGTGGGTTGGCGCCGCCGATTCGGCCGGCCTGCAGGTCGTAGTCCATGCCATCGGTGACCGGGCCAATGCCCTCCTGCTGGATATCTTCGACAGTGTCGCCAAGGCGCATGGCCCCCGGGATCGTCGCTTCCGGGACGAACACACCCAGCACCTGCGCGCTTCGGACATCCCCCGCTTTGCCGGGCTCGGCGTGATTCCCTCGATGCAACCCTACCATGCCGCCGACGACGGCCGCTGGGCCGCCAAACGCATTGGACCCGAGCTCATCAAGGGCACCTACGCCTTCCGGGGCCTGCTTGACGCCGGTGCCACACTCGCCTTCGGCTCGGACTGGACTGTGGCGCCGCTCGATCCGTTGCTCGGCATCGAAGCGGCAGTGACCCGGCAGACCCTGGACGGGAAGAATCCCGATGGCTGGGTGCCAGAGCAGAAGATCACCGTCGAGGAGGCCCTCCGTGCCTACACCCAGGGCAACGCCTACGGCGTCTTCGCCGAAAGCTCCCGGGGCATTCTCAAACGGGGTTTCCGCGCTGATCTCGTCGTATTCGACCGCGATCTAACCACGATCCCTCCAACTTCGATCAGCGAAGCGCGCGTGAAGCTGACCGTCGTCGGTGGGAAAATCGTCTACCAGCCGTAGCCCTGGAAGGCACCTCCATCCCGCGGGGGCGGGCCGCTATCTTTCAATGGCTGGCCCCGATTCCCTTGGTGTCCCGACTCCCTAGCCCCGGATCAATGGCAACCCGACCCGCTCCAACCAGCAAGACCCGCCCCAGCGCCCGGCTCGACAAGGCGGACCTCCTCGAGATGTACCGGGTGATGCAACTCTCCCGGCGAATCGACGATAAAGAGATTCAGCTCAAGCGCCAGAACAAGATCTTCTTCCAGATTTCCGGCGCCGGCCACGAAGCGGTGCTGGTGGCTGCCGCCAAGGTCTTCCGCCCTTCCTATGACTGGTTTTACACCTACTACCGGGACCGGGCCCTCTGCCTCGGCCTCGGTATGACTCCCACTGAACAGTTGCTCTCTGCTGTTGGGGCCGCCGATGATCCCAATTCCGGCGGGCGGCAGATGCCCTCGCACTGGGGGCACAGAGATCTCAACATCGTCACCTCCTCGAGTCCCACCGGTACCCAGTTTCTTCAAGCAGTAGGCGCCGCGGAGGCGTGGCTTCGGTATTCCCAGAATGACGCGATCCCTGATCGCGATGAGAAAATCAACAGTGACGAAGTGGTGTTCGTCTCCTCCGGGGATGGCACCACCAGCGAGGGTGAGTTCTGGGAGTCGCTCAGCACCGCCTGCAATCTCAAGCTGCCGGTGGTCTACCTCATCGAAGACAACGGCTACGCCATCTCGGTTCCGGTCGAGGTCAACACGCCGGGCGGCTCGATTTCCAAGCTGGTTACCGGGTTCCCCGGGCTCTTAATTCTCGAATGTGACGGCTGTGATCCGCTCGCCTCTTATGATGTGCTCAGCAAGGCAGTCGAATATGCCCGGGCCCGCAAAGGCCCGGCGCTGGTGCACGCCAAAGTCATTCGCCCCTACAGCCATTCCCTCTCGGACGACGAGGTCCACTATCGCCCCACCTCGGAACGGGATGCCGATGCAGCCCGCGACCCGATCGTCTCTTTTCCAGCGCAGTTGGTGAGGGACGGCGTTGCCACCCAGGCCGAAATCGACCGGATCAAGGCCGAGGTCGAGGAGGAAGTGCAGATCGCCTCGGACACGGCGCTGGCATCCCCCCAGCCGGCCACTAGTACCATCTACAATTTTGTCTATTCCCCCGATGTCGATCCCACGTCGGAACAGTTTGACACCGAGGATGATCCGCAATTCAGCGGCGATCCAACCACCATGGTGGATCTGCTGAATATCTGCATGAAGGACGAGATGACCAGGGATCAACGCATCCTGGTTTTCGGTGAGGATGTCGCAGACGTCAGTCGGGAGGACTATCTCGGCGAGGTGAAGGGCAAGGGTGGGGTGTTCAAGGTGACCTGGGGGCTGCAGAAACAATTCGGCGGCAACCGGGTCTACAACTCGCCGCTGGCCGAGGCGAATATCGTCGGGCGGGCAATCGGGTTGGCGACCCGGGGGCTCAAGCCGGTCGTCGAAATTCAATTCTTCGACTACATCTGGCCGGCCTACATGCAGCTGCGGGACGAGCTGGCCATTCTGCGCTGGCGCTCCAATAACGCCTTTAGCTCGCCGGTAGTGGTGCGGGTGACCTACGGCGGGTACCTCAAGGGCGGCGCCCCTTACCACTCCCAGACCGGCGCCGCGATTTTCACTGGCGTGCCGGGGCTCAGGGTGATCTGCCCCGCTACGGCGCTCGATGCCAATGGTCTGTTGCGCACCGCCATTCGTTGCGAAGATCCGGTGATCTTCCTGGAGCACAAGCACCTCTACCGCCAGACCTACAACAAGGCCCCGAACCCCGGCCCCAATTTCATGATCCCCTTTGGCAAGGCCAAAGTGGTGCGGGAAGGAGCCGATTTGACGGTGGTAACTTACGGCGCCGTGGTGCAGCGCTCGCTGGTGGCCGCGAAGGCCCTTGAGGAGAAGACCGGCGCCCGGGTGGAGGTGATAGACCTTCGCTCGCTGTCGCCGGTGGATTGGGAAACGGTCTACGCCTCGGTGCGGAAAACCAGCCGGGTCATTGTGGCGTATGAAGACTCGCTCTCCTGGGGGTACGGCGCCGAGATTGCCGCCAGAATTGCCGACGAGGCCTTTGCCTGGCTCGACGCTCCGGTCAGGCGGGTGGCGGCCACCGACACCTTCGTGGCCTATGCGCCGGAGCTTGAGGACGCGATCCTTCCCCAGGCCGGAGGCATTCAGGCGGCCATGGAGGATATCCTGCGGTGGTAGAGCTGCGGGGCTAGGGCTTCACGTCGGGAAGTCCGGCGCCAGCCATCCTCGCGGCCGCACTGGCGGCTGGATCGCTTCTTCCCGCGCAGAGAATCTCCGGGCGGCAATGCGGCTACTCAGCCGACAAACAGCCTTCACGCATTCATTCGTAGCGCAAATGGTGAGGAAGCGGCCGCACGCCTTCGGACACGCCGGGCCGACCCGTCGAACCAACTCATCGGCCACACGTGGTGCCGAGCGCAGGGGTCGCGGCGCGCGTTGACGACCCGAGATTCCTTCCGTACCTTCGTGGGGTTGACGGAAATTCCTATCCGTGGCGAGACCTCATCATGATGGACCGAGACCGACCCTGACAATCGCCGAGGCGACGCCGTGAAAACTGGAGCATTGATGGTCTCGGCCGTCAGGATAATCCTCGCCAGCGTCGCTCTGACGAGCTGTTCCGATCCCGCCCCTCCTGGCCATCCCTCCCGCGTAGTATACCAAGGCACCGACGGACCCGGCGCTGGCAAGCACATCGTCCTTATCGCCGGGGATCACGAATACCGGTCCGAGGAACTCCTCCCTGCCTTGGGGCGCATCCTGGCCCGCCGCCTGGGATTCAAGGCCAGCGTCTTCTTTACCCTCGATAGCGCGGGGTTCATCCAGCCCGGCAGTTCCAACATCGGGGGGCTCGAAGCGCTGAAGACGGCGGATCTACTGGTCCTGGCCATCCGCTTTCAGGATTTCCCTGCCGACCAAATGCAGCACATCGTGGACTACGTCGATCGGGGTGGCCCGGTGCTGGGGCTCCGAACCTCCACCCACGCGTTTCGAATCAAGGACGGGCCGTTCGCCAAGTACTCCTGGGATTACCAGGGCGCCGACTACCCCAGCGGGTTCGGAGAGCAAGTGCTAGGTGAGACCTGGGTGGGCCACTACGGGACCAACCACGAACAGAGTTCCCTGATCCTCCCCCGCGACGATTCGAATGCCCACCCGATCTGGCGCGGCGTCCGCGACATTCACGTCCAGTCGGGCGGCTACCAGGCCTATCCGCTAGCCGGGTCGGATGTGCTGGCGTTAGGACAGGTCCTCAACGGAATGGAACCCACCGCGCCACGCGACTCGGCCAAGGAGCGGTTGCCGGTGGTGTGGACCCGGACCCATCAGGGGGCCAACGGACAACGGGGCCGGGTGTTCACCTCCACCCACGGCGCCTCCGAAGACTTGCTCAATCCCGGCTTCCGCCGGATGTTGGTCAACGCCACCCTGTGGGCCCTCGGCATGGAGAACGCCATCACGCCCGGTCTCGACGTCTCGTTCGTGGGCCCGTACCACCCGGTGACCTTCAGTTTCGACGGGTACCGCCGCGGAGTCCGTCCGGCGGACCTCGCGGGTTGGGATACCCCCATCATGTCGCCAGATCGACCGACGCAGGATTCGTCGTCCCAGCACTCCGGAGACAAAGCCCGATGATGTTACGCCCGCCTAGCCGATTCGCGCCGCTGGCTCTTGCAGTGATGGCGGCCTGCACGACCCCGCAGCTGGAGCTAAAGGAGGGCGATCACATCGTCATCATCGGCAATGCCCTGGCCGAACGGATGCAACACGACGGCTGGCTGGAGGCCTACCTGCAGCTGGCCCGCCCGGCGCTGAGACTCGTGATTCGTGACCAGGGTTTCACCGGCGATCGAATCGATCACCGGCCCCGCACCAAGGGGTTGCCGTCCCCGGACGACTACCTCGGGCTCTCGAAAGCGGACGTGGTGTTTGCCATGTTCGGCTACAACGAGTCTTACGACGACAACCCGGCGGGGTTTGCCACCGCGCTTGCCACCTGGATCGATCACACCCGCGCCCAGAACTACTCCGGTCGCGGCGTTCCCCGCATCGTGCTGTTCTCGCCCATCGCCCACGAGAACCTCGACGATCCGAACCTGCCCGACGGATCCGCCAACAATGCCCGCCTGGCCAAGTACACCAAGGCGATGGATTCCGTGGCTCGGCAGAAGGGCGTCGGGTATCTGGATCTGTTCGGTCTCTCCCAGCGGCTCTACGCGGAGTCCGCGGCGCCGCTGACGCACAACGGTGTTCACCTAAACCAGGAGGGGAACCGCCGCATCGCCGAGGTCATCGTCCGGGGGCTGTTGGGGTCGTCGCCGAGCAAGGATGCGGCCCGGGTCGAGGCGGTCCGCGCCGCCGTCCTCGACAAGAACCTGCACTGGTTCAACCGGTTCCGGGCGACCGATGGCAACGACGTCTGGGGATCGCGTTCCACCCTCGCGTTCGTCGGCGGGCAGACCAACTACGAGGTGCTCCAGAACGAACTGGTCCAGTTCGAC
>JANNSC010000237.1:0-6832 GCA_031402135.1 Gemmatimonadales bacterium | reverse complement strand
AAGATTTCCATCCGCCCCGATTCATCCGACTGGTACGCCACCCACCGCCCATCGGGCGAGAAGTCCGGTTCGGACTCGGAGGCCGGCCCGGCCGCCACCGGGATGGAGTCGGATCCGTCGGCCGCAATCGCCCAGACGTCGAGGCCCTGTCCGGGGCTGAAATCATAACCCGCCAACCATTGGCCATCCCGAGACCAGGAGGTGAGGTGGAGGTGCCGCGGCCAGGTGAGCACCCGTCGCGGCCGGGTGCCCGCCGCAACTGCCCTGATCTGGAGCCGCCGAGCCTGACTCGCCAGGGAGGAGGTGTAGGCGATGGCCGAGCCATCGGGAGACCAGACCGGGAATTCGTCCTCGGCGGCATCGAAGGTGAGGCGCTCCGGCTCCCCTTCCGGCCCGAACAGCCAGATGTCGTTCTGGCTGGGGACCCGGACGTTGGCTGCGATCTGCCGCCCATCGGGTGAGAGGCGAATGCCATCGAGGTACCCGGCGGGAACGATTGCGCCGAGGTCCTTCCCGGAGCGGTCCACCGCCCGCACCACCTGGGGTGCCGCCGCGCTGCCGGGCTCGAAAGCAAGGGTACCATCCTCGGCCACCGCAATGAGGGCCCCACCGCCCCAGCTCGCCACGTAGACATCGGCCAGTACTTGCCGAGGCGTTCCCGCCATGACTCCCTTGCGGGGGTCGAAGTCTGCGGCAAACATGCTGCCCTCATTGGTCACGTAGAGCAGCTGCCCCGAGGTCAGGTAGCGCCCGAAGGTCCCCTGCTCCACGACGGTCCGGCGGAGCCCCGACCCGAGGGCTTCCACCACGATGCGGGAGTCGAGGGCGCCGCCGCTCGGACCTAACACGGTGAACAGCAGCGTCTTGCCGCCGGGCAGGAGCTCCGGCCAGGCGTGGGCATGTTCGGCGGCGCTGTCGGCCACGGTGGTAACCGGCTCGGGCACCCCCCCGCCCGCTGCCGGCACTCGCCAGATGCCACCGTTGCCACCCAGCGAGGAAAAGTAAATGTGCTGGTCCTCTCCCCAGGTCAGCCCTGGGCCGACGTCGGCGGAAGCGATTTCGACGACCGACCCGCCGGCCAGGGCCACTTTCCGCAGATGACCACTCTGGTGAAACGCCAGCCATTTCCCATCGGGCGCAAAGGCCGGCATCGACGCCCCCTCAGTGCCTACCAAGGGCCGCGGGATGAAATCGTCCAGCGCGCGGAGGTGAAGCATCCCACCGTTTCGGAAGACCAGCTCCCGGCCCGAGGGGCTGATGGCAAGCGTGGGGGCCCAATTGTACTCTGGATCCACCTGCTGGTTGACGCTGGGGACCACGAAGCGAATGGGGCTCCGTTGCGGCCCCGGCCGGGCCAGACGCCAGCCACCAAAGGCTGCCAATCCGAGGGCCACCGCGACCGGCAGGGCCCAGCCCAGGGTGGACCGCAGGCGCCGGGGCCGAGCCGACAGGGCAGCGACCGTCTGGGTCTCGGGCGGGGTCGGGGTCAGCGGGAGATTGGCGAGTGCCTCGGCGAATTCGGCGGCTCCGGCAAAGCGATCGGCGGGGATCTTGGCGAGGGCCTGGTGCAGCGCCGCCTCCAGCGCCGGGGGAATGGTGTCCCGATGTTGCCGGAGCGGCCGGGCCTGCTCAGTCACCAACTTGGTCAGGATGGCCTGCACTGTCGGCCCGGTGAAAGGCGGCTCACCGGCCAGCATCTCGTACAGCACCGCCGCCAGCGAGAACAGGTCGCTCCGAGCATCGAGATCCCGGTCGCCGGCGGCCTGTTCCGGACTCATGTACTGCGGAGTTCCCACCGTCATTCCGGTGCCGGTGAGCCGCTCGCCACCGGCGCGGCGAAGCGCCAAAGCAATCCCGAAATCAGCGACCAGCGCCTGGCCCTCGTGAATCAGGATGTTTTCCGGCTTGATGTCGCGGTGGAGCACATCCCGGCGGTGGGCGTAATCGAGCGCGCTGGCCACCTGCTGGGTGAGGCGCACCGCTTCCCGAATGGGGAGCTGGCGTTCCCGAGCCAGCCGGTCGCGAAGTGATTCGCCCTCGACGTACGGCATGACGTAGTAGAGCAGGGTGTCGATCGCGCCGGAATCGAATAGCGGGAGAATGTGGGGGTGCTGGAGGTTGGCGGTGACTCGGATTTCGTTGAGGAAACGCTCGGCACCGATCACCGCCGACAGTTCGGGCCGGAGCACTTTGAGCGCCACGGCGCGATCGTGCCGGAGGTCTCTGGCCAGGTAGACCAGCGCCATCCCGCCCTGGCCCAACTCGCTTTGCACTTGGTAGCGATCGCCCAGGGCGGTGCGGAGTTTTTCAAGCATGGGCCAAGGCCTCAGGGCACTTTGGCAAGCGCTCGGAGAATCATGTCGTTGGTGGGCCGAATCTTGTAGTTCACCTCGGTGAACTTCCAGCGGACTACGCCGAGGCGATCGATCACGTAGGCAGTGGGATGGGGCCATCCCTGCCCCGCGGGGTTCCACAATCCGTAGCGATCAATGACCCGATGACCGGGGTCGGAAAGAAAAGTGTAGTCGGGCTTTCGCCCGTCGGTCTTGGTGATCCGGTCCACCATTTTCTGGAGATCTTTGCGATCGTCGATGGCCACCGCAAGAATGGCGGTGGTTTTCTTCTGGTCCCGAGTCAGCAAATCCCTCAGCTCACCGAGCTGGCTGGCGCACCACGCTCACCAGTGTCCCCGATAGAACATCAGGATGACATTCTGCTTGGCGCGAAATTGAGACAGGGTGACCGGGGGACCGACCAGCGCTTCGAGGGTAAAGTCCGGCGCCGGGGCCCCGACCGCCACCCGGCTGGTATCGGTGGAGGGGAACTTGGCAGTGTCTTTGGGCCCCAGCGTCGGGCCTTGACCATACGCCGGTGCCAGGGGAAAGCCGAGGAGCAGCAGAAAAGCGAGCCGAGACGGCATCGAAACGCTCCTTCTACCGACGGTGGAGACCCGCCGGGTGTCGGTCAGACCAGGTGCGAGGCTGAAATATAGTCGCCGAGGCGTTCAACCCGGACTATCAACTTTGGGGATATCTTTCCACTTGAGTAGCGGGGCGGCAAACAGGCTACCTCGGGGAATTGGAGATGCCGATGGAGGCAGGGGCGGCAGGATTGCTGGTCGCGCGCTTGGCGCTGGCGGCGGTGTTCTTCCTGGCCGGTGCCACGAAGCTCGCCGACCGGGCCGGCTCCCGCGCGGCGATGGTCGGCTTCGGGGTGCCCGCAGTTCTCGCTGGGCCCTTCGGCCGGGCACTGGCGTTGCTCGAATTCAGCGTAGCCATGGCGCTCCTCCCGGCCGCTACAGCGGGTTGGGGAGCGCTGGGCGCCGTGGTCCTCCTGGGCCTGTTTATCCTGGGAATCGCCAACGTCATGATCCGGGGCCGCAAGGCTGATTGTCATTGCTTCGGGCAGCTGCACTCCGCCCCGGTGGGGTGGTCCACGCTGGGGCGCAACGCCGGGCTCGCTCTGATCGCGGGATGGGTGTGGCTGGGAGAGCGCGGCGGAGCGGGTCCGAGTTATCTCGATTGGTTTGGCAGTCTGGGCACTGCGGAGAGGGTGACCGGGAGCATCGCCGGGCTCGCGCTGCTGCTGGTCGCCGGCGGCGGCTGGTTCGGGATGCACCTGCTCCGGCAGCACGGCCGGCTGCTGTTGCGGCTGGACCGGCTGGAAGGGGAACTTGCCGCACGAGGATTCATTTCGGCGGCGCCCGGCATTGCGGCAATTCCGCCGGACGGTCTGCCGGTCGGGACGGCGGCTCCGGCATTCGACGCTGCCAACTTGGAAGGCGGCTCAGTCGGTCTGGTCGAGCTCCTCGCGCCGGGGCTTCCGGTCATGCTGGTCTTTACCCACCCTGGATGTTCGCCGTGCACCGCCGCGCTCCCGGAGATCGCCGGCTGGCAGCGGGCCCATGGGGGGGCGCTCACCATCGCACTGATCAGCCAGGGCAGCCTCGAGGAGAACCGGCTCAGGTCCGCCGATTCAGGGGTCGAGCGGGTCCTGTTGCAGCGGGAGCGGGAACTCGCCGAGGCCTATGTCGCCTATGCAACGCCGAGCGCGGTGCTCATCTCCCCGGAGGGAAGCATCGCCAGCGTGGTGGTGCAGGGCGCGGTCGCCATTCGGGAGCTTGTCGGCACGGTTGTACCTCGCCCGGTGGCGGCCGCGCCGGTTCCGGGTGAGGGGAATGCCCACCGCAGCAGCGCGCTGCCCCCGCGGGAGCCGACCCAAGCAGTTTCACAGCTATCGGTGAGTCTCGATGTTCACTAGAACCCAGGCAGCCCCCAATCCGGTGGTGGCGAAGATCCGCGCGCTTCTGCGTGGCGCCCGCCCGCAGCTTCAGGCCGACCAGCAGGCACTGGGCTTGGCGTACCCGGAGGATCCGCCTCCACCGGGGCAGCGGTTTCCGGATCCGAGTCCCGCCATCGCAACGATGCGGCAACACCTCCAGGCGCTGCGTACCGAGGTCTTGGCCCAAAGCGGCGGCGGGCCAGCCGGCGCCAGTGCGCGGGATCTCACCGCGCTCACCTTGTTGCAAAGCGATCACTCCCTCGAGAAACTGGCCCAGGCCTACGCTGCGCCCGATCCGGCCTCGGCCGACGACCTCCGGGGGCAGAGCGTCATCCTCTTGAAACAGGCGAAGGCCACCAGTATCAAGGCCGGAAAGGCGCTGGCCATTCCATGGCCACTCTAACATGAATGCCACCTGGTTCGACCGGCTTGCCCGGGATGTCGCCCGCGGCATGTCACGCCGGGAGGCGGTCAGGCTGGTGGCGGGCAGCGCCGCCATGGCGGTCTTCGGAGCTTGGCTGCGGCCAAGCCGGGGCCTCCGCATACCCGGCGGCGTGGCGCAGGACTCCGGCTGCAAGGACATCCGAAGCTTCTACCGGCCCGAGTGCAAGAATCCGGTGCCGAAGCTCAACTTCACGGCCCCCGTGAATGGCTGCGGTCCGGAGGGGGGAGTCTTCGGGAGCGGGATCAACGCGGTGCCCAACAGTCCGCTGTATCTGGCCAATTTCCAGCCGGCCTGCAACACCCACGACGTCGGCTATAGCACTTGCAACCGGCCTCAGGACGTCACCGACCGGCAGTTCTACCACGACATGCTGGCAATCTGCGGGACCACATACCCCGGGTCGGGGATGTTCGATACGATGCTGCGGATCCAGTGCAAGAATGTCGCGGGGAACTACCACAAGGCGGTGAGCGAGTTAGGGAAGGATGCCCACCAGGCCGGCCAGGCCGGGGCGTGCGACTGCTGCGAGGAATGTCCAGGCGGCGCGGTGAAATGCAACGGGGTCTGCTGTCGGAAAGGGTTCATCTGTAGCGAAAAAGGCCGTTGCTGCCAGCCGTGCCAAAACGGCTGGATCCCGTGCCCGCAATCGACCGGGGAGTGGGCCATGTGCGGATTCGGTTGCTGCAACCCGGCCACGCCAGTCTGTTGTCCGACGAGGACACCTGGGCGCACCACATGCTGCCCTGGTAAGTGCTCTGGGACCGGGTGCGGCTAGCGCACCCGAAGCGGTCGCCGGGCCAGCACCAGCCGCCCGCCGGGGGCCTCGAGGAGATAACGGATTTCGTAGTCCCCCGGCTGGGCGGGCGCGGTCAGTTCGCTCGACGAGTTGCGGTCGGCATAGAAGTAGGACAGCTCGCCGGAGGTGGCGGCGTTGCCCTGCTTCACCAGGTCGATGTAGTCACCCCGGCGCTCGGGACCGGTCCACTCGACCTTGACCTTGGAGCCTTTGTCCACGGCATCGGGCGCCATCAGCGTGGCGGTAGGCTGGGTGACCGCGAGCGGTGCCGAGGCCAGGACTTTGCGCCCGCCGGGGCCCTCCAGCAGGTACCGGATCTGATAGGCGCCGGGCTTGCCGGGGGCGCTCAGCTTGGCGGGATTGCCGTCACGGGTGTAAGCATAGGTGATCTCGCCAGAAGCGGCGGTGACGTCGGCAGGGACGATGTCGAGATAGTCGCCAGCGCCGGCAGGACCTGCCCACGCGATGGTCAGGGGTTCGCCGGCTTCGGCCTGGGGCGGGACGGTCAGGGTGGCGGTTGCGGCAGAAACGGTCAGCGGCGCCGTCGCGTTGACCTTTCGCTCGCCGGTCAGCTGGACCAGGTACCGCACATCGTAGTCCCCCGGCGTCGTCGGAGCCCGCAACTTGGCCACCGGGATCGCGTTCCGGGTGTAGGCATAGTCGATCTCGCCGGATGCGGTGGTGGTGCCGCGGGGGACGATGTCGATGTAATCACCGGTATTGCCGGGACCGGTCCAACCCACTTCGATCGGAGCACCGGCGCCAACAGCTGAAGGCGCCGTCACGGTCGCGGCGCCATCCACAGGTGTTCCGGTGTTGAGGGTCTGTCCGGGAAGCCCTGTCCCGGGGTTGGGTGCGCCGGCGGCAACGTCCTGGGCCGGGGGAGCGGGTGCTGCGTCCTTCTTGGCGCAGCCGGCCAGCGCCGATGCGAACCCGCAACCGGCCAACAGCCCAGCCTTCAGCCATGTGTTCGAGCTCATGATGCCGACCCCAATTGATTTGGATTTCCTACTCCTCTCGAAGCTACCGCGCGGGGGGCGAGGGGTCCACTCACCGCACTCACTTCTTGATAGTCATGACCCGATTGTCCGTCAGACCCCCCTGGGCAAGGTGGTACTGCGCGGTGGAGCCATCCTCGAGCTTGAGGCCCTGGCCGCTGAAGAGGAAGGGTCCGTTGCCATGCGGTACGCTGAATGTCGTTCCATCGGGATTCGTCCCCGTCATTTGGAATTCCCCCGGTGTTGACCCCTCCGGCGTATTCCAGAAGTCCAGGTAGCGCCGGGTCTTTCCGCCGACCTTGAAAGTGTAGC
>JANNSC010000236.1:0-8706 GCA_031402135.1 Gemmatimonadales bacterium | reverse complement strand
GCGATCGTGCAGGCGGTGCTCGACCGAGTGCCCGAGATCACCCCCTGCGACGGAATCAGCGTCACCCTCCTCGGCCCCGAACCGTGCCAGGGAATCGCCGGAGCGGGTACAGCCGACCAGCCGAGCGGCGACCTCCTTGAGCAACAGATCGCCGAGGTCATGCCCAAGGGTGTCGTTGATTCGGCTGAAATGATCGAGGTCGATGAAGCAGACCGCCACCATTTTTCCGTTGCGCTCTGCCCGGAGCAACGCCTGAGCCAGCCGCTCCTTATAGAGCACCCGATTGGGAAGGTGAGTCAGGCTGTCGAAAAATGCCAGGAACCGGACCTGGTCCACCATGCGCGCGTTGGAGAGCCCGACGGCCACTTGATCGGCGATGCGACGGGCCTGCAGAAGATCCGCTTCAGTGGTTTCACCGGGGCGGGTGCGAAGCGCAATGACGCCCAGCAGTTCGCCACCGTAGCGCAGCGGGAACGCTTCGATCCGCACCGCCTGGTCGGGCTTCACAAAGTGGGCGAGGTAGAGGGGAATCGGGGCTGCACCGAGCCCGAGGGAGAGTCGCTCGGCGTGGTGGCCGGCCTGGCGGACATCTTCCGGCCTCAACTCGGCCCTGATGCGGGAATCCGCCGTTCCGGTACCGTACGACACCCAGGTGGTACCGGGGGCCCCGGCGCCGGGGTTGAGGAGGGTGACGCTGATTCCGTCGCAGGGGGTGATCTCGGGCACTCGGTCGAGCACCGCCTGCACGATCGCAGCGGCATCCACTGAGGAGAGCACCGCACGGTCGATTTCCGCGGCGGTTTTCAGGGCGTTGAATTGCCGGCCAAGCTGGGAAGTCATCGAGTTGAATGCGCCGGCCAGTTCCTCCAGTTCATCGCCGCTGCGTACCACGACCGGATCGTCGAAGTTGCTTGCAGCGATCCGGCGGGTGCCGGCCTGCAATTCGGCGAGGGGAACCAGGCTCCGGCGAATCTGCACGGCCCCAAGGATCAGCACCAACAGCAACGCCAGGGCGAGGAGAAGCGGGAAACTGCCCGAAAACGTGGCCATTGGCGCCATCACATCCTGGCGAGGCTCGCGCACCAGGACCTTCCAGGGGGGCAGCCGGAAGCGTTGGGCTTGAGGAAGCGACCACTCCGATTGAATGGTCGCGGCACGCTCATTCTCGGAGGTCTCCGAAATTCCCAGCACCGAGCCGAGTGAGTCACCCAGTTCGAGCCGCACGTTTCCGGGAAGCGCCTCGTCGTCGCCTTGACTCCAGAGGTACCCGGGGTTGATCCGGGCAACATACCGACCCGCGAATGCCGAATCACGCTGGGGACGGTGCACCAGGAAGAATTCGGTAACGCCAAGCTGGTTGATTCGGGTGGTGACCGCACTGTGATTGATTTCGAGGGAGGGCAACTGGTTCGGGGTGAACCACCCATCGGCATCGACGGCGCCGGCCACGGCGCGCAGCCGACCGGTATCGGGAATTTCGACCACCGCCTCTGCTGCATAGAGCAGCGCCTCGCCGCAATCACCGCAGCTCTCGAGGCGCGGCGCCAGACGACGCAGATCGCTCTCCAGAAAGCTGAGGCGGTTGTAGAGGGTCCGGCCCGACGACACCGCCAGGGAGCTCAACCGCTCGATGCTCTGGGCAGTGAGTTGTGAGGCAACGCTTCGAAACGACAGCAGCGCGACGGCGCAGGTCGGGATCATGGCGCAGCTGATGAACAACAGCAGCAGCCGCTGGCCAAACCGACTCCGAAGGCGGGGTCGGTGCGGCAACTCAGTCGGGCCGGCGTCGGCGGGGTCCTTCTGGTTCATTTCACTCTGGGCTCAGAGATTCCGCCGAGAGAGCCCCGGACGGGATATAGGTACCTAGCAACCGGCGGGCCAGACCAGATAGGACATCGTAGGTGTATGACACACAATGGTTTAGGCGGTATTTCCGAGGACTGATGCTGGGGGGCGGTGTGCTGTCTTGCTTGATCCGGCGGCCTGCTCAGGCGATTTTCCGCCTTGCCAACCCCTGATGATCCCCTGAATTCGAGGCGTGAATGGCAGCTCCCCTCGTTGGTGTCGTGATGGGCTCCAGCTCAGACTGGGAGGTCATGCAACACGCCGCCCGCAGGCTGGCGGAATTCGGGGTGCCATACGAAACCCGCGTTGTCTCGGCCCACCGAACTCCGGACCTGCTGTTTGAGTACGCCAGCGGCGCCGCGGCCCGTGGATTGGTCTGCCTGATTGCCGGGGCGGGCGGCGCAGCGCATCTCCCGGGCATGCTCGCCGCCAAGACGATTCTGCCAGTTCTGGGCGTGCCGGTGCCATCCCGGCATCTTTCGGGGCTCGACTCGCTGCTCTCGATTGTGCAGATGCCCTCGGGGGTCCCGGTGGCGACCTTTGCCATCGGCGAGGCGGGTGCACACAACGCCGCCCTGCACGCCATAGCCATGCTGGCCGTTGGCGACCCCGGTCTCCGGGTGCAGTTGGAGCGATTCCGCTCCACCGAGGAAGCCCAGGTGCGCTCGATCCTCCTGCCCACGCCGACGGCCGGATGATCCTGCCCGGGGCGACCCTCGGCCTCCTGGGCGGGGGACAACTGGGCCGCATGTTCACCGCCCGGGCCCGCAGCATGGGGTACGAGGTGGTGGTGCTGGACCCCGATCGGCATTCCCCGGCGGGTGGGATTGCCACCCGGCATCTGTTGGCGGGTTATGAAGACACCGCCGCCCTTACCGAGCTCGCCGTCAGCGCCGCTGCCGTCACCACCGAGTTCGAGAATGTGCCGACCGACGCCTTGGCGTTTCTGGCCCTGCGGCTTCGAGTGCGCCCGCTCCCCGAAACGGTTGCCATTGCCCAGGACCGGCTTCGGGAGAAGGAGTTTTTGCGGACCGCCGGCATTGCCACCACTCCGTATGCCGTGGTCACCGATCCGGACGGCCTCGAAGCCGCCTGGGATGGGATCGGGGGGCCGGCGATTCTCAAGACCAGCCGGATGGGCTACGACGGGAAGGGACAGGCCAGCATCACCACCCGCGAGGAGGCCCGGCGCGCCTGGGCCCATTTGGGCGGGGTCGCCTGTGTGCTGGAGCGCCGGCTGACACTGGAAGGCGAACTGTCGGTGGTGTTGGCGCGGGGCGATGACGGGGCCATCGAAGCGTTTCCTCCCGGCGAAAACGTCCATCGCAACGGGATTCTCGACACCACGACGGTTCCCGCGCGCTTCCCTGACCCGCTGGTAACCGAGGCTCGGCGGCTGGCGGGCCGGGTTGCCGACCGGCTCGGCTACGTCGGCGTCCTTGGGGTGGAGATGTTCATTGCGAATGGGGGGATGTTGTTGGTCAACGAGATTGCGCCCCGGCCCCATAACAGCGGGCATTTTACCCAGGACGCCTCAACGGTATGCCAGTTTGAGCAGCAGGTCCGGACGCTTTGCGGGCTGCCGCTGGCGCGGCCCCGGCTGCTCTCCCCGGTCTGCATGGTGAATCTGATGGGCGATCTTTGGAAGTCGGGCGAGCCGGACTGGGCCGCGGTCCTGACGCTTCCCGGCGTCCAACTGCACCTCTACGGCAAGAAGGAACCCCGGCCGGGACGCAAGATGGGCCACCTCAATTGTCTGGCCGAAAGTGCCGCACAGGCCCAGGCGCTGGCGATGGAGGCGGTGACGAGACTTACGGGTTAGGGCATCCGGTCGACCATCCGGCGGAGCGCCTCGAGGAGATTGCGCGCCACGGGATCCCCCCCATGCCAATTGGCCGCCAGCTGATCGAGGGCCCGCGCCGCCCCGGCCTTGTCGGCGGCGGCCACCGAGGCGCGGACCAGTCCCTCGAGCGCCCGGGAGCGTCCCGGCGCCAGCCGGAGGGCAGCCTCGAATTCCTGCCGGGCTGCCGCAGGATCGAGCTCCAGCAGCATGGCGCCGAGGATCTCGTGGGTCGGTTCGACGATGGCGGGGGGGCCGAATTCGAGGGGCAAGGCATCTTCCAGTGCGGTGGCTTCGCGCAGGGCGCGAACGCCGAGATCGCGGGAGCCACTCAGAAATCGGGACATCCCGCCAAGCGCCTGGGCCATGACCCGCCACCCATCGGCTCCGGGATCGTCGCTGCCGGCATCGGCGCGTTGGGCAGCCAGCAACCGGGAAAGTTCGTTGGCAGCGGCGTCGAGGGCCGAATTGTCGTGGCGGCGGAACGCCACCACCCCGTCGGTGTAGCGCTCGGAAATTTGCCCGGCCAGCGACAACCGGTCGGAGGGGACCCGAGCGGTCACGACCGAGCCGGGCCGGTCTTCGGCGTGCAGTACATAGTGGGAGCGGATCCACGCCATTGCGGTGTATTGGGGGCCGGCGCCCTCGGATTCCACGTTGCGACGGAGCAGCTCGATCAGCTCCCGCGCCGCCTCGTACCGGCCTTGCTGAAGCAGCCCATACACCAGCCAGCTGGAGTAATGTCCGGGCAGGGCGCCGGTCAGGCCCATGGCAATCTGGTTCTGGGAAACCACATCGTCCCACATTCCCATGGCAAGGAAGATGTGGGTGGTCATGTGCTGGGCATGGGCTGCGTCGGGAGCAATTTTCGAGTAGGCTCGCGCGGCGCTGAGCCCGAGCGCAGCATGGAACGGATCGTCGAAGGCGTGGATCAGGTAATGGGCCGCGCCGGGGTGATCGGGGTTTTGCCGGAATACCGAATCGGCGTACGGCGCGGCGCGCAGGTAGGTGACGGTGTCCCGGATGCCCTGATTCAGGCCCAGCAGGGCGAGGGCGTAGAACGCCTTGGCGTCGAGGTCCTCGGGGTACTCCCGGGCAATCTGTTCGATGGCAGCAGCGTAGAGGGTGTCCCGGCGGGGCTTGGAACCTTCCCCGTAGAGAATCTCGACTGCATCGAGATAGCGCTGTTCCCGTATGGTGCCTGCCTTGGCGCGGCGGGCCTCGGGAGTTGGCGCCAGGCGCACGAGCGCCTCACGCGCCGCGGCGCGATTTTGCTGGTTCCACACCGGGTGAGTGTGGGTCATCGCCTCACCCCAGTAGGCCATGGCAAAGCCGGGCTCGGCGGCCTGGGCTCTCCGGAATGCCCGCGCGGCACTCTCGTATTCGAAGCTGTGGAGGTAGAGCGCCCCCTGCTGAAATTCGACTTGCGCGGCGGGGGAGCCGGAGGTCGGGAAGTTGATTGTGCCGAGTCGGGGGGACTTCGGTTCAGCGCGCTGGGCCAGGAGCGGGCCGCCGGCCACCAGGATGAGGCAGAATACGCCGAACGGGGCCAAGCGTCTCACGGGCGAGCTCGGAGTCGGGGAAGCTGGAAAGCTACCGGGCGGACCGCCTGATGGCGACCCGCCCGGGATGGAGGCGCAGGGAATCGAACCCTGGTCCGAACCAGCTTTCAGTACAGCGTCTACGTGCGTAGGCCGATGTCTTTGCGTGGTCCTGGGCGGGTCATCGACCAACCCTCCCAGAACGAACCTTCGTGGATCTTACCCACCGCGCCGAAGGACCGCAGCAGGCCAGCCCGGATTTGCTATTCGACGCCGACGCCCCGGACGGGCTCCGTCGCCGAAGGTTACCAGAAGCGAGCAGAGCTCAGCTTAGGCAGCCATCGCCAATTCAGAGTTGGCAGTTGAATCTTTCCAAGCGGTTTTACCAGGAACCTGGACCTGGGCACGCTGCCACACCTTCTACTGACCCGTCGAAACCAGTCGCCCCCCTTCGTTGTGAAGGCTAATGGGGCGGCCGGCATCGAAGCAAGGTGGCCGGCGAGCATTGGTTGGGCGGAAACACAATAAATTGTAACTGCTTGTTATGTTTGAAGATCGCCAGCAACACATCACCTGACATCCACAACTGAGATAGTATTTGTTACAGCGATCGCAGCTCGTAAAGGCGCGCTTCGGCCGAGACCGCCTCAGGATTTGAGGGGCTTCCCCGCCCGCTTTTCCACCGCTTCCATCACCCGCAGCAAGTTGCCGCTCCAGATCTTCTGGATTTGCGCTTCGCCATACCCGCGCCGCACCAGCTCCAGGGTCACGTTAAACGTCTCGCTGGCGTCGCTCCACCCGTTCACTCCGCCGCCGCCATCGAAATCGGAGCTGATGCCGACGTGATCGATCCCGATCAGATTGACGGCGTAATCGATGTGATCGATGAAGTCCTTCACCGTGGCGCGGGTAACCGGCGGAAGCGCTTGATTGAGCACGCCCAGCTTTCTCTGGTACTCGGTGCGCTGCTGCTCCGGCAAGGCTTGCAGCCCCCCACCGGCTCCGCCGCCACTCCCGGCCCCGCCAGCGCCGGTGGCCGGCAACCCGAACTCCTGGCGCAGCGCCGCCAGCGCCTGGGTCCGTTCCGGTGACTCTGGCTGGCCGCATTTAACATAGCTATTGAAAGCGACCAGCTGAGCTACTCCGCCGTTCTTCTTGAGGCCGAGCAGCTGTTCGTCGTCGAGGTTTCGAGAGTGGTTACAGATCGCTCGAACGCCGGAGTGGGACGCGATGATCGGGGCGGTGGATATTGCCAGCGTCTGCAGCATCGATTGCTTGGACGGATGCGAGATATCCACCATCATCCCCACCCGGTTCATCTCGGCAATGACCTGGCGACCCAGCGGACTGAGGCCGTTGTGCAGCCACACGCCGTCCCGCTCTCCGGTGTTGGAATCGGACAGCTGACTGTGCCCGTTGTGCGCCAGAGACATGTAGCGCCCGCCCAAATCGTAGAACTGCTTGACATTGCTGAGGTCCGTCCCGACGGGATAGCCGTTTTCGATACCAATGAAGGCGACTTTTCTTCCGCTGGCGTAGATCCGCCGGGCATCCGCCGCGGTGAGCGCCAAGCCGATTCGGTCGGGAGCGATTTGCTCGGTGAAGCGGTGGATCGCCTCGAATTTCTCGATTGCCGAGGCGTGGGCTCGGGCGTAGCCCGAGTCGTTGAGCGCAGCGCCTTGTCCCACAAAGACAATGAAAAAGACGGCGTCGAGGCCGCCTTCTTCCATCTTGGGGAGGTTCACCTGGTTGGGTAGCCGCTGAGTGTAATTCCGCTCCAGCGTGAAATTGGCGGGACTGATGTCATCATGGGTGTCGAGCGTCATCACCCGTTGGTGGATGGACCGGGCCCGGGCCAGCATCGCCGGATCGTCACTCTGGGCGAGGAGTGGCACGGCAAACAGGATTGGCAACACGGCTGACACGCGGCCTCGAAACATGGCTCACTCCCCTAGGTGGTTGCCACTACGACTCGATCTCTGCCACTGCGCTTGGCCTCGTACAACGCCGCGTCGGCTTGCGGAGCAAGTCCCTCGCGGGTGGCCGATGACTCCGGACATGCCGCCACCCCGAACGACGCCGTCAGCGGCCAGCGCTCGCCCTGCCACTTCCAATCGCTCCACGCCAGCGCCTGACGGATTCGCTCAGCCACCTGGCGACCCCGTTCGAGCGTCGCTTCGGGCAGCCAGAGGGCAAATTCTTCTCCGCCGATCCGGGCGGCGGTGTCCTGATCGCGGACCGCCTTCAGGAGCACCCGGGACAGGTGTAACAGGGCGTCGTCGCCAGCGGGGTGGCCGAGGCTGTCGTTCAGGACCTTGAAGCGGTCCAGATCGAGGTAGAGCAAGGCGCCGGTCGGGTTGGTGATCGAGGTCATCACCTCGGAGAAGCCGCGCCGGTTCCGCAGGCCGGTGAGCGGATCACGATTGGCCGAATCCTGAAGGGCGGTGCGTTCCAGGGCGCCCTGGAGTCGAAGTGCGGCATTGCTGATGGCAGTCCGGAAATCTGCCAGGGCTGGGCCGGTTGGCTCTGCGCCATTGTGGCTCCAGACTGCTACCGCCCCGATGGGGCCGGCCAAGCCGGGAATGGCGCAGACAAAGGCAGGATCCAGGCGCTTGCGGCGATCGGACACCACATTGCCGAAGGGAGCGACCACCCCGTCGAGCGCACCGGCCTTGCCAAGGGCTGCCATTTCCAGCGCGCTGCCGGGCTCGACCAGAGACTTCAGCAGACGCCGATCGGAGCGGTGGGATACCCCGGCGATTTCCACTCCGGTGGGCCGCAACAGCGCGATGCAGATCTCGACCCCGAGGAGCCGCTCCAGTTGGTAGGCCAGCCGGACGGCGACACTCTCGATTGACTCACCGGGGCTTCCCTGCTCTCGAGCGATGTCAGTGAGCACCGGCTTCCAACGAGCGTAGTCGAGGAAGCGGGCGAGATCGCGAACGGCAGTGGCCTTCTCACCGGTGGAACAGTCGGGCAGCAGGAACAACCCGGCGGCCCGGCCATCGAGGCTGGCGTAAACGAGGATGCCGGCGTCGAAACGTTCAACGCCCTGGCCGTCACCGTCGCGTTGCTTCTCGAGGCGGGCTTGAATGTTTCGATCGACCGACTCAGACAGCCCGGCCCGTGGGGCGGCCGATTCCCGGGTGCCTGGACCGATCAGCCAGGCACCCTGCGCTGCGTTGGCTCGGAGCAGCCATTCGAGCAGCGGCGGACCATCGGCGGGGGGCTGGCCGTGGGCATCGGTCCGGTGACGGCGAACCCGGAGCCAGACCTCCATCCCTACCGCGCCGAGGACGATTCCCGCAAGAATGAGGATTGCGCTGATCACGGATCGCTGCGTCCCAACCACCCCCGCCGGCGAAACCAGGTGAAGATGGCAAGGCAGATTCCGGCCATCACCACAAGGACGGCGGGATAACCCCAGCGCCGTTCCAGCTCGGGCATATGGGTGAAGTTCATGCCGTACACGCCGACCAC
>JANNSC010000235.1:0-7994 GCA_031402135.1 Gemmatimonadales bacterium | reverse complement strand
GAGTCTCCAGCTACGGTTTTTCCTCCTCCACCACCACCTCTTCTAGGAGCAGAAAAATTTCCATCTCCTCCGTTAGTACCTTGACCTACTGTACCCACACCTCCTATTCCTGTATTGCACCCGGGGGGAGTCGCTCTCGTCGCCGGGGGCGCATCCTGCTGATGCGGGCGCTGGAGCGCGGCGAGCTTTCTCCTCAGGATCCGGCGGTCCGCGAACACCTCGACTCCTGCCTCGGTTGTCGCGGCTGCGAGCCGGTCTGCCCCGCTGGAGTGGGCTACGGGCGCGGGCTCGAAGCGGCGCGACAGCGACTGGTCGAAGCCAACGGGCTTCCCGTTGTGGCGCGGCTGATTCTCGGCGTTTTTCGGAGGGAACTCTTCTGGCGTCCCCTGCTGACCGCAGCGCGGTGGCTTCGCGCCAGCGGACTTCCCCGCCGACTGCCCGGATTCCCGATGGGGATGCTGGCCTCGAGCACTCCGGTATCGCTCGCCCCGAACCGACCGGAGACCCTCGGTCCCAGCGTCGAGCCCTCGGGTGCGCCGCAACGCGTGGAGGGACCTCCCGGCCACCGCGGTAGCGTTGCCCTGTTTCGCGGCTGCGTGATGGACACCCTCTTTGCCGAAGTGCACCAGGCGACCCGCCGGACCTTGACCGCGAACGGATACCGGGTGGTTGAGGTCACTGGCCAAGGGTGCTGTGGTGCGTTGCACGATCACGCCGGCGACCGGCCAACTGCAGCCGGCTTGGTTGCCACCAACGCAACGGCCTTTGCGGGTCAGGCGGATTTCGTCGTGGTCAATAGCGCAGGGTGTGGAGCGCTGCTCAGGGAAGCGGGGCACCTCGACGACTCCCCGGCGGGCCACGAACTGGCGGCCAAGGTGCGCGACGTCACCGAGCTGCTGGCGCTGGCCGGGCCGCGGCGCGGTGCACCCCTCCCGATTGAAGTTGCCTACGATGCGCCGTGCCATCTCGAACACGCTCAAGGAGTTCGCAACCCACCGCTTGCCGTACTTGATGCCATCCCCCAGTTGACGGTCCGCCAGCTTCCCGGATCGGAGCACTGTTGCGGCAGTGCCGGGATCTTCAGCCTGCTCCGACCGGTCATGGCGCGGGCCGTCCTCGCCGAAAAGATTGCCATCATCGCCCACGCCATTCCCCGCCCCACGATCGTGGCCACCGGGAATCCCGGCTGTCTCATGCAGATCGGCGCCGGGCTCCGGCTGGCTCGGCTCGATATTGACGTCCTGCATCCGGTGCAGCTGCTGGATCAGTCCTACCAGGCGGCCGGGATGTACCGTGAGCAGTGAGCTACCTTTCCACCATGCCGCTGGATTTCCCCTACTCGTCCGCCCGCCTTGCTGCCCTTCAAAACGGTGCGCTGTCGGTGGCCGACTCCCCGGCAATCTTCCGGGTGGAGGGTGCCGGGGCTCTGACCTGCCTGCAGGGGCTCTTCACCTGCGATCTCGCCGCGGCGGGCAATGACAGCCTTTCCTGGGGCGCGCTGCTGACCTCGAAGGGGATGATCATTTTCGACGCCTTTGCGATCCGCGAGGCCGCGGCTATTACGCTGGTCGCCGAGGCGCCGACGCGGGGCCCGGCACTCGACCTGTTCCGGCGCACCCTGCCACCCCGGCTGGCGCGGGTGACCGACCTGTCAGAGACCCACCGGGTTACCTGGCAGCTGGGCCGAAGTGCTCCGGAATCGGATGGTTCGCTGCCGCAGGCAGGCCGAAGCGCTCGGATTGGATCTCAGGAGGACACCGTGGTGGCCGCGGGATCGGCTGTCGCCCCGTTCGCATTCCTGGTGGTGGGGCCGGTCGGCGCCATGACGGAACTCGGGGGCCCGCTGCAGTTCGTTGGAGTGACCCAGGGAACCGAGGCGGACCTCGCCGCTGCCCGGATTCTGGCAGGATGGCCTACACTGGGGCGGGAAATCGACGAAAAGTCGCTGCCCCAGGAGGTCCGATTTGACGAGTTGGGTGGCGTGTCATACTCCAAGGGCTGCTATACCGGGCAGGAAACCGTGGCACGAATTCATTTTCGCGGTCACGTCAACCGCAAACTCCAGGGGGTAATTCTGGAGGGCGCCGGTGCCCTGGCCGACCGGGCAATCCGGGCTTCGGGCAAGGAGGTCGGAACGGTCCGAAGCGCGCTACTCCTCGAGGATCGGGTGATGGCCCTGGCAACGATTCGCCGGGAAATCGACGCCGGAACCTCGCTCGAGGCGGGCGGCAGAACACTGCGGGTTATGGATATACCGTTTGCCGCAGCGGTGGAGGTCCTGAAATAAAATCGGGCCCCTGCGCGGTGTCTGGGGCCCGATCGACGTACTGTCGGCAGCCGGAGCTGCAGCCGGCTTGGAGCCGCAGGCCGTCAAGGCCAGTAGACCAGCAAGTACTTCGACATGGTTGCTCCCGGCAGGCTGGTTAGTCAATCAGAGGTCGGGGACGCGTTGTGCTACAGCCGCCGAAGAGACTGAATTGGGGTTTTTGTCAAGCAGGGCATGGACTTACAGCACTCTTGAGGGGATTCAGTGACCCAGCCGACAGCACCCGACGATCTACCGACATCCATTGGTGCCCTGCGCCAGAGCCAGTGGGGCAAGCCCCCGCTTCGGGGTCGCTCGGTCCGCGCCGAGCTCCGAAGCAATCTCCTCGCGGCGCTGGCGCAGGGCTCCGACGGGGAACTCTTCCCCGGAATCCGCGGCTATCACGATACTGTACTGCCCCAGATCCTGAACGCCCTCCTCGCTGAACAGGATTTCATTCTGCTGGGCCTCCGGGGCCAGGCCAAGAGCCGGATCCTGCGCAGCCTCACCGCATTGCTCGATGAGTGGATGCCGATCGTGGCCGGCAGCGAGGTTAACGACGATCCGTTCGCGCCGATCAGCCGCTTTGCCCGGGAGCTCCTGCGCGCCGAGGGCGACGCGACTCCGATTGCCTGGGTCTACCGGGACGACCGGTACGTGGAAAAGCTCGCCACGCCCGACGTGACGATCGCCGACCTGATCGGCGACCTCGATCCAATCAAGGCGGCACGGGGCGGGCACGTTCTTTCCGATGAGCTGACGATGCATTTCGGCCTCCTGCCCCGCGCCAACCGGGGCATCTTCGCCATCAACGAACTGCCTGACCTCGCCGGAAAAATCCAGGTGGGGCTGTTCAACATCATGCAGGAAGGCGACGTCCAGCTGAAGGGTTACCCGGTGCGACTGGCCCTCGATGTGATGCTCTGCTTCACCGCCAACCCGGAGGACTACACCGCGCGCGGCAAGATCATCACTCCGCTCAAGGACCGCATCGGGGCGGAGATCATCACCCACTATCCCCGCTCGGTCGAGCTGGGCATGGCAATCACCGCCCAGGAGTCGTGGACTCGGCGCGACGGCACCGCGCCAGAGGCCCGGATTCCTGCCCTGATCGGCGAAGTGGTGGAGCGGGTGGCGTTCGAGGCCCGGGGCGACAAGCGGGTGGACCGCCGTTCCGGGGTGAGCCAGCGGCTGCCGATCAGTACCCTGGAGAACGTCATCTCCAACGCCGAACGGCGGGCGCTGGCCCACGGCGAAAAGGAAGCAGTGCCCCGAATCAGCGACATCTACGCCGCGCTCCCGGCAATCACGGGCAAGCTCGAGCTGGAATACGAAGGCGAGCTGCAGGGCGCCGAGGCGATCGCGCGAGAACTGATTCGTCGAGCGGCATTGCGCACGCTGCTCGCGCGTCTGCCCGACGAGGAGGACGAGCGGCTTGACGCAATGGTACGGTGGTTTGACCAGGGGTCAGCGCTCAAGATTGGTGGAGATGAGCGTGCCACGGTTGCGGTCAAGGCCTTTGCCCTCGTCCCTGGACTCATCGACCTGGTCCACGATCTGGACTTCGCGCCCGCCAATGACCCAGCGATGGAAGTAGCCGGCTGCGAGCTGATCCTGGAGGCGCTTGCCGCGCAACGAAGGATCTCGCGGAACGAGGAGTTCGGGTGGGGGGCGGCGACACGGCGGAAAGGGTGAGCGGTGGGCGGGGGGGCCCGTTTACTGCTCACCGCTCACTGCTCACCTGGTCCGGCCCTCCGCTCCAGCGTGGCATCGGGCCAGATCGTCTTGGCCCGCCCGACGACGACTGCCGTGGCGCCATCGAGATCAAGGGCGCCGGTGTTCAGCACCATGTGGTAGTGGGTCGCATCGTTCCAGTCGCGGCCGTAGTGATGGGAGTGGTATCGGGCGCGACTGGCATCATTCTCATTGACTTGCCGTTGCGCCTCCCGGGCATCCACCCCGTAGCGAAGCCGGATCCGTTCGACCCGCGCCAAAATCGGCGCCACGATCTTCACATGCAGGGCGTCATGCTCACCTGACAGCACCGCCGAAGCGGCGCGCCCCACCAGCACCACTCGGCCCTGCGCGGCGATTTCCGCCACCACCTTCTCGGTGATCTGCACCAGGTTCTTTTCTTCCGGCTCAGGGAGCTTGTCCGGCGGAGGACTGAAAAGCTCCGGCGCCGACCGGGTCAGCGCCCGGGCCAGCCGTTCAATGAATCCGGGAGCGCGTTCCTCCTTTTCCGCCACCTCCGCGGCCGGCATCCCGGCCCGCTCGGCCACCTTGTCGATCAATTCGTTGTCCACCACCCGGAAGCCGAGGGCGGCCGCCACCCGGCGAGCCACCTCGCCTCCGCCGGCGCCGATCTGTCGAGAGACGGTCACGATCATGGAGTCCTCCTCAGGTGCCAGCGAGCCCAGATGGAACCGACCAGACAAACGGCGCCGCCGATCAGCACGGCAGTTCCCGCGCCGAGGTGTTCGGCAATCCAGCCGGCCTGCAGCGAACCGATCGGCGCCATCCCCACCACGATGAAGCTGTAGAAGCCGACCACCTGGCCGCGCAGATCGTCGGGCGCCTCGGTCTGCAGCATGGTGTTGGTGAGGATGGCGTTGAGGGCGGCGGAGAGCCCGGCGATCAGCATGATTGGAAGGGCCGCCGCGAAGTGATGGACCAGGCCCAGGCAGAACACGCTCGCGGCCATGCCGGTGCCGGCCCAGAGCAACACCGGTTTGGGGCGGAAGCGGTGACCCAGTGCGGCAATCGAGATGGCCCCGGCCGCGGCGCCGATCCCGAAGGCGGAGTTCAGGGCGCCGTAGCCGCCGGCACCGGTTCCCAGCGTGTCCCGGGCGTAGACCGGGAGGATGGCCACGAAGGACGCGCCGAAGATGGTGAAGATGCCGGTGAGAATCACCAGGGTGCGGGGCCATTCGGAACCGAATACGTGACGCATGCCGTCGCGAATGCCGGTTCGGCGCGCCGGAGCCAGGGAGGCCCACGCCGGATCGGGAACTATTCGGAAGAGCCCGATCAGCACCGCCAGGAAACTCGCCGCATTGACGAAGAAGCACGCCGCGGCGCCGGCAGCCGCGAGCAGCGTTCCGGCCAGCGCCGGCCCGAACACCCGGGAGAGGTTGAACGCCGAGGAGTTGAGCGCGATGGCACTCATGAGGTTTTCCCGGCCCGACAGCTCAATCAGGAATGCCTGCCGGATGGGGATCTCGAAGGCGCTGATCACGCCGCCGAACAAGGAAAGGGCGTAGACCCACTGGATGGTGATGGCGCCGAACGCCGCCAGCAAGCCGAGCCCGAGTGCCTCGGTGAGGAAGAGGGCCTGGAGCCAGAGCAGGGCTCGGCGTTTGTTGACCCGGCCGGCCACCACCCCGCCATAGAGCGTAAAGAGGAGGACGGGCAGCGCGCCGAAGAAGGTGACCAGGCCAACCTGGAGGGCGGAGTCGGTGAGCTCGAGCGCCACCCATCCCAGGGCCACCGTCTGCATCCAGGTGCCGCAGAGGGAGATGAACTGCCCGGTGATGAAGAACCGGAAGTTCCGGTTGCGGAGCGCGCCGAAGGCCTGGGGTTGGGGAGACACGCCGGGAATGTAGTGGGGGGCTGTCGGCTGTTGGCTCATGGCGAACAGCGAATAGCGAATGGTGTATGGCCAGGAGCGTGACCCAGGGTATTGTAATAAACTAGCCAATTGGCTAGTTTATCGCTCATGCCACCGCTTCCCCGCTTCGGGCTGCTGCGCCAACCGCTCTCCTATGCCCTGGGTACCCGTGCGAAGGTGGCGCTCTTGCGCGTCCTGGCCGTCGTGCCGGTGCAACTCGGGCAGCGTGCCCTGGCCCGGCGCGCCGAGGTGCCGCATCGCACGGCACAACTCGCGCTGGAGGAACTGGTGAAAATGGGACTGGTGCACCGGATTCAGGGGGGGCGCGAGTTCATGGTCTCCCTCAACCGGAGCCACCGGCTCGCAGCACCGATCTCGGCACTGCTCACTTCAGAGGGGCTGCTCTTTCATGATCTGGTGACGCGGCTGTCCGAGGTGGTGGCTCCGGGCGGGCGGGCCCCCGGTGTGGTGTCTGTGGCACTTTTCGGAAGCGTGGCTCGGGGTACGGAGGGAATTGAGAGCGACCTCGACGTCCTTCTCGTCGCCAAGGATCTCCCGGCTCGCGAGAAGTACCTCGACCGGTTGTCCGCGGCAATCGAGCCTCTGGCTGAGGAATTTGGGTGCGAGCTCCAGCCGATCGGCTACACAATTTCACAGACGCGGGCGGCGTTTCGTCGCGCCGGGCTGTTGAAAGAGGTCGCCCGTGACGCGGTGACCGTCTTTGGAACCTCGATGCGCGAGTTGCTGACCAATGGCACGCATGGCCCAAACCAAATCGGTGGACCGGTCCGGCGCCGGCCGCTACGCCGAAGTGGGTCGAAGGCTGCTCCGCGCGGCCCGGGCCATGGCGGTGCTTCCTGATCCGCACCACGCGTCGGCTATCGCTATTCTCTCGGTCCATGCGGTCATCGCGTATTGCGACGCCGTCTGCATCGGCTTCTCGGGCCTGAAGTCGACCTCCCCGGATCACAAGGATGCACTGCGGGTGTTGCGCGCTTGTGTGGGCTCAGAAGTTCCTGCCGGATTGGCAACTGCCGCCCTCCGGGTGTTAAGGGAAAAGGCCCAATTCGAGTATCAAGGGTACCTCGCCACCAGGGTGGAAGCCGCTGCGCTGCAGGCCAAGGCCGAGCGGTTTGCAGCGTGGGCGGAAGGAACGCTCGGGGGCGAGCGGTGATCTGCCCCCCAGCCTACTGCTCACCGCTCACCGCTTAGTATTGATCCATGCGCTTCACCACCTACGGCAAATTCGTCCCCGGGCTGGCCGACACCGTCAACCTGCAGGCGTTGCTCGACCAGCTGGGGGATTTCCTGCTGCAGTCGGGCTTTGCCGGCGGCCCGGGCGACTGGCCCTATTGGGCCGATCCGGCGGAGGCTGGCGACAAGTCGCTCGACGCTCTGCGCGAAGCCATCCTCCGGGCGCTGATGGAATCGGGGCAGCTCACCCCCGACATGCTGAAGCTGCTGCGGGGCGAATCGAGCGGAGACACAGAAAAAGACCGGGAGCTGGAACGGGAGCTGGGCCAGCTGCTCGATCAAATTATCCAGCGGCTGATGGATGAGGGGTATCTGAACGCGAAAGAAGCGCCCCAGATGCCCGAGGGCTACTCACCGCTCGAGGGGATAGGAGGCGAGGCGGCCTCTGCGGCGCGCGACATCCAGTTCAACCTCACCGAAAAGGGCATGGACTTCCTCGGCTACAAGACGCTGAAGAACCTGCTGGGCAGCATCGGCAAGGCGAACCTCGGCGCCCACGAAACGCCGCACCTGGCCACCGGAGTGGAAATCGAGGGGGCGAGCAAGCCGTACGAATTTGGCGACGTGATGAACCTGGACGTGGTGGCCACCCTCACCAGCGCCATTGCGAGGGAAGGGCTCACCATTCCGTTGGAGCTCGACTACAGCGATCTCCGGGTGCACCAGGCGGAGTATCGCTCATCGGCGGCGACGGTGCTGATGCTGGATTGTTCCCATTCGATGATCCTGTACGGGGAGGACCGCTTCACCCCGGCCAAGAAGGTGGCGCTGGCGCTGACCCACCTGATCCGCACCCAGTATCCCGGCGATTCGCTCAGGGTGGTG
>JANNSC010000234.1:0-10033 GCA_031402135.1 Gemmatimonadales bacterium | reverse complement strand
CTTGAGGATTTCGAAGGCCTTTTCCTCGTTGGTGCCGGTGAGCCGGATGACGATGGGGACGTTCACCTTGAACTGGCTGGTGGCGGCGACGATCCCATTGGCCACATCGTCGGTCCGGGTGATGCCACCGAAAATATTGAAGAGGATTGCTTTGACCGCCGGGTCGGCGGTGATGATTCGGAGGGCGCTGACCACCTTTTCCGGATTCGAGCTGCCGCCGATGTCCAGGAAATTGGCGGGCTCACCACCGTAAAACTTTACCAGGTCCATGGTTGCCATGGCCAGCCCTGCCCCGTTCACCACGCAGCCGACATTGCCATCGAGCTTGATAAAGGTGAGCCCGGCATTCCGGGCAATGACCTCGCTGGGGTCCTCGGCCGACTCGTCCCGCATTGCGGCCAGATCGGGTCGCCGGTCGAGCTCGTTGTCGTCTACCGAGATCTTGGCGTCGAGGGCAAGGACCTGGCCCGACGGGGTGGTGACCAGAGGGTTGATTTCGGCAAGGGACGCTCCGTTGGCGATGAACACTGCGTACAGCTGTTGCATGATGTTGGCCGCGGCGCGGGCCTGGGCAAAATCCTGGTAGAGATGCAGCGCCAGACCCATGGCCTGGTGGGGGAAGAGGCCAAAGCGTGTATCGACGGCAAGCCGCACGATTTTTTCAGGCGTGGTTGCGGCCACCTCTTCAATGTCCACCCCACCGGCGGCACTGACCATGAAGACGGGGCGCTGGGTTTCGCGGTCCATGATCAGGCCGACATAGCTCTCGCTGGCGATCGCGGCGGTCGGTACCACCAGGACCTTGCTGACGACCAGCCCCTTGATGGTCATCCCCAGGATTCGGGTGGCGTGCTGGCGGGCTTCCGCCGGGCTGCTGGCGAGCTTGACGCCCCCGGCCTTTCCCCGGCCACCGGCGTGCACCTGTGCCTTCACGACAACGGCCCCGCCGAGGCGTGTCGCGATGGCCTCCACCTCATCGGGAGTGGAGGCGACGTCGCCATCGGGCACCGGCACTCCAGCTCGGCGCAACAGGGCCCGGGCCTGATATTCGTGCAGATTCACTGCCGCCTCGTCTCGGGGAGAGGTGTCAAAGTAGTCGGTGACCTAAGCGGCTGCAAACTTTAAACTTACGCGGCTTTCACGGGCGTTTGGGGCGATCGAGCAGCTCGCGGAGAAACTCCAGAGCCCGGCCGAGTTCAGGGAGGTCGCCCCGCTTCAGGGCAGAATCGGCGTGACCCATCCAGCGGCGCGCCGCGTCCAGAATGGCGTCAGAACCGGAGCCCACCGCGCTGGGAGAAGTCTCCGCTCTGAAGTTCTTCCAGGCCATCTCGAAGGAGCGTCCGGTACCCAACCGCCCTCCCATTGCAAGGTTTACAGCCGCGAGTTGGGCCCTGCCAGAGGCCGCAACCCCCCATGCCGGCTGGTATGCCACTATGCCGTCTTCGGCGATAACGTAGCGAACCCGACCGGTCACAAAATCGGAACCGGACGCTTTCACCGAATCACCAATTGCCGCGGGAAATGGCAATCGCTTCCACCGCTCCAGCAGGGCGGATTCACTCGGGACAGTGTTGGGGTTGTTGAGACGCATCAACCGGAGTGAATCGCCGGTCGGCGTGCGCCGGACCAGGAGGAACGCGGTGACTTCGCGGGTGGTAGGATTTATGAACGGAACCAGCGCCTCGGAGCCGCCGGGTGCCGAGGGAGCGAATCCCCCGTCGGCGGGTTGGGACCGCTCCAGGCGACCGACGTGCCAGGCGGCTCCCTCGATCGCCCGAGCCTGGGCCAACAGGAGTTCTTCAGGGTACCCGTCTCCAGCCCGAAGCTCGGGGGGGATGTTCTCTGCCGGCTCGATCAGCGGTGTGGCGATCCGCGCCCAGGAGGCGGAGAGAGAATCGTGGGCATCGCGACGGAAAATCCGAACGGCGCCGGAGGCTGCGTCCACCACTCCCAGGAAGGCGGGCCGGACCATCGAGAGGGTCGTGGCATTCCAGATGATCCGGGACGATGACGGGAATTGGGCCGAGGTGAGGAGTCCGTCGCTGGTCCAGGCCAACCCTCCAGCCGCGAGGTGGGGCCGCGGGGAGGTCCATTCAGCGAACGGCGCTGCGCCGCGAAGCCGGGATGCGGGGTCCAGGCGCCATCCCAAACGGGTGCCCGATGCTGCGGTGAGCGCCGCCCGGCGCTGCAACGCCCAGGCGAGGACGAGTCGCCGGGGCCAACTGTCGAGCGAGACCCCTCGGCTGGCTGAATCGGGGGCGACCATCAGCGCACCGGGGCGGATGGAGTGGGGCGACAGTTCCCGGAACGCCCGCCATCCGGGCAGGGGGGTGCTGTCGCCCTCCGCCCAGGTGAGGGGACCACCCGCAGGCGACACTTCGTCGTCGCTCACCGCGAGGAGCCCGGGCCCGCGGTCCAGGCTCTCGCGGAGCGCGAACCACACTGGCCGCGCCCGACCAGCGGCGGCGACCCAACCCCGGCCCAGCGGCGTTACCACGGTCGAGTCCCCGGCAGCGGCGGACAGGAGGTGCTCATCCCAGAGGGTCGGGAGAATGGCTGCGGCCGGCGCCCTCACACCCAGCGCTGTCCCCTCCACCTGGGCGAGCCCATAGGCAATCGAGTCGAGCCCGCGGGCGGCTCGCTGCCACCCCTCATCGGCAGTGGCCGCTTCGGTGCGGAGTGGAAGAACCTTCCCCGCGACGAGCGAGCTCCCGAAGAGAATCCAGGCGATCACCGCGGCCACTCCCCTAACCCGGAGCCACCAGAGCAAGCTGGTGACCGCCGCCGCCGCGCCGAGTCCAGCTGCAATTTCAGCGACGAGGGTCCGGAGGAGAAACTCGGAGGGGAGCACGGGACCGCGGAGCCCGGCAGCGAGTCGGAGCGGTTCCAGTACCGCACCCCACGCCAACGTGGCGGCCAGGGTGGCCAGCAAGAGTGCCAGGTGGCCGCGGACCTTTGGTGACACCCGGGGTTTGCGTTCCACCACCCGGAGGGCGCCGCCGGCCACATGGAGTACCAGCACACCCAACAACGCCACGGTGGTCAGGACCATCATCCTGCGCTGGAGGTCGATCCACACCGGGAAATCGCTGAGGAAGTAGCCCAGGTCCACACCAAGCAATGGCTCAGTGACGCCGAAGCGCACCCGCTGCCCAAACAGCAGGACCTCGTCAATCCACTTGCCTGTCCCGGAGCCGGCCACCACGCCGAGCACCACCCCCGCCACGGTCAGCCACCATCTTGGGTATCGGGCAGGCCACACCCTGGCACGCTCCAGTTCGGGAGGAGCCCGGTCGGGCAAGGAGCTGCGGGCCGCGATGGTCAGGTGCAGGACGCACCAGACTATCGCGAAGGCAACTCCGAGGCATTCGAGGAGGAGGGTGAGGACGGCGCGGGAGGCGCCGGCTTTCGCGACTGCTTCGGAGACCGAAGCCTCCCAGAGCCGCTCGGCAAGGAATTCCGAACCCCAGCGCCCCACCGTAAGCACGAGGGCTACGGTGGCAAAGACGATGGTCAGACGCCGGCCGCGACCGGACATCGAATCAGGCGCGGACGCCCTGCGCGGCAAGCCAGCCGGTTACCTCGGCGCGATAGCGCTCAAGGGCTTCCTGGCTGGTGGCTTCGAATCGCAGGACGAGCACGGGCTGGGTGTTGGAGGAACGAAGGAGTCCCCACCCATCGGCGAAGGCGATGCGCACCCCGTCGATGGTGTTGACGGTGTAGCGGGCGGCAAAGTGAGCGGCGGCGCGCTCCACGATGCCGAACTTGATGTCGTCGGGGCAATCGACCCGCATTTCCGGCGTGGCAAAGGTCTTGGGCAGGTCGGCAAGGAGCCGGGCCAGGCCGGGCGGACCGGCGCTCACCACCTCGAGCAATCGTGCGGCGGCAAACAGGGCATCGTCAAAACCGAACCAGTCACCGCCAAAGAAAATATGGCCACTCATCTCGCCGGCGAGCGGTGCCTTGGTCTCCTTCATCCGGGCCTTGATCAGGGAGTGGCCGGTCTTCCACATTTCGGGACGGGCTCCAGCTGCCAGGAGTGCCTTGGGTAGCAGCTCGGAGCATTTGACGTCAAAAATGATGGGTACGCCGGGCCCGAAGCGGCGGACTGCGTCCCGGCCAAAAATGACCAGCAGCTGGTCGCCGTAGATGATTTCTCCGGTTTCGTCCACGGCGCCGATTCGATCGGCGTCGCCATCGAAGGCGATGCCGAGTTCCGCGCCAGTGCTGCGAACCACTCGCTGCAGGTCGACCAGATTTTCGGGGACGGTAGGATCGGGGTGATGGTTGGGAAAGGTGCCATCGGACTCCGCGAACAGCGGCGTGACCTCGGCGCCGAGTGCCCGAAGAGTGCTGACGGCAATCAGGCTCCCGACCCCGTTGCCGCAATCCACCACCACTTTGACGGGGCGGGCCAACGTGTGCCGCGCGACGATGGCTTCCCGATAGGCGGGCAGCACCGAACCGCTGGCGCGCTGGGTCCCGGCACCGGTCCGCCAGCGTTCCGCGACGATCACCTCGTAGAGGTCGAGGATGGCCTCCCCGTGGACCGATTCCCCGCCGATGACCATCTTGAAGCCATTGAATTCTGGCGGGTTATGACTTCCCGTCACCTGGAGGCCGCCGTCGGTGGCCAGGTGATGGACCGCGAAATACAGCGCCGGGGTGGGCAGTTCCCCGACGTCGATTGCGGTTGCCCCGGTATCGGCAATTCCCTCCCGCACGCCAGCCGCCAAGCGGATTCCCGAGGGCCGGTTATCCCGGCCTACCGCAAGCACCGGGGCCCGGCCCAGCTGGTTCCAGGCCAGGGAGGCGTAGGCCCGACCGAGGGCCCGGGCAAAATCGGGGGTGAGTTCCCGATCAACCAGGCCCCTGACGTCGTATTGGCGGAAGATGCTCTTGGGGACGTTCACCGGCCGATTCCCAGCGGCAGGGCAAGGGATCCGGCCCCGAAGGTTGCCGTGAGGTCCAGCGCGGAGGCGAGCGCGGAGGCGGGCAGGATGCCGAAGGCCACAATGACGACAATGGCAAAGGCGACGGTTACGACAGCCGCTCGGGGCAAACCGGCCCCGGAATGCGACTCCGGAGCGGCGGGATCCCGCATGTAGGCCGCCATGATCACCGGGAGGTAATAACCCGCGGAAATCAGGCTGGTGAGCACCAGGATGACCGCCAGCGGCAATTGCCTTGCATCGACGAGGGAGGCGAGGATGGCCCACTTGCCGACGAATCCCATCGTTCCGGGGAAGCCCAGCAGCGAAAGCATGCAGATGGCGAGCGCACCCGCCAGCCAGGGCCGTCGGCGGGCCAACCCGGCCACCGAGTCGAGGGTCACATCCCGTTCCCCGCCCCGACCGAGCACTCCGAGAATGCCAAAGGTGGCAAGGGAAGTCAGCACATAGGCGGTGAGATAGAGCAAAGTGGCGGAGGCGCCCAGCCGGCTTCCGGACCAGAGCGCGGTGAGCAAGTACCCGGCGTGGGCCACTGAACTGTAGGCCAGCATTCGCTTGAGCGATCGTTGCGCCAGCGCCACCAGGTTGCCCAGCACCATCGAGGCAACCGCCAACGCGGCGAGGACCGGCTGCCAGAGGTCCGAGGAGCCGGGGAACGCCTCGTAGAGAATGCGGGCCAGGGCCAGGAAGCCAGCCGCCTTGACGCCGGTGGCCATGAATCCGGTCACCGGAGTCGGTGAACCATCGTAGACATCCGGTGCCCACATGTGGAACGGCACCGCAGCCACCTTGAAGGCCATCCCGATCAACAGCAGGGCCAGGCCAAGTTTTCCGAGCCCGGGAAGTTCTCCAGTGCCCAACCGGGCTCCGATATCCAGCAGGGTCGTGCTCCCGGTGGTGCCCCAGAGCAAGGCGATGCCATAGAGCAGAAATGCCGAGGCGAATGCGCCGACCAGGAAATACTTGAGGGCCGCTTCGGCGGAGAAAATGCTGCCCCGGTTGAAGCCGGCCAGGACGTAAACCGAGACCGACATCACTTCCAAGCCAAGAAAGAGCACGATGAGGTCTTCCGCGCCGACCATGAACATCATCCCCGCTGCGGCAAAGAGCAGCAGCGAGTAATACTCCGGCGCGATCAGCCCTTCGCGTTCGAGATATCCGAGGGAAAGCAGAATGGTGCCCGCGGTGGCCACCAGGATGACCGCGAGCGAAGCAAACCTGAAGCCATCCAGCGCCACCATGTATGGGGTGCCCTCGGCGTGGGCACCGCCGCCGGCAAGCCAGATCAGCGCGATTGCGCTGGGAACCACGCTGGCCAGGGCAATGTACCCGGAGAGCCGACTGTCCCGGGCGGACTGATGGCGCCAGGCGTTGACCAGGAGCACCAGCATCGCCCCGAGGGTCAGCAGGACTTCGGGAAGCAGCCCCAAGAGGGCACCGAGCGGGGTCCGGAGATCAATGGGCATCAGCGCGGCACCTCCCGGGTCCTCGAGGTGAGGTCGGTGACGCTCCGCGGCGTGCTGGTGGCCTGGATGTACCGCTGCACGGCGGGTTCAATCTTGCGGAGGACTGGCGCGGGATAGAGCCCCATCCAGAGAATTCCGGCGAGCAGCGGAAGCATGACGAGGAGTTCCCGTGCGCTTAGATCGGTGAGGGACTCATTCTCCTTCTTGTCCAACGCGTTGAAGATGATCCGCTGCAAAGCCCACAGCAAATAGGCCGCCGCAAAAATGACCCCGGTGGTGGCAATTCCCGTGGCAAGGGGATAGGACCGGAAGGAGCCGACCAGGACCAGGAATTCTCCAATGAATCCGTTGAGCCCGGGCAAACCGATGGAGGAGAGCGCCACCACCGTGAAGATCAGGCTGAAGACCGGTAGCACCTTGGCCAGGCCGCCATAGGCCGCGATATCCCGGGTGTGCCGGCGCTCGTACAGCATCCCGACCAGGAAGAAGAGGGCGCCGGTCGAGAGGCCGTGACCGATCATCACCATGATGGCGCCATCGATACTCTGGACGGTAGCCGCCCAAATGCCCAGCATGACAAACCCGAGGTGGCTCACCGACGAATAGGCCACCAGCTTCTTGATGTCGGGCTGGACCATGGCCACAAGGGCGCCATAGACGATTCCCACCACCGCGAGTAGCAGCACCAGGTTGGTGACCCAGGGGCTGGTGGCGACCTGGGGAAAGAACGGAACTGCAAATCGGAGGAAGCCGTAGGTACCCATCTTGAGGAGCACGCCGGCCAGCAGCACGCTTCCGGCGGTCGGCGCCTCGACGTGGGCGTCCGGCAACCAGGTGTGAAACGGAAACACCGGAACTTTGATGGCAAAGGCCAGGGCGAAGGCGGCAAAGAGCCATGGTGCCAGCCGACCGACCGAATTGGCATTGGCCAGCAGGTGCTGGTAGTCAAAGGAGAGGGTGCCGGTTTGTCCCGCCACCGACCATGCCAGGACCAGAATGGCCACCAGCATGAGCAACGAACCCGCCATGGTAAAGAGGAAGAACTTGATGGCGGCGTAGAGCCGGTTCTTCCCGCCCCACATCCCGATGATGAAATACATCGGGATCAGCATGACCTCCCAAAAGACATAGAACAGAAAGAGATCGGTGGCAACGAACACGCCGATGACCCCGGTGAGCAGGGTGAGCAGCATTGCGTGGTAGCCCCGCACCCGATCGGTGATGGAGTTCCAGCCGGCCAGCACACAGAGCGGCATCAGCAACGTGGTCAGCAACACCATGGTGAGCGAAATGCCGTCGATGCCCACGGCGTAACTGATTCCCCACGCCGCGATCCAGGGAACACTGGAGGTGAGCTGGAGAGTTCCCGGGGTGGTATCGACAGCCCACCAGAGTCCCAGTGAAAGGACCAACTCGAGGACAGTTGCAACAAGGGCAATCCGCCGAGCCGCGGCAGCGGGCGCCAGGAGGAGCGGGATCAGCGCCACCAGCGGAAGCAGCAGGAGCACATGGAGAATCCACTGTCCGAAGCCGATGGAGGCGAGCAGCTGGGTCATGGCGGGTTACCTCGCCACCGTGCGGATGAGCCACACCGCACCGATGAGGAATACCGCGACATAGAAACCAAGCTGGCCCGATTGGAGCCGGCTGCCGATCCAACCGAGCCCGCGGGCCAGCGCGGCGGAACCGCGGGCTCCGGCGCCGTCGATCAGCCCCTGATCCACGCCCTTCCAGAGCACCCACCGGGAGATACCGACCAACGGCCGCACGATGACCGCATCGTAGATTTCATCGACGTAATACTTCCGGAAGAGCACCTTGGCGAACCCGGTTTCCGGGGGCGCGTCTCGGGCGGTGGGGATCGGCCGGGACAGCGTGATCCGCCACCCCAGCAGCAATCCGACCAGCGCAATGGCAATGGCAATCCCGATCAAAACGTATTCGGTACTGCCATGGGGCAGGCTGACCGGGAAGATCTTCTGGGCCCCTGCCACCACCGGCTCCAGCCACTGCTCCAGCCGATGTTCTCCGCCAATAAATGCCGGAAGATTGAGGAGCCCGCCCGCAACACTCAGGATGCCGAGCAGGACCAGGGGACCGGTCATGATCCAGGGAGCTTCCTTCAGGTGTTCCTGCTCCTTGACGCCGGTCCGGTTGTCTCCCAAAAAGGTCATGGCCATGAGGCGCATCATGTAGAACGCCGTCATCAGGGCTGCCAGCAGCCCCATCCCCCAGAAGACGAACCAGATTGGCCGGGTCTGACCTCGGCCAAATGCCGCCGCCAGGATTTCATCTTTGGAGAAGAACCCGGAAAAGAACGGAACGCCGGCAATGGCGAGGGTCGCCAGCATCATCAGCCCGAAGGTCCACGGCAGGTGGCGCCGGAGGCCGCCCATGTTCCGCATGTCCTGGGCGTCGTCGTGCGAGTGGGTGGCGTGGTAGGCGCGGTGCATGGCATGAATCACACTGCCCGACCCGAGGAACAGGAGCGCTTTGAAGAAGGCGTGGGTCACGAGATGGAAAACCCCGGCGACGTAGGCGCCGGTCCCGACTGCCAGAAACATGTAGCCCAGCTGAGACACGGTGGAGTATGCCAACACCTTCTTGATGTCATACTGCTTGAGGCCAATGGTGGCCGCAAAGAGTGCCGTGAGCGCCCCCACTCCCGCAACGATTTCGCTGGTGGTGGGAGCCAGCGCGAACAGGATACTGGTCCGGGCAATCAAATAGACACCGGCGGTCACCATGGTGGCGGCATGGATCAACGCCGATACCGGCGTGGGGCCCGCCATGGCGTCGGGAAGCCAGGTATAGAGCGGGATCTGGGCCGACTTGCCGGTGCAACCGAGGAACAGAAAAAGTGAGATGGCAGTGACCATCCCGCCACCCGCCACCAACCGAATCGGGGCCCGATCGGCAATGGCGACGAAATCCAGGGTGCGGAGGCTCCACCAGATCAAGAACATTGCAATCAACACGCCGAAATCGCCGATCCGGTTCACCAGGAACGCCTTCTTCCCGGCGTCGGCATTGGCCTTCTCACCAAACCAGAAGCCGATCAGGAGGTAGGAACAGAGGCCCACGCCTTCCCAGCCCACGAACAGCACCGGCAGACTGGAGCCGAGAACCAGCACCAGCATGAACACCACAAACAGATTGAGATAGGAGAAGTAGCGAGCGTAGCCGGCATCGGCATGCATGTAGCCGATGCTGAAGAGGTGAATCAGGCTGCCCACCCCGGTGATGACCAGCATCATGACCAGGGAAAGCTGATCGACCTGGAAGGCGAGCCGGAGGTCAAGGCTACCGGACGGGATCCAGCGCCACAACTCCACAATGATCGGGGCCTCGGGGGGGGCCGCTCGGAGCTGCAGGAAGATGGCCGCGACCACGGCGAACGCGCCCAGCAGCACGCCCGCCCCGATGACCGACACGGCCGTTTTGGCGTGGGGCCGTTTGAGGGCAATGGCACCGTTGAGCAGGAAGCCCAGCAGCGGCAGTGCCACGGCAAGCCACACCCATTGGACCGCCCCGTGCGGAACCTCTGGCGCTGCTGCCGTCTGCGCGACCAACAGAGAGAGCGTCATCAGCCCTGCAGCAGGTTGATGTTCTTGA
>JANNSC010000233.1:0-1745 GCA_031402135.1 Gemmatimonadales bacterium | reverse complement strand
GCCAGCTCGGCGCGCTTGACGAAACCGCCTCGCCCGGAGATACTTGTCCAAGCTATGCCCAACCTGACTCACTCCCGGAATTGGTGGCCCTGGCGCGGAAGTGTCCGCGGTGGGCAGTCGTGCGCATAGTCTAGTAGAATCTGACTCGCGATTTCACGCAGCCCACCGTAACCCGGTGGGCTGTTTTGTTTTCCTTGCTCGAAGGACGCCCGGATGATCATCGTCTTGAAGCCGCACGCCACCAGGGAACACGCCGACGAACTGATGCGGCGCATTTCGGCGCTCGGCCTGAAACCGCTGTACATGCCCGGGCAGGAGCGGGTTGTCCTCGGCGCCCTCGGCGACGAACGAGCCATCGAGAGTCTCCACCTCGACAGCGACCCCATGGTCGAGAGTGTCAAGCCGATCCTCGCCCCCTACAAGCTGGTTGGGCGGGAAATCCACCCTCACGATACCATCGTGAGTATCGGGGGTACCCAAGTGGGCGGCGGACACTTTACCGTGATTGCGGGACCCTGCGCCGTCGAAACCGCCGAGCAGATGCTGGCCACCGCACAAGCGGTCAAGGCGGCCGGCGGACACGCCCTCCGGGGCGGTGCCTACAAGCCCCGTACCAGCCCCTACTCCTTCCAGGGGCTGGGCAGCGAAGGCCTCGATATCCTCCGCCATGTGTCGGAAATCACCGGGCTCCCCGCGGTCACCGAGGTGGTGGACGCCAGCGACGTAGAACGGATCGAGGAGTCGGCCGCGGCGTTCCAGGTCGGCGCCCGCAACATGCAGAACTACCGCCTGCTCCAGGCCGTGGGACGGAGCCGGAAGCCGGTGATCCTGAAACGCGGCATGGCGGCCCGGGTCGATGATCTGCTCCTCGCCGCCGAGTACATCCTGGCGGAAGGCAACCCCAACGTGATTCTCTGCGAGCGGGGCATCACCACCTTTGAAACCGCCACCCGCAACACCCTCGACCTCAACGCGATTCCGGTCATCAAGCAGCGCAGCCACCTCCCCATCCTGGTGGACCCATCCCACGGCACCGGCATTCGCGAATTGGTGGGCCCGATGGCCAAGGCGGCGCTCGCCTGCGGCGCCGATGGCCTGCTTATCGAAGTGCACGCTGATCCGCCTAACGCGCTCTCCGATGGCCGGCAGTCGCTTTTCCCGGAGCAGTTCGCCGCGCTGATGCGGGAATTGCGGCCCATCGCGGACGCGGTCGGCAAGGTGATGTGATGCATCCGCCCTCCATGCCGCCGGGAACCATTCTCCCACTGGTCCGCGAGCTGACGGCGAGCCCCGACCCGCTCGGGCTCTATGACGCCCTCACCGAGGGCGGCCGAAGGCCGGGGACCTTCCTGCTCGAATCGGGCGAAACCGGCACCGGCTCCGGGGAGCGCAGCGTGCTCGGGGTCAATCCGGCGCTCCGCCTCGAATGCACCGGGCGCAACGTCTCCATCGAGGCGCTCTCCGCCAACGGGCGCTCCCTGCTCCCCTGGCTCGCCCAACGATTGGCCGACAGCGCCACCGTCACCAGCGAGGCATCAGTCGTTCGCGCCACCTATCCAGCTCCGCCCTCCGGCCCCCGCGAAGAATCGGCCCGGGTTCGCCATGCCTCGCCGCTCGATGCGCTCCGGACAGTGGTATTCGGCCCGTCCCTGCTCTCCCGCCCTGCCGATGCCTGCCACTTGGCCGCGGGGGTCTTTTCCTACGATCTGGTCGAGCTCTTCGAGGATCTGCCCGCTGGAGGCGCC
>JANNSC010000232.1:0-2525 GCA_031402135.1 Gemmatimonadales bacterium | reverse complement strand
GAGTTGACGGCGGGTTCGTCTCCGGCGCCGGTGAAGCGAGCCACCAGGACGCCCATCCCGGTAAACAATGAGACGATGAAGACCATCACCACCAGGAATATCTGAAACGCCACTCCGATTCCGGCGTTGGCGGTGTAGCCGACAAAATGGCCGACCAGGGCATGATCGATCATCCCCTGGAGCCCGCCGATGACGTTTTGCAACACCGTCGGCCACGCCAGTTTCCACACCGCCCGGCCAATGGGGCCCTCGACGATGGAGCGATCGAACCGGGTGGGGGAGGTGGGCGGGGTAGCCATGACGCGCGGAATTCTAATCGGGTCGGGGCCGCTGGCTGAGTCACAGCCTTCACCGTACCTTTCGCGCCTGATCCTCCGCCCCCCAACCAGGTGTGCCATGATCCGCTCCCGCCTCGCCCTGTTGCTGCTCCTGTCCCTGCCGTTGCCGGCGCTTGCCCAGGCACCCGATCCCGTTCGGCCCGGCCGAAATCCGAACCAGCCGATCGATGAGGCGTACACCAGGAAGATCCGGGAATACACCACCGAGAGCTTTTTTCTCTCCCCCTTGGTGGACTACCTGCCGGCCTCCCGAACCGTCCCCACGCCAACGGTCACCCTGGGCGACATCGCCGGCGCGCCCGGCAAGCTGCCCTACTCCACGGAGGTCTACGACTACATGCGCCTCCTGGCCAAGTCGAGCCCGCGGGTTCGGGTCATTTCGATTGGTACGACGGAGGAGGGCCGGGAGATGATTGCAGTGGCGGTGGCGTCGGAAGCGCTGCTGGGAAGGCTGCAGCAAAACAAGGCCGCCCTGGCCAAGCTGGCCGACCCGCGCAGCATCGGGATGAACGATGCCGAAGCCGCCCGGATTGCCGCCTCGGCAACACCAGTCTACTACATCACCGGCGCCATCCATTCCCCGGAAGCGGGATCACCAACGGCGCTCATGGAGCTGGCCTATCGGCTGGCGGTGGACGAGAGCCCCTACATCAAGCACATCCGGGACAATCTCATCACCCTGATCACCCCGGTCGTCGAGGTGGACGGTCGAGACCGGATGGTGGATCTGTTCAAGTGGCACATGGCGCGCCCCAATGAGACGTGGCCCAACTTGCTCTACTGGGGGCACTACGTGGCGCACGACAATAACCGCGACGCGATGGGCATGACGCTCAAGCTCACCCAGAACGTGCTCAACACCTTTCTCGACTGGAAAGCGCAAGTCATTCACGACCTGCACGAATCGGTGCCCTACCTCTACGACAACACCATCGGCGACGGGCCCTACAACGCCTGGCTCGATCCACTGGTGACCAACGAATGGCAGATGATCGGCTGGAATAACGTCCAGGAAATGACCCGGATGGGGATGCCGGGTGTCTTTGCCTTCGGGCGGTTCGACACCTGGAGCCCCGGCTACCTGATGTTCATGGCCGCCACCCACAACGGCATCAGCCGTCTCTACGAAACGTTCGGCAACGGCGGCAGCGCCGAAACCATGGAACGCACCCTGAGCCCCGAGGAAACCTCGAGAACGTGGTACCGGCAGAATCCGCCGCTGCCCCGGGTCAAGTGGTCGCTCCGCAACAACAACAACTATCAGCAGACCGGACTGCTGGTGTCGCTCAGCTACTTTGCCAGCAACAAGAAGCTGTTCCTCCAGAATTTCTATGAGAAGAGCAAGCGCTCGATCGAGAAGGCCAAAACCGAGGGCCCTGCTGCCTATGTGCTGACCGCCGACACTCGGCGCCCGGGGGCCCAGGCGGAGTTGCTGCAGGTGCTCCAGAAGCAGCACGTAGAAATTTCCCGGGCGACCGCGTCGTTTACGGTGACGCTGCCAGCCAAGCCGGGGCGGGCACCTGGGGGGGCCGGAGCCGGCACAGCCGGGTCTGGGGCCGCCGGTCGCGCTGCAGCCGGTGAGGACACCGCGAAAAAAGCCGAGACCCGGTCGTTCCCAGCCGGCAGCTACATCGTGCGGATGGACCAGCCCTACTCGCGGATCGCCGACGCCCTCCTGGACTATCAGTACTGGGCCCCCGACGACGATCAAAAAACCCCCTATGACGATACCGGCTGGACCTTTCCCGAAGGCTATGGAGTCGAAGCGGTCCGGGTGGTGGACCAGGCGGTGCTGGCGGTGGCGATGGAGCGTGTGACCGGAGGGGTCCGCTCCGCCGGTGGCGTGTCAGGTGCCGGATCGGTCGTGGCCATCAACGCCAACGGAGACAATGCCCTCGCCACCCTCCGCTACAAGCTCAAAGGCGCCGACATCCAGGCGGCGGAGGAACCGTTCGAGGCGGCGGGAAGGAAATTCAATCGGGGCAGCTTCCTGATCCGAAACGTTCCGGCCGCCGAGCTCGACGCTGCCACCAGGGAGCTCGGCCTTCGGGCATGGGGCCTCGCCGCAGCCCCCGCGGTACCGACCCACCCGGTGCGTGCCTCTCGCATTGCCATGATGCACACCTGGATCAGTACCCAGACCGAGGGCTGGTGGCGTCAGGCCTTCGATGCCATGCAGATCCCCTA
>JANNSC010000231.1:0-7788 GCA_031402135.1 Gemmatimonadales bacterium | reverse complement strand
GGCTGGGAGCCGAGCGTGGATTTTGAGGGGCTGGTGCGGATGATGGTGGATGCCGACCTCGAACGACCTCGGCCGCGGGGATGAACATTCTGGTAACCGGTGCCGATGGCTTCGTGGGCGGCTGGCTGGTGCGGGCACTGCTTCAGTCTGGTCACACGGTGACCGGGACGTGCCGGCCGGGGCTGCCGCCGTCGCCGGTACTGACCGGGGAAGAACGAAGGGCGGCCGGGTGGATTGAACTCGACGTGGCGGTGGGCCACTCGGTACTGGGGTTGCCGGATCAGCGCTGGGATGCGGTGGCTCACCTGGCGGCGGTGTCCTCGGGTAGCGAGGCGCGCAGTGATCCGGGGCGCGCCTTCGAGGTGAATGGGGCGGGAACCGCCCGGCTGGCCGGTTGGCTGGGCGGGCGGGTGGAGCGGGGGGAGGCCGACCCACTCTTCCTGCTGGTTTCGACGGCGGAGGTTTACGGGCAGGGCAGTGGTACGGCGCGGCGGGAGAGTGATGCCGTGGAGCCGTGTTCGCCGTACGCCGCGAGCAAGGTTGCCGGCGAGGTGGCGGCGACGGAGGTGGCGGGGCGGACCGGACTCCGGGTGGTGACGGCGCGGCCGTTTCCGCACACCGGCCCGCATCAGGACACCCGATTCGTGGTGCCGGCGCTGGCGGAGCGGGTGCGGATTGCCAAGCGGGTCGGCGCGCCGGCGATTCGCACCGGGAGTCTGGAGCCGGTGCGCGATATTCTGGACGTGCGCGATGTGGCGGCGGCGTACCTGGCGCTCCTGACCGGGGGAGTACCCGGGCAGGTGTACAACATTTCCTCGGGCTCCGGTCAGCCGCTTTCCGACATTCTCGACCGGCTGATGCGACTGGCGGGGCACCGGGTTATTGCGGAGTACGATTCGACGCTGGGACGGCGCGGCGACATTGCCCACCTGGTGGGCGATTCGGGAAAGCTCCGGGCCAGCACGGGATGGCGGCCCACGATTTCCCTGGACCAGACTCTTCAGGATCTTCTGGATGCCCAAGCGGACTGACCTCTCGTCCATTCTCCTCATCGGATCCGGCCCGATCGTCATTGGGCAGGGGGCGGAATTCGACTACTCCGGTACCCAGGCGGCCCGGGCGCTCAAGGAGGAGGGCTACCGGGTCATTCTGGTCAATTCGAATCCGGCCACCATCATGACCGACCCGGAGGTCGCCGACCGGACCTATATCGAGCCCATTACGCCGGAGTGGGTTGAGAAGATCATCGCGCGGGAGCGGCCCGACGCCCTGCTCCCCACCATGGGAGGTCAGACGGCGCTCAATGTGGCGATGGCGCTGCACAAGAGTGGGGTCCTGGAGAAATACGGCGTCGAATTGATTGGAGCCAACGAACGGGCGATTCGCATTGCGGAAGACCGGGAGGAATTTGCCCAGGCAATGCGGAGGATCGGACTGGCCACGCCGCCCGGAGTGACGGTGCGCAGCGTGGACGAGGGCATCGTGGCGGTTGCGGTCACCGGCTATCCCGCGATTCTGCGACCGTCGTTTACACTGGGAGGAACCGGTGGTGGCATCGCCTACAATCGCGCGGAGCTCGAAACAATGCTCCGGCGGGGACTGGAGCTCTCTCCGGTCGGATCGGTGCTGGTCGAGCAAAGCATCATCGGCTGGAAGGAATACGAACTCGAGGTGATGCGGGACAGCGCAGACAACGTGGTCATCGTCTGCTCGATCGAAAATATCGACCCGATGGGTGTGCATACCGGGGATTCGATCACGGTGGCGCCGGCCATGACGCTATCCGACCGGGAATACCAGGTGATGCGGGATTCGGCGTGCCGGATTATCCGGGAGGTCGGCGTCGCGGCGGGCGGGTGCAACGTACAGTTTGCCGTGAATCCTGAAACCGGCGAACAGCTGGTCATTGAAATGAATCCGCGGGTGTCCCGCAGCTCGGCGCTGGCGTCGAAAGCGACCGGCTTTCCGATTGCGCGGATCGGCGCCAAGCTCGCGGTCGGGTACCACCTGGACGAGCTTCCCAACGACATCACCAAGATGACGCCGGCATCGTTCGAGCCGGTGCTCGACTATGTGGTGGTCAAGATTCCCCGCTTTGCCTTTGAAAAATTCCCAACGGCTGACCCGCGGCTCACCACCCAGATGAAGTCGGTGGGAGAGGTGATGGCCATCGGGCGGACCTTCAAGGAAGCGTTGCAGAAGGGATTCCGGGGCCTGGAAATCGGCCGGTCGGGGTGGACCATTGGAGAAACTCCCTCCGACGACCGGCTGACCGACACGTCGCGGGAGGGGTTGCTGGGGGCAATCCGCACGCCGACGCCGGAGCGGTTGTTTCAGATCAAGCGCGCACTGCTGGCAGAGGTGTCGGTCGAGGCGATTGCGGAGTGCAGCAGAATCGATCCATGGTTTTTGACGCAGATGAGGGATCTGGTGGAAGCGGAGCAGGCGTGGACGCGTGGGCGGGCGGGTGGATTGGAGAGTTGGACCGCGGGTGAGATCCGCCGCATGAAGCGAATGGGATTCTCCGACCAGCAGTTGGCCGACCTGAGCAGCGTTTCGGAAAAAGCCGCCCGAGACCGGCGGCAGGCGCTGGGGGTCCGTCCGGCGTACAAGATGGTGGACAGCTGCGCCGGGGAATTCCCGTCGGCGACACCCTATCTCTACTCGTCCTACGATGACGAGAATGAAATTGGACCGCAGGGAAACAAGACCATCATCATCCTGGGGAGCGGACCCAACCGGATCGGCCAAGGGGTCGAGTTCGACTACTGCTGCGTGCGCGCGGCGCTGGCATTCCGTGCACTTGGGTTCCGCACCGTCATGGTCAACTCGAATCCGGAAACGGTGTCGACCGACTTCGATATCAGCGACGCGCTGTATTTTGAGCCCCTCACGCTGGAGGACGTACTGGAGATCGTCCAGCTGGAAAAGCCGCTGGGCGTGGTGGTCCAGTTTGGCGGACAGACTCCGCTCCGGCTGGCACGGGGCTTGGAGGCGGAGGGGGTCCCGATTCTGGGGACGCCTCCGGAAGCGATTGACGCCGCCGAGGACCGGGGCCGGTTCGAGGCAATTGTGCGGGAACTGGGAATCGCGCAGCCGCCCAATGGCACCGCCACGACGTATGAAGAGGCGGTGCGCGAGGCCGCGAAGATTGGGTACCCGGTGCTGATCCGGCCCTCCTATGTGCTGGGCGGCCGGGCGATGCAGATCGTCTACGACTCGGAGACGATGCGGGAGTTTTTTGCCAAGGCGGAGCGGGTGGCGCCGGGGCACCCGGTGCTGATCGACCACTTCCTGGAAGATGCCTTCGAGGCGGACGTCGACGCGATTGCCGACGGCACCCGATGCGTGATCGGCGGTGTCATGCAGCACATCGAGGACGCCGGCATTCACTCGGGCGACTCGGCGTGCGTACTGCCGCCGTACCTGATCACCGAGGCGCAGGTCGACGAGATGCGGCGATACACGCGGGCCTTTGCCAAGCGGATCGGGGTGGTGGGGTTGCTCAACGTGCAATACGCCATCAAGCACGGGGTGGTGTATGTGCTGGAGGTCAATCCGCGGGCCTCGCGTACCGTCCCCTTCGTGTCCAAGACCACCGGGGTGTCGTTGGCGTCGCTGGCCGCCGCGGTGATGACCGGGAAGACCCTCGATGAACTGGGGGTTTCCGACGACACCGCGCAGCCATATGTGGCGGTCAAGGAGGCAGTATTCCCCTTCAACAAGTTGCCGGGTGTGGACCTGATCCTGGGGCCGGAAATGCGTTCCACCGGGGAAGTGATGGGCATTGCCGATTCGTTCGGGATGGCGTTTGCCAAGGCACAGGCGAGTGCGGACGGATCGCTGCCGCTTTCGGGCGGGGTGTTCATCACCGTCAACAACCACGACAAGGCGACGGTGACGCCGATCGCCCGGCGATTCCACGAACTCGGTTTTGCCATCCTGGCCACCGAGGGCACCGCCCGGTACCTCCGGCAACGGGGCGTTCCAGCCGAGCGGGTGCTCAAGGTGTACGAGGGGCGTCCCAACGCGGTGGATCTCCTGGTTTCGGGAAAGGTGCAGCTGCTGATCAACACTCCGCTGGGCAAGCTGACCCAGCAGGACGATTACGTCCTGCGGCAGGCGGCGCTGCAGCACCGGGTTCCCTACACCACGACGATGTCGGCCGCCAATGCGGCGTGCGATGCCATCATTGCCCTGAAGAGCCGGGTTGGTGAGGTGAAATCACTGCAGGAGTGGCACGCCATGGCACGCAGCATGGTGGCCGAGTCGAAGGCGTGACCGCACGGGACCGGCAGTTTGTTGAGAGTCTCTCCGGCGCGGTACGGGGCGAAGTTCGGGCCGAGGCGCTGCTGAGCCGTTACTCCACCTATCGAATTGGCGGCCCGGCGACGGTGTTTTTTCCCGAGTCGCCCGAGGATGCGGTGGCCGGGTTGCGGCACGCGCATCAGGCCGGCGTTCCGGTCTTTCCGCTGGGGCTGGGATCCAATGTGCTGCTTCCCGACGAGGGGCTGGAGGCGCTGGTGATCCGCCTGGGGAAGGGGCTCGATGGGGTGCGCAGTGCGGAAGACCGCTGGTGGCTGGGCGCTGGGCTGCCGGCGCCGCTGGCGGCCCGGAAAACAGCGGGGCAGGGCTGGGCCGGGCTGCACCTGATGGTGGGGGTTCCCGGCAGCGTGGGAGGCGGGGTGTTCATGAACGCCGGCTGCCACGGTGGACAATGGGCGGACGTCATCACGCGGGTTACGGTGGCTGATCGGTCGGGAGACTCGCGGGTCATTCCGGCCAGCGATATTCCGTTTTCGTACCGACGGAGCGGGCTGACCGATGTGGTCATCCTCGAGGTGGAGGTTCGGCTGGCGCCGGGCGACATCGGCGAGCTGGACGCTGAAGTGGAGCGACTCTTTGCCTGGCGACAAGCGGGGACGCCATTCAATCAGCCGTGTTGTGGCAGCGTGTTCAAGAACCCCTCGACTCCGGCACCGGCGGGGTGGAGCGGGGCGTGGACGGCGGGCGGGGTGCTGGACGCGGCGGGCCTCAAAGGCGCGCGGGTGGGCGGCGGGGTGATTTCTCCGCTGCACGGCAACTACTTTGTGAACACCGGAACGGCGACGGCTGCGGATATCCGGGCGCTGATTACCACGGCACGGGAGACGGTTCGACAGCGATTCGGCGTGGAGCTGGAAACGGAAGTGAAGCTCATCGGGTTCCGGGGGGAGTCTTTGCATGTCTGACTATTTCGTGCACCCATCCAGCTTCGTCGATGCCGGCGCCGTGATCGGCCGGGACACCACAATCTGGCATTTCTGCCATGTGATGCCCGGGGCGGTCATCGGGGAGCGCTGCAGCCTCGGCCAGAACGTGGTGGTGATGCCAGGGACCCGCATCGGGAACAACGTCAAGATCCAGAACAACGTGTCCATCTATGAGGGTGTGGTGCTGGAAGACGACGTCTTCTGCGGGCCCAGCTGCGTGTTCACCAACGTGGTTAACCCGCGGAGTGCAGTTTCCCGGAAGGACGCCTATCTGCCCACGCTGGTAAAGCGGGGGGCATCGATCGGTGCCAACGCCACCATCATCTGCGGGAGCACCATCGGGGAGTACGCCTTCGTCGGTGCGGGGGCGGTGGTTCGGGGGGATGTGGTTCCCTATGCCCTGGTGCTTGGGGTTCCGGCCCGTCGGGTTGGCTGGATGTGCCGTTGTGGGGTGCGGCTGGCAGTGCAGGGTGGCAGTGCCACCTGCGAGTCGTGCGGCACAATTTACCGAGAGAGTCGGGAGGGTTTGGCTCCGGTTGACGGGCCCCGGTAGATCAGGCTAAGTTGCTATCCTGTATTGACTTGCGTTTGCAATTACCGGGGGAATGAAGTGAACGTACCACTGCTCGACCTGCAGGCTCAGCATGCCACCATCAGGGAGGCGGTGCTTGCGGCGCTGGAGTCGGTAATCGAGCGCCAGCAGTTCATCATGGGACCGGAGGTGGGGGCGCTGGAGGAGGCGGTGGCCCGGCTCTGTAACACCCGCCACGCCATTGGCTGCGCCAGTGGTACCGACGCCATTTTGCTGCCGCTCAAGGCGCTGAACCTTGCGGCCGGTGATGAAGTCATCGCCCCGGCCTTCACCTTCTTTGCCACCGCAGGGACGATTCACAACGCCGGGGGCACGCCGGTGTTCGTGGACATCGAGCCGGCCACGTTCAATGTCTCCCCTGCCGCCATTGAAGCCGCCGTTACCCCGCGCACCCGGGCCATCGTGGTGGTCCATCTGTTCGGACAGATGGCAGCGATGGAAGCCATTCTGGCGATCGCGGCTCGGCACGGCATCCCGGTCATTGAAGATGCGGCCCAGGCGATCGGGGCGGAGCGGCGAATGGATGGGCGCTGGCGGAGTGCCGGCGAAACCGGCTGGGCCGGCACGCTGTCGTTCTTTCCCAGCAAGAATCTGGGCGGGTGGGGCGATGCCGGCATGATCGTGACGCAGGATACCGGGCTGGCGGAACGGATGCAGAAAATGCGGCTGCACGGTGGCTCGAAGCAGTATTTTCACGACTTTGTCGGAACCAACAGCCGGCTCGACACGCTTCAGGCCGCGGTGCTGTTGGCCAAGCTACCGTATCTGGCCGGTTGGAGCGCGGCCCGGTTGGAAAAGGCCGAGCGGTACAGCGCCCGTTTTGCTGGCTGTCCAGCGGTGGTTCCTCCTGCGGTTGACCCGGCCAACCGGCATATTTTTCACCAGTACACCATCCGGGCCGAGCGGCGGGACGGGCTGTTGACGCACCTCAAGGCTCGCGGCATTGGATGTGCAGTGTACTACCCGCTTGCGCTGCACCTGCAGCCCTGCTTTGCCCACCTGGGTTATCAGCGCGGGAGCCTTCCCGTTTCGGAGGCGGCAATGACCGAGGTGGTTTCGCTTCCGGTATATCCGGAGCTGACCGAGGCCCAGATGGATGCGGTGGTTTCGGCGGTCACCGATTTTTACGGCGGGTAGCCTGGAGAACACGGGATGTCGCTGGCAGAGGATCTGATCAAGAAGGCCGAATCGCGCGAGGCGCTGTTCGGGATCATCGGTTTAGGCTACGTCGGGCTCCCGTTGGCGGTGGAACTAGCGAGCGCCGGATTCCGGGTCATCGGCTTTGACGTGAGCGAGCGGGTGGTCGAGGGACTCAACGCCGGGCGCTCGCACGTGAAGGATATTTCCGAGGCGCAGCTGGCCGGAATGCTCCGGTCGGGACGGTTCACCGCAACGACCGACGGAGGCCGGCTGGGCGCGGCGGATGCGATTTCCATTTGCGTGCCGACTCCGCTGTCGAAATTCAAGGATCCCGACGTCAGCTACATCGTGGCGGCCACCGAAACCGTCAAGAAGGTGCTGCGGCCGGGACAGGCGATCATCCTGGAGAGCACCACCTATCCGGGCACCACCCGAGAGATCATGCTTCCGGCGCTTGAATCCACCGGACTCAAGGCGGGCCAGGACTTTTTCCTGGCGTTCAGTCCGGAGCGGGTGGACCCAGGCAACGACATTTACAAAACCAAGAATACTCCGAAGGTGGTGGGGGGAATCACCGAGGTCTGCCGCCGGGTGGTCTGCGCGCTGTATCAGCCGGCCATCGACACCCTGGTGCCGGTGTCGACGACCGAAGCTGCCGAGCTGGTGAAACTCCTGGAGAACACTTTTCGCAGCGTGAATATCGGACTGGTCAACGAGATGGCAATTGTCTGTGACAAGCTGGGGGTGGATGTTTGGGAGGTGATCGATGCCGCCGCGACCAAGCCGTTCGGCTTCATGAAATTT
>JANNSC010000230.1:0-1784 GCA_031402135.1 Gemmatimonadales bacterium | reverse complement strand
CCATCCCATCCTCGGACCAATACCCGGAACCGGCGTGAATTTCCCGAGCGGGGCCGTCGCCTTCAGCGTACCGCACTCTGATCACAGCGCCGACCCCGGAGGGGTTGCCGGTTCCTCCCTCGAGCTTCACCCGGAGCCCCGGCTTGGCGCCGAGGTTGTGGAACAGGCGGGTCGGTCCCGCATTTTGGGAAACCGCCAGATCGGTGCGCCCATCGCCGTCATAGTCGGAGGCTGCCGCTCCCCGCTGGTCGCCGTAGATCACAATGCCGGAGCGCTGGCCCGGCATTGGCTGCAGCGCTCCGGCTCCATCCCCTAGCAGCAACAGGCCGCGCCCCGCGTCGAGCCGGGGCGTGCCGATCTCGGTCTGGGAGAAGTTCTGGCCCAGAAACACGTCTTCCCAGCCATCGCCATCGAAGTCCCCGATCACCGCGGCAAACGCCGGCGCCCACTGAGCCTCCACTGGCAGGGGCCGAGCCTCGAAGCGTCCCCCCCGGTTGAGGAAGACCAGGTGCTCCATCGTGGTCATTTGCAGTCGCAGGGTGCGGAGGAACGCCGGCCCGATCACTTTCTCGATCGAGGCGTCGGCGTAGTCCGCAAAGGTGGGAGTCCGCTGCCGGACGCTGGGAATCGCTGCGGTGAGCTGGGACAGGGTCGCCACCGGGGCAATTGCCTTGATCCGCGCGTCGTAGCGGGCCGCCAGGAAGTCCACCGCGGGAGCATCACCGAAGTTGCCGACGTAGAGGTAGAGCGGGTTAGTCGAATCGGCCGCCACCGTCACGTTGGTTCCCCAGTTGGTCGCAATCAGATCCATCCGGCCGTCCCCGTCGAGGTCGCCGGCCGCCACCCCCTTCCATCCGCCGAGGTACGCCGCCAGCCCCCACTCCATCGTCGCCTCGCGGAAGCGACCCCCCTCATTGATGAACAGCTTCACCGGGCCCCACTCCACCGCCAGCGCCAAGTCGGGGTCACCGTCTCCATCCACATCCGAAAAAATCGCTGCGGATACCAGTCCCACGAGGCGAAAGGCCGGATCGTTCCCGGCATCGCGCAGCAACCGACCGTCCTGATTGAGATAGAGATGGGAGCTCGGTGGTGCCGGGTAGGCGCCAGCGGTCACCCGTCCGGCCACGAAGAGGTCGAGATCGCCGTCGCTGTCCACGTCGGCCAGCGCCATCGCGCCGACGCTGGCGGTGTCGGGCTCGACCGCCGGAGTCGTGCGCAGCGTCCGGCCCCCCGGAGAAAGATCAACTCGATCCACCGGCGCAATGGTGAGCGCCTCGGCCAGAGTCGGAGCACGGTAGCTCGAACGACCGGCCAGCAGGCTCACCCTGTCCCCCATCGGCAACCCCAACGCCATGGTGAAATCGAGGCGGCCGGCGGAGAGGGCGAGTGGGACGCGGGTGAACCGGTGAGCATCGTTGCGGTACCACGCCAGCTCGCCCCCAGCGCCGTCCGGCACCACCAGATCGTCGTCGCCATCGCCGTCGAGGTCGAGCCAGCTCACCCCAGGCCCGAGATGACTCAACTGCGCGCTGAGCAGCGGCTGCCGGGCGTAGTCATTGAATGGACGTTCGGCGTGGCTGGCGCCCAGCCGGGCCGAGGCGTCCTCGAAGAGTGGTGGCTGCGCCGGTGCAGAGGCGACGGCGCCTGGGGCTGTGGCACCTGCTTCGTCGATCAGATAGAGCCGTTCGGCGCGCGCCCCCGCAATGCTGGATACACTACCGTTCCGCCAGCGAATTTCGATGCTCGCGGCGCTGTCATCTCGCGCTGCAAAAGCGTATTCC
>JANNSC010000229.1:0-9904 GCA_031402135.1 Gemmatimonadales bacterium | reverse complement strand
TCGGGCGTGGCCGAGTACATGATGCGCCCGCCGACATGTTCCGGCCAACCGGCATTGGGCTTGACCAGGAAGCGGTAATTGATTGGTCAGCGCGCCGGTGAAACGGAAGGACTTTCTTCCGGTGGCATACTGGAGCCGATAGTCGAGCCGCGAGGCGTAGGGGACGCTCCGGAACCCATACCGATCGGTAAAGCCGCCGTAGTCGATCACCGCGCCGAGGTCGGTGGCGAAATATCCGGTCATCGCGAGAAACGTCCGCTTCCCCCAGTCGCGGGGCGGGAGCTGGGTAGCATCGGCGCTGTCCGGCTTCCAATCCCACGGCTTGGTGTTGATGCTCCCGCCCTCGGCGCGGTTCTGGCCCTTCTCGTCATAGAGGTGCACACCGGAGGTGGTGACACGGTAGTGATCATCGTCGCCGCCGCCAATGACCCGCACCAGGGGAGAACCGCCCGCACCGTGAGCCACCAGGCGGTCATTTCCCCCGTGGAGAAACAGCCGGATCTCGTGGGTGGCAGGATCGAATCTGCGGCGGAAGTATTCGGTGCCTTTGGAAGCCAGGGTGACGGTGGTCCGGCCGTCCGGCTCCCGGGCTACAATCGCCTCATCGTCCCGGTCGCTGGCATGCACGTCCACCTGGCCGACCAGGTGGTCGTAGTACTTGCCGGCCATCGCGGGGATCCGGTCGCGTCGCTCGCGCAGGGTTCGCTCCAGGCGCGCAGCATCCAGCGCCTTGAACTCGTCCGGGAGCTGGGCCACCGCCGAGGCGATGACCGGATCGGTGATGTGGCGCTGAAGCGTTGCGGCGACTGAGTCCCACACCGGGCGTTCGAGCCCGGTGAGGAACCGGCGGTCCAGGTCGCGCCCATTCCAGGTGGGGCCGGTCATGCCGGGATACCTGGATTGAAAATTGAGCAGCTGCGGGGCTGCCTTACGGGCCTGCCCCAGGAGGAATCCGTCGTAGCGCGCGAAGACCTGGTCCCGATCGCGGGGAATCGGCAGCCACCGTTCCTGTCCATTGGCCGTGACCCTGGCCCAGCGCCACTGATCGCGGTGGCGGTCCCAGTCTCCCATGAAGACATCGGTGAGCCGCGCGGTCAGGAAGGCGCGGGCATCGACCGGTGCCAGAGGGTTTTCATCGAGGCGTTTCTGCAGGTCATCGGTACTCTCGATGGCGGAGGCGCCCGCGAAGGTCGTCGGGCCGGAGGGTAGACTGCGGGGCCGTTCCTCGATGGTGCCCAGCACCCCGGCAAAGGCGGTGCGGTGTTCCCCCAGCGCGGGGTCGTCTGCCATCTGCACCAAAATGGCACGGGTGTGAAGTACCCCGGCGGCGACGAGGATTGGTGACACGATCAGCGCACCGGCGGGGTGGCCGGCGCTGATCTGGTCCTGCACGATGTCGTCGGCGACGGTGCCCCGGAGCTCCTCGGGCAGGATGACGCTCGGGTCCTTGTCCACCGAGCGGAACTGATATTCCCGGCCGTCGCCGCCCTCGAATCGGAGCGATTTGGTCTGCTGGCCCCCGCCCCGCTGGGATGGCGTGAGGCCACCCCCGAACTGGGAGAGGCGGAGTACTGGAACCCGGATAGGGGTCGTCCACAGCGAACGGTAGCGGGTGCCGAAGAAGGTGCGGTAGAGTCCGCCTTTCTTGTAGTCCGGGCCGGGAACGACAGACACCGATTCGGCCGGCGCGAACGTCTGGGCCGCTGCAGGGGTCGCGACCCCCAGGGCGAACCAGACTCCGAATCGAACCAGCGATGGCTTCAATGCCAGCACGTCCATCGTTCCCCCCTCACGGCTCGGTGAGCCAGATTGCGTACTGCTCCTCTGGACCGGTCTTGTTGATGACGTGCACCGACAGCCGCACCCGGCCGCGCGTGTCCACATCGACCCGCATGAAACCGGGTTTCCTCGCGGCATACAGCGTGTTGCTCTTATAGCGGACCGCTTCCTGGTGATCGACGATGCCGGAGCCGCTCACAATGGTGTACCTGGCCGAGGGCCCTTTGAACACCTGCAAGTTGTGATCGTGCCCCGCGGCGTAAAGCAACGGAGGGTTCTTGGCGAAGGCCTTGGCAAGCTCCGCGCGCATGAACTCATTTCTCGAGTTGCTCAGGTCCTGGTTGGTGATCCCATTCATGCGAGCGATTGGGTAGATCGATCCCAGCACCGGGAGGGGGATCCAGAGCCACCGCTTCAGGGCGCGCAGCGGAAAGAGGTGCTTGCCGATGGAGTAGTAGCCGCCGTGTTCGCCACCGGAGGCGAGGGGGTGATGCCCGGCGACGATCACATGGCGGCCTCCGGCGCTCGCCAGGACCGCGGACAGCCTTTCGACCACCTGCGCCTCGGTCGTGGCGCTGCAGCGCGAGGTGGGTCCGTAGGGCTTGGCGTGGTTATGGAGCCACCACTGGGTGTCGAGAAAGACGAGGCGGACCGCGGTGCCGACATCGAGGCTGACCGGACCGGGGCACGCCGAATCGGGGAGTTGAACGCTCAAGCCTTTGACCCGCTCCCGAAGGTAATCCGAGACCCGGCCGATGGCCCCGTCGCCTCCCTTCCCCCACCGCTCCCAATCGTGATTGCCGGCGAGGAAGATGGTTTTCCGACGACTCTGCCGGGCGACTTCGAGCTGGGCCTCGAGCCTCCGCACCCCTTCGGCGCGCCCGGGATCTCCCTCGGGGGGCAACCCCCGGGGGTAGACGTTATCGCCCAGAAATACGATCACGCTCCCACTGGGCGATCCGGTGGCTTGGCGAGTGAGCTCCACCAGATTCGGATCCGGCTCGTGGTGCGCAGTTCCGGCGTCGCCGAGCAGAAAGATCGACGTCACCAGGTCGGTGGCCGGGACCGGAGCCACCGGCGGCGGAATGACGTGACGGGCGCAGCCGGCGGCGGCCAACGCCGCCACCAGAAGGAAGCCGGCACCAGAACATGGCACAAAGGCCGGAGGGCGATGCATCAGTGAATCCTTGCTCCTATAACGGCTGGACCGCCTGCCGCAATGAACCCATCCTCGAGATGGCTTGCCTCGACCTTCTTGCCCAGCCGGATGAGGTACTTCAGCACACCCTTCCCCTTTCGGGTGGTTTCAACCTCGGCCAATCGCCAGCGGCTGACCTCTTCCGCGAGGATTGCCTCGACCTCGGGGCGGGCCGAATCGGCGTCCGCCACCCGGACCACCAGCACCGAGGTGAAATCCTTGGCCTTTTTTTCGGGAATCGCGGCTGCGGCACCGACCAGCAGGCGCCGGGGATCGGTGCCCAAGGCATACTGCTGTAGTTTCCACGATCCATGAGCAGTACGATGAAATTAAGTACCATCGAGAGCACGGCGGCAGCGGTCAGGGCGTCCACTCCGGCGACCAGTCCGACCCCGATCGCGAGAAAAAGGTAGAGACTGTCGCGGGTTTCGGGTAGAGTGTTTCGGAATCTCACGGCGCCAACGACCCCCGCCAGGCTGAACGCCAGCGCCACGCTGTTGCGGGCGATGATGATCACCCCGGCCACTGCCACCGCCAGCACGATGAAGGTCTGAACCACTAGCTGATCGAAGCCCTAGCGCTGGCGGGTGGCCATGTAGACCCACGACGTCGGCAACATCAGGAGGAAGGCCCCGACCATCGAAAGCCCCATCGAGAGGCTGATGTTCCAGGCGAAGGAAGCGCTGGGTACCGGGTCTTGAAGCCCCTTGGCGGCGCCGAGCAGGGCCAGGCGCTCCCCCGAAATCATCTCTGCCGCACCGGGAACGAACCGGTCCACGATGCGCTGTACCGCCCCGGTGGGGAAGCTCCGGACCGAGGTCCCGGGGCTTCGGAGAGGCGCGTTTGGGGGCGGCAATTCGGTGGTGCTCATGTCGGCTCCTGGATTCTCGGTGCAATGCCCGAACCGACGCCCCGGTTCCTGGCGCCCTTCAGGTCTCACGATACCGGAAGCTCTACTAGTCCGGAAGGGAGTCGGATCCAGGGCGGGTCCCAGCTGGTCACACCGTTGGTGCAGCACCGGTCCCAACAATCATACGGCTGAAACGTACTATTCCAGAAGCCGACGGAGGGAGCCTCCCTCCAGTTGCCGCCTCCACCGCACAACGAGGAGTCCGTATGACCGCTCGCATCGTGACCGTCGCCGCCTTGCTGATGAGCCTTGGGCTCGGCCAGGCCGCCGCGCAGGGCCAATCCGATTTCAGTGGCAGCTGGAAGGTGAACGTCGAGAAGAGCGATCCGATGGGTGGCATGGGTGGTGGCGGCGGAGCTGGCGGTGGTGGGATGATGGGCAGTGCCATCACCACCATTACTCAGACGGCGGCCAAGCTCACCATCGAAACCAAGGTCGGCGATCAGCCCCCGCGGGTGTCCAACTACAATCTCGACGGCACCCAGAGCGTCAACACCACCCAGCGGGGTGAGTCGAAGAGCACCGCAATGTGGGATGGGGCGAATCTGGTGATCAGCACCGAGAGCAGCTTCAACGGCCCGAACGGGGCCATGACGACGACGGCGAAGTCGGTCCGGAGCCTCAGCGCCGATGGAAAGCTGATGACCGTGACAACCACCCGGACCACCCCGAATGGCGAGATGACGACCAAGCAGGTCTATGACAAGCAGTAAGCGGGGAGTGGAACAAAAAGGATCCCGGGGCTGCGTGAGCGGCTCCGGGATTCTGGTTGGGCCGGCCACCGGGGGCCAGAGCCACTGGTCGGATTTGAACCGACGACCGCTCGATTACGAATCGAGAGCTCTACCCCTGAGCTACAGTGGCGTTGTCGGTGCGTCGATGCCCTGGCGCGGATTCGAACCGCGACGCCTTACGGCACTACCCCCTCAAGATAGCGTGTCTACCAGTTTCACCACCAGGGCGCGTGCAACAGAATAGCGGGGAAGGGGTTACCGGTCAACGCTGCCGGCCTTGCGCCGCTGCCTGCAGGGTGACAGAATCGAATGGTCCGATCGGCTTCCCGGTGAGGAGTGGCACCATGTATGGCAAGACCGGCTCGATGATTCAATGGTTCGGTTTGGGACTACTCCGAGCCGTGCTGGCAACCAGCGCGTCGGCCCAGGCCACCGGGCCAGCCCGACAAGACACCACCAAGATGCTCCCCGAAATCGAGGTCCGCGCCGTCAAGCCATTGCTGACCGTCGGCGGCGCCAGCGGACTCCGGCTTTATCCCGATTCGTTGCCGCTCCCTGCTGCAGCGACGCTGGAACAGACCCTCCGCAAGCTCCCTCTCCTCCACCTTCGCCGGAACTCCCGGGGTGAGGCGGAGATCTCGGTCCGGGGTTCGGAGTCGCGCCAGGTGGCGGTCTTGGTGGACGGCATCCCGATCACCCTGGCGTGGGATGCGCGCGCTGATATTTCCAGCATCCCCGCCACCGGCATCCAGGAAGTGAGATTCATCCGCGGGCTGTCCTCGATGCTCTACGGCCCCAATGTGCTCGGCGGCATCGTGGAATTGGGCATCGGGCAGACGTCGTCGCATCCGTCCACTCGCTCCGCAGAAATTGCCACCGGAGTGGATCAAGTCAGTGGGTTCGGCAGCAAGGCCAGAGTGTCGTTGCCAACCGGCAAGTGGCTGCTCCGTGCCGGGGCAAGCCACCGCGACTCGCCCGGGGTGCCCTTGGCTCGCACGATCAGCGAGGCGGTACCTGCTCCGGACGGTCTCCGCATCAACACCGACACCCGGAACACCGATGGGTTCGCCGCGGTGCGGTACCAGGGCGATGGTGGCGGTTGGCTCGCGTTCTCCGGTTCGACATTCAAGGCGTCGCGGGGTATTGCTGCGGAACTCGGCTACGACGAGGCGAGGTTCTGGAGGTACCCCCACATTTCTCGAAGCGTCGCGGTGCTCTCCGCCGGAACCGGCGATCATCCCACCCCGCTCGGGGGCCGCGGGGATGTGGAGGCGAGCCTGGGACTGGATCTGGGACGCACCGACATCGACGCCTACACGTCGCGCACCTACACTGACGTCAATGGGTTCGAGAACGGGAAAGACCGCACCGTCACATTTCGCGCGCTGGGAGACCACACCATCGGCTCCCGGGGTGATTTCCGGGCGGCATTTACCGCCGCCGACATCCGTCACGATGAATTCTTGCCCGCTGCTGAGGCCCGGTACCGGCAGCGACTCCTCAGCGTGGGGGGGGAATCGGTCTGGCGGCTGGTTGAGAACAGCGGTCGGATCAACTCGCTCCGCTTAAGCGTCGGCGGAGCCTACGATGTAGGACAGACGCCGGAAACCGGGGGGAGGTCTCCCAGGCAACCCACCCTTTCGGAGTGGGGGGCGCGGGTTGGCGCCACCATGGTGGTTGCCGATGGCCGGCTCCTCCTGCACGGAGGGGTGAGCCGCCGGGGCCGCTTCCCCTCGCTCCGGGAGCTCTACTCCGGGGCGTTGAACCAGTTCACGCCCAACCCGGAACTCAAGCCGGAAAAGCTCGTGGCGATCGAGGGAGGGCTCACCCTGCGAGTGGGGAATAACGCCGAGGTCCAGGCGGTCGGTTTCCGCCACCAGATGCGGGATGCGGTGGTGCGAATAATTCTTCCGGACCGGCGGTTCATGCGGGTAAACCGGAACCGACTCACCAGCTTCGGTGTTGAGCTGCTGGCTTCGACGGTGATCGGCGGGGTTGCCCTCCAGGGCGATCTCACCGTGCAATCGGTGAAGCTCACCAACACGGCGTCGGGGGGGATCAGCCGTCCAGAGAACCTCCCCGAAACCGCCGGCGGGATCACGGCCCGCATGGCCCTGCCCCTCGGACTTCGGGCCGGGACCGAGCTCCGCCTGACGGGGGGGCAATTTTGCATCGATCCGGTCACTGGCCAAGATGCCGAGCTGTCGGCCAGCACCATCCTGGGTGGGGACCTTTCCCGTGAGTGGTCCCTCTCTCGATCCAGAGGGGGGTGGCTTTCCCGCCTCGAAGCGAGCGTGATGGTTGAAAACGTTGGCAACACCGCAGCCTACGACCAATGCCGGCTTCCAGGGCCCGGACGCCTGGCGAGGATTCAGCTCCGGCTCTTCTGACCCCGCAGTCGGCGGCCTGCTGGCCCGGTATTCAACGAAACGCGGGGCTCCGGGGTACAATAGGCGTCGTCTCAACTCACTGTCAGCTCACCTCGTACCGCAGAGCCATCCATGAAACGACTCCCTCGCCTCGGTTGGAGCCTCCTCACACTCGCAACGGCACCCGGATTATTGTCCGCCCAGATGCCCACCGCCAAGGTGGACTCCGCCCTCATTGCCGGAATGCGCTGGCGGAACATCGGGCCGGCCAACATGAGCGGCCGGGTGGCGGACATCGCGGGGATCCCCAGCCCGTCGCGCACCTTTTATGTCGCCAGCTCGGCCGGTGGGGTGTGGAAAACCACCAACGCCGGCACGACGTTTCGGCTGGTATTCGGCGGAGACGGCAATGAAGGCGTGATCTCGATGGGGGCAGTCGCCATCGCACCCTCCGACAGCAATCAGGTCTGGATCGGTACCGGCGAGGTCAATTCCCGAAACTCGATCTCTCCCGGCAAGGGCATCTTCAAGTCGACCGATGGCGGCAACAGCTGGAAGCCGATGGGCCTGGAAAAAACCCAGACCATCGGTCGGATCGTGGTGCACCCAACCAATCCAAACGTGGTGTACGTGGCTGCCCTCGGTGCCATCTGGAACACCAATCCGGAGCGGGGGCTCTACAAGACCGCCGACGGCGGGCAGACGTGGCAGCTCATCAAGTTCGTGAGCGATCGCGCCGGTGTGGTGGATGTGACGATGGATCCGGGCAATCCCGACGTCCTGTATGCCGCGAGCTGGGAGCGGATCCGCGGGCCGTACTTCCTGCAGAGCGGCGGCCCGGGGAGCGCCTTGTGGAAGAGCACCGACGCGGGGACCACCTGGAGTGAGATCAAGGGAAACGGCTTCCCGGAAACGATGAAGGGACGCATCACGCCGACGGTGGCCCGAAGCAATCCTCAGATCGTGTACGCCATGGTCGAGGCGGACACCACCGCGAATCCAAAACCGACAGCGGGCGTTCGCCAGCAGGTCCGGCCCAGCGGCCTCTATCGCTCCAACGACGCCGGCGCGAACTGGGCCCGGGTCGCTCCCCAAAACGTTCGGCCGTTCTACTACTCCCAGGTTCGGGTGGACCCCAAGGACGCGGAGCGGGTGTACTTCAGCTCGACCCCGCAGCTCTTTTCCACCGATGGCGGCAAGACGGTGCGATCGTACGCTCAGGGCCTCCATGTAGACACCCACGCGCTATGGATTGATCCGAACGACCCGAACTACCAGGTGGTGGGCAATGACGGCGGCATCGGGGTGACCTTCGACCGGGGCGGCAACTGGATGTACCCCAGCCTCCTCCCCATCGGGCAGTTCTACAATATCAGCTATGACTTCGGGGTGCCGTACCGGATCTGCGGGGGCCTGCAGGACAACGGCAGCTGGTGCGGGCCGAGCCGGCGGCGCACCACAATCACAAATTCACAGTGGCTGTTCATCAGCGGCGGCGACGGGTTCGGAACGGCGCAGGATTGGAGCAACCCGAATATCGTCTACAGCACCTCGCAGGGCGGCAACATCCAGCGCCGCAACCTCGCCACCGGCGAGCAGGGTGGCCTGGCCAAGCCGCAGTGGCGACCGCAGTACTTGAAATGGCAGGATTCGATCCTGGTGGCGCGGGGAGACACCGCCAAGCCCGAAACCCGGGAAATGAAGGCGAGACTCGGCGAACTCCGCGCCCGGGCCACCAAGGACTCCCTCGACCTGCAGCTCCGGTGGAACTGGAACACCCCGTTCTTCATCTCCATCCATAACCCGGCGGTGTTCTATGCCGGCGCCAGCCGGGTGATGAAGTCGGTGAAACGGGGGGACGAGATGTATCCGATTTCGCCCGACTTGACCACCAACGACAGCATGAAGATCCGGGTGAGCACCCGGGCTACCGGCGGCATCACCCCGGACAACACCGGGGCGGAAACCCACAGCACGATTGTTTCCTTGAACGAATCGCCGATCCGGCCGGGGTTTCTCTTTGCCGGTACCGATGACGGCAATGTCTGGATCAGCCGCAACGACGGCGGCAACTGGGACAATCTGACCGGGCGGTTTCCCGGCGTGCCGAAGAACAGCTACGTGAGCCGGATCGAGCCCTCCTACGCCGACTCGGCCACATTTTACGTCACCTTTGACAATCACCGGACCGGTGATTTCACCCCGTATGTCTACGCCAGCAACGATTACGGGAAGACCTTCCGTTCGATTGCGGCGAACCTCCCAACCGGCGGGCCCGATTTCGTGCACGTCATTCGGGAGGATCCGGTCAACTCCAGCCTGCTCTTCGTCGGGACCGACGTGGGGGTGTATTTCTCCACCGATCGGGGGGGATCGTGGCGCAAGTTCATGGCCGGTTTCCCGACTGTCCCAGTGCACGACCTCCGGATCCACCCCCGCGACGGAGAGTTGATTGCCGGGACGCACGGACGGGCGATCTGGGTGGTGGACATTGCCCCGCTTCAGCAGGTCAATGAGGCAAAGCAGACCCAGACGGTGCACTTCTTCCAGCCCAAGACGGCGTGGCAGTACGCCTCCTCACCGGATGATGCAATGATCGGCGGCGGGGGCGGCGGCGGGCACAATCGGTTCACCTCAAACCCGGTGCCCTACGGCGCGGAACTCGTTTACCGAATCGCCCCCGGCACGCCGGGGGGCCGTCCAGCCCGCATTTCGATTCTCGACGCGGGCGGCGATACCCTTCGCAGCATTTCCGGGCCCTCTGGCTCCGGACTCCAGAGGGTCTACTGGCCCTTCCAAGGCAAGGCACCGCCGCGCCCGGCCCTCTCTCCATCGCAGAAGCGTGACAGTGCCGCGTTGATTGCCCGGGTCGACAGAGCGGTAGACTCGATGGTGGCGGCCGGCGGGAACCGGG
>JANNSC010000228.1:0-1670 GCA_031402135.1 Gemmatimonadales bacterium | reverse complement strand
CAAGCGCGGCGAGGAAACGCTGGTGGCCAAGGCGCCATTCCTGCAATATGTGCCGTTTGTCTATATGTCGGCCCTCACCGGACAGCGGGCCAAGAAGGTGCTCGACGTGGCGCTGGAAGTGGCCGAGGCGCGGGAGCGAAGGATCAACACCGCGGAAGTGAACAAGGTCCTCGAGGCGCTGTTGCAGCGGCAACAGCCGCCCCAGCAGGCGGGGGAAGAGGTGAAGCTCAATTACGCCTCACAGATCGGTACGTCGCCGCCGGCTTTTGCCATCGTGTCGAACCGGCCCGACGACATTCCCGAGTCGTACCAGCGCTATTTGATGCACGGCTTTCGGAGCGCATGGGGATTTACCGGCGCGCCGATTCACCTGAAATTTTCCCGGAAGAGTGGCCGTCGGTGACCGGGCACTGGCCATGGTTCCTCGCCTCCTATCTTATTGGAGCTATTCCCACCAGCTACTGGGTGGTGCGTCTGGTGCGGGGTGAGGATCTCCGACAATTCGGCAGTGGGAATCTGGGTGCCACCAATCTTTTTCGGGTGCTGGGCTGGAAGTATGCCGTTCCGGTAGGTGTCTTCGATGTCCTGAAAGGCGCCATTCCGGTGCTGGTGTTGGGTCCGGCGGCGGGAGCCGCTCCGCTGGAGGCGGTGTTGCTGGGCGTTGCGGCCGTGGTGGGGCACATCTTTTCGGTGTTCGTGAAGTTCAAGGGCGGAAAGGGAGTCGCCACCGGAGCCGGCGTGGTGCTCGGCCTGGCGCCGTGGGCGTTCCTGACGGCGCTGATCACCTGGGCGATTGTCACCAAACTCTCCGGCTATGTCTCGCTGGGAAGCATGCTGGCGGCGCTGGTTCTGGTTCCGGCGGCATATCTGCTGCATCCGGAGCGCCGATCGTTGCTGTGGATCTTCGGGTTGCTCTCGGGGCTGATCATCGTGCTGCACCGGGCCAACATCGGGCGGCTGCTTGCCGGGACGGAGAATCGCTTCGGGAGCCGCCCCGCTTGAACAGTGTGGCCGTTTTGGGCGCGGGAAGCTGGGGCACCGTCCTGGCCCACCACCTGGCCCGGAAGGGCGCCGATGTGATGCTCTGGAGTTACGACGCAGACGTAGCGCGCGCTATCAATGAGCTGCACCGGAATCCGGTGTACCTGCCGGGGGCGGAGCTGGACCGGTCGCTCAAGGCGACGACCGATGCTGCGGCGGCAGTCCGGGGACGTCCGGTGGTGGTTTCGGCCAGCCCGAGCCAGATGGTACGCTCGGTGCTCACGCCGCTCGCGGAGGTGATCGAGCCGGGCGCTGTGGTGATCGGCGCCAGCAAGGGAATCGAGGTGGGAACGCTTGCCAGCATGTCCGCGGTGTGCAGCGAGGCGCTGCCGGCTCGGCCATACGTGATTCTGTCCGGCCCCAGCTTCGCGGAGGAGGTGTTCCAGGGCCAGCCGACTGCGGTGGTCGCGGCATCGCGGAATACTGCCGCTGCGGCGATGGCCCAGCAGCTGTTCTCGACTCTGACGTTTCGGGTCTATACCAGTGGCGACGTCATCGGCACCGAACTGGCCGGCTCATTCAAGAACGTGATTGCCATTGCCGCCGGAATGTGCGAGGGGCTGGGGCTGGGCAACAACCCGCGGGCGGCCCTCATAACCCGGGGACTGGCGGAAATCACCCGCCTCGGT
>JANNSC010000227.1:0-1939 GCA_031402135.1 Gemmatimonadales bacterium | reverse complement strand
CCCCGGCTCTGGGCCAAGCTGGGCGCCGCCACCCTCCACAACCGGAATTTCGGGGATGCGGTGGAAGCGTACGCTGCCTTGGCCACTGCCGACCCATCGCGGGGCACCGAGGCGGCGGTGGGACTGGAGCGGGTTGCCCAGCTGGCGGTTCGGGGCGGTCGCGCTGAGGTGAGTTACCTCGCTGCGGCGGTCCGGGCGCTCCGGACGGTGGCTCCGGGACGGCCGCTGGGCCGGTTCGCCCTGGCCCCAATGACCGGGCTGTCGGCGTCGGAAGCAATCGGGGCGCTGCCACCGGCGCTGGCCTCGGCCCCGGACGGCCGCACGGTGGATTCGCTGCTGGTGGCGTACGGCACCGCGCAGCGGGTTACGACTGCCTGCGAATCCGCCACCGAGACGTTCAAGACGGTGTTGCGGCGGAGCCGGGATGGCGGCCTGCGGTCCCGAGCGGCCGATGGGATGAGCCACTGCGCCCTGCGGCTGGGGCTCGATGCCCTGGACGGCGAACAAGCCGAGGTCGCCGAGCGCTGGTTTGAAGCCGCCATGGCGGCAGGGGCCGCCACTGCCTCGGGATGGCGGGCGGCAATTGGTCTGGGAGATGCCCGAATCCGCCAGGGAGATATCCTGGGAGCTGCCCTCGCCTTTCAGGGGGTGATTTCGGCGGTCAAGGTCCCGGATTCTCTCCTGCGGATGGCAACCGACAAGCTCAATGCACTGGGGGGGGCATCACCTCCCCAGCCGGAAGGAATGCGGGAATGACCCACCACAGTGTCATCGTTGCCGGGCTGGTTCTGTTGACCGCCGGGTGCGGCCACAAGGCACCCGAGGGCACTCCCGCCCCACAGGTTCGGGGTCCGGGGGTGGACTCGCTCTGGGCCCTCGCCGAAGGGGCATTCAACGGAGGGCGGTATGGCCAGGCCCAGCGGCTGTTCGAGCAAGCGTCTCCGCTGATTGCCAACGCGGACCCCCGGTACCTCCAGCTGCATTTTTTCCAGGGGGAGATCCTCCTCGACCAGGGAAACCAGCTGCAGGCGGTCCGGGAGTTTCGTCGAGTGGCGGACGAACGGCCGGACGGACCCCTGGCACCCGATGCGCTGCTCCGGGCGGCAGACGCCTATGCCGATCTCTGGCGCCGGGCAGAACTGGATCCGACCTACGGTGAAACGGCGCGGGGAGTCTATCAGGAAGTGACCAGCCGGTACGATGGTACCCGCGCGGCGGCCCGCGCGGCGGTCCAGCTGGCGGGACTGGCAGAGAAATTTGCGGACAAGGAATACAAGAGTGCGTTGTTCTATTTCAAATACAAAGCGTATGAGTCGGCCATCCTGCTGTTTCGATCGGTGATCGCCAACTATCCGCGGGCCACGGTGGTTCCCGACGCGCTGGAGCGGCTGGTCCGATCGTACCAGGCTCTGGGGTACGTGGAGGACATCAAGGAAACCTGCGCCTACATCCTTCAATACCACGCTGATCTCACCGGACCGCGGCGTTTCTGCCCGGTTGCAGCGGCCACTCCGGGTTCCGGGGGACCGCCCTGAGGTGCGGGTCGGAGTGTTCGGCGGTTCGTTCGATCCCATTCATCACGGCCACCTGCTGGCGGCGGCGGCGCTGGCGGAGGCGCTGGCCCTCGACGTCGTCCGAATGGTGGTGGCGCGGCAGCAACCGCGGAAGGGCGACGGTCACGGCGCCTCGCCGGAGCAGCGGGGGGCAATGGCGGAGCTGGCGGTGGCGGGACATCCGGTGCTGGTGGCTGATCGCTCCGAGCTGGGGCGGGAGGGGCCATCCTACATGATCGAGACGCTGCAGGCGCTTCGCGACGGCGCGCCGGAGGCAGAACTGGTTTTGCTGCTCGGGGCGGATGCGGCGGCGGAATTTCCCCGTTGGAGGGAACCGGAGGCGATCCGGGCGCTGGCGCGGGTGGAGGTGTTTTCCCGGGATGGGG
>JANNSC010000226.1:0-5388 GCA_031402135.1 Gemmatimonadales bacterium | reverse complement strand
CCACCGGTTGCTATGTAATGTTCATAGGTAATCTCCGCAGCATTGGTCTTTAATGCCTCCTGATACGTCCGCATGAGGGCATGCTGGAGAATGGGTAGCTGATCCAGGGTTTTTTTAGCCTTGCTTTCTTCAATTTCATTGACCAATAATTCAACAAGTCCGGGTGCAATGCGTTTGCCGGCAATCATCGCTGGCACTCCGGATCGGTTGCGCCGGGGCGGAAGCAGGCACGGCAGACCGGATTTCCACGATCGGCGCCGGCGCACTCGAGCTCGAACCAGACTTTCTCGGTGACCCCCCCCGCGCGAGGTTCAATACCCACCAGAAACTCGCTGCTCCGGAAGCGCTTCCCCTGTTGGTTGAGCAGCAGGGCATTGGGTTGGTACCGGAAGGGGAAGTTCATGCTGGAGGTGATCAGCACGTCATCCCAGCCATCGGCGTTGAGATCGTCCACGCTGGGACCCCAGGGCCAGTAGGTCTCCGCTCCCAGCGAGTCAGACACTTCCACGAAGCCGCTCTCCCGGTTGGCAAAGAGGGCGTTCCCGAAAACAAAGCTGCGCATTCCGCCCGGGAAGTCCGCCCGGGTGATCTGGGCGGAGGTGGTATCCGACTTCCTGCCCTCGGCCGCCCCATCGACCCCGGGAATGTTATCCCACATGTCGGAGTGCATGTCGGTGACCAGGAGGTCGAGGCGCCCGTCGCCATTTGCGTCGAACACCTTCAGCCCCATGGCGCCCCATGGGGTCCGGGGGAAGTACTGCGCCGTCGCGTCGATGAACCGCTTCCCGCCGACGTTAAGCCAGAGGTGATTGGCCCCCAGCATGTTGAGGATATATAGGTCGGGACGGCCGTCGTCATTGGCGTCGAGGATGCCGGCGTCGCCGCTCCAGCTCCGGTCCACCAGGCCGGTTTGTCGGCTGACATCCTTGAACCGGTTGCCCCCCAGGTTGCGATAGAGGATGCTCGCCTCGGCCCGCTCGGGGTGGGTATGCCCGTGAAAGGCATCGGTCATCCCGACGTAGTAGCCGCCCGGTCCGATCTGGTCGGTGGTATAGACGCCGACATTGGTGACGAATAGATCGAGGAGCCCGTCGCCATCGTAGTCGAAGAAGACGGCGCCGGAGGAGTGTCCCACGTAGCCGAGGCCGGCCGGCACCGTGGCGTCGCGGAATTTCCCGGCGCCGAGGTTTTCGAAGAAACGATTGCCGTGGCGGACGGTGGTGACGAAGAGGTCGGGGTCGCCATCGTTGTCGGTATCGGCAAAAGATGCAGCGACCGCGATGGCGTCGGGGAGGCGGAGTCCCGCCGAGTCGGTAAGGTTTGCAAAGCGGCCGGCGCCAAGATTCTTCCACAGCTCGTTGGAGCCCAACTGGGTCACGAAGTACAAGTCAGCGAGGCCGTCGCCATCCACATCGGCGGCGGCGAGGCCGGTTCCGTGATCGTATTGGACGTGCTTGTAGGCCTTGCCGGCGTCGTCCACGATGCGGGTTTCGAAGCTGATGCCGCTCTCCGCCACCCGATCGGCAAAACTGAAGTCATGGAAAGCCGCCGAGGCGGCCGCCGCCGAGCTGGCCGCCCGCTGGCGATCCAGCAGCCACGCCGGGGCGGCCGACCCGGGGGTGGAGCCGGGCTCTGGCCGGGCACAGCCAACTGCCCAACCGAACAGGACGGGGGCCAGCAGCCGGAACAGGTTCAGGAGAGCTTCATCGATAGGGCTTGTTCTTGGTCCAGATTACAATCACCCCGCACCCTCCGGTGCCAACGTATTCCCCAGGGGTCTCGCCGGCGCCCCGGTAGACTTCAATTCCATAGACATCCCGGATGGGCATGCTGCTGGCAAAGGCGCGGCCCTCGATGCCATCGACCCAGTAGGCGGGCTGACAGCCCCGGGAGCGGGTCATGGTGATTTCGCAATCGCCGATCCGGCAAATCACCGACACCCCGCGCACTCCCCGGAGCACGTCGCCGATGGTGGAATGGTTGCGCTGCTTGATGACGTCCCAGGTTACGTAGTAACCCATGCCCTTCTCCATCCGGCGGTAGAAGTCGGCATAGCGAGGGGACAGCGTGGCGCGGCGGGCGGTGACGACGATATCTGGCAACTGGTCCCCGGTGAAGCTGAGGCCGAACCGCAGGTTGGTCACCGAGCCTACGGCCAGATGGATGCTCTCCATTCGGGGCTCGTAGCCGAGAGCCCGAAACTCCACCCGCCATAATTTCGACTCCAGCCCGACAATCTCGATTCGGCCGGCGGCACCGGTCGTGGTGTCGGGGCGTCCCTTCATCTTGATGACAGCTCCCGGAATCGGTTCTCCGGTCTCGTCGTCGATCAGCTGGAGCCGGAGAACGGCGCCCGCCGGCAGGGCTGCCGTGGTGTCCTGGGCCGTGGCGGGTCGCTGCCAGCCGGTGCTGCAGATGAGAAGGACACCGAGAAATGCCGCGGTTCTCTGCATGGCTTGAACTCCCCTCTGGGCCGGAAATTTTTAAGTGAAGGCGGGGCCTATTGCGCGAACGCCGAAACGGCGCCATAATCTTCGGTTGCGCTTTGTCGGCACCCAACGAACCCACCTTGCTGGAACAATGTAGGCCCGATCTGCCCCTCCAGATAGGGCGGCGGGTGCTGGCTGTGCTGCTGGATGAATGTACGTCAAATGCATGAACCGGGGTTCACGCTCGATTCAGAAGGCCGTGTCCGAGGGACACGGGCTCGACGGTTCGCGAGCGTGTCGTTTCTACACGGCGGCCTTGGCCCCATGGCGTAAGTCTAGTGGTAGCAAGAGTTACGGCAGCCTTTCCACTGGCCCGAATCGTGCCTAAGTGCGGGTACCATTGGCTCCATAGCCGGCAGAGTTCTCTCGCTGTGCTTGCGAGTTGCAGCCTGAGGGTTAGCTTGTTCGGCTTGATGTCTGAAAAGATTTTTGGTTGGGCGGCACCAGTCCTCGGCACTTCCTTTCAAACTCATTAACGAGGAAAGCAATGAGAAACCCTCTCTCCGGTGACCGGTTCCGCGCGGCACTTTGGGTGGGCGCGCTATTCAGCGTGCTTCCGTCCATGGCGCAGGCCCAGAACCAGGCGGTCATTACCGGCCGGGTCACCTCGAACCAGGGTAAGGCCCTCGGCGGCGCACAAGTCGTCGTGAACCTCACCAATTTCGGGGCATCTTCCGACCCGAACGGTGTCTACACCATCACCGTTGGGGCATCGGCCGCAACCGGTCGGACTGTCGTCCTTACCGCCCGTGCGCTGGGGTTCAAGCCGATCACCCGAGAGGTAAAACTCACCGTGGGCAGCCAGGAGCAGAACTTCGTCCTGGCGGCGGATCCGCTCCGGCTGGAGGAGTTGGTGGTTACCGGAACCAGTGAGGCGACCTCCTCGAAGCTGCTGACCTTCTCGGTAGGGCGAGCCTCCGAGGCTCAGTTGCAGGCGGCCCCGGGCGTCTCGGCGCTCGGTGCACTGCAGGGGAAGGTGGCGGGGGTCACCCTTTATCAGGGCAACGGAATGCCGGGCACGGCGCCGCAGATCAAACTGCGGGGCTCGACCAGCATTTCCGGCACCCAGGATCCACTGATCATCATCGACGGCACCATCACCAACTACTCGCTCTCGGATATCAACTCCGAGGACATCGAGCGGGTGGAAGTGGTCAAGGGAGCCGCGGCGTCGGCGCTGTATGGGTCGAACGCGGCCAACGGCGTGATCCTGATCTTTACCAAGCGAGGCGCCAACCTCCCCGAAGGAAAGCTCCAAGTCACCAGCCGGGTTGAGTTTGGCCAGTCGAAGATCGTGGGGCGTCCGGCCACCTCCATCCACCATCCCTATGTTCTCAATGCCGATGGCAGCTTCTACCGTGATGCCGCGGGCCAGCGGGTGCCTTACTCGACCTGCAGCAACACCACCCACACGGTAGCGGGTGGCTGCCCCAAGAATGCCGACGGTACCCAGAACATCTCGGACATTCAGGACAAGGCGTTCCCCTTCTTCTCCGGCACCCAGGACCTGCTCTATAAGCCGGGACAGTTCGTGACCGCCTACGGCTCAATCGGTCAGAACCGGGGCCGCACCAACTTCAACGTATCGTTCCAGCACACCGGCCAGCGGGGTTCGGTGTTCAATGTGAACGGACTCAAGCGGCAGAATTACCGGGTCAACCTCGACCAGACCATCAGCGACAAGATGGACTTCTCGGTGAATTCGTTTTACGGCCGGTCGGCCAACGAGGAACCGAGTGCCGGTGGCGATGGCGGGCCGTTCTTCTCGATCGCCTTCCTGGAGCCGCACATTGACGCCGAGGCGTGCTGCAATCCCGATGGCAGCCCCTACAAGGCCGAAATCACCGACAAGCGGTCCAACGCCGCGAACCCGCTGTACGACCTGTATTCAGTGGATCGCAACCGGCTGCGGAGCCGATTCTCCGGCGGCATGCGGCTGCGCTACCGTCCCACGTCCTGGCTCAGCGCCGAGGGCAACTTCAACTTTGACGAGCTGAGTCAGGAGTACAAGGAAGTCGAGCCGGAGGCGTTCTACGACAGTGACGGCAGCCCCAACCCCGGCAACTTCGAGCGGGCCAACAACAACAACCGCTCCTACAATTCCGGCGTGAGCATGACCGGTAACTGGCTGATCAAGGGCGGGTCCGGCCTTACCAAGAACCTGGGCGTCACCATCAAAGGTGCCTACGCCTACGAAGACCAGTACGACCGGAATTTCTCGGCCTCGGCCACGAAATACATCGTACAGAATGTGCCGGAGTTCCCCGGAACCGACCCGGCCGGCCAGCGAGCCAGCTCCTCGGAAGAGTCGATCCGGACTCAGAACGGGTTCGGCGTCGCCACCCTGAGTTTCGACGAGAAGGTGATCCTGGACGGATTGCTGCGTCGCGACGGCTCCTCCCTCTTCGGTCCCGACGCTCGCTGGGCGACCTACGGCCGCGTTTCCGGTGCGGTGCGGGTGCCCCAGTTGCTGGGTTGGAACAGCGGCCCGGAAGAGTTCCGGCTCCGCGCCTCCTATGGTACCGCCGGCCTGCGCCCCGTCTTCGATGCACAGTACGAAGTGCTGACTCCCTCAGGCGGCACCTTCATCAAGTCGCAGCTGGGCAACCGGAATCTCAAGCCCGCCAAGTCCAAGGAATTGGAACTCGGAATGAATCTCGGGCTGGCCGGTGGCCGGATCACCTTGGAGTACAACTACTCCAACAAGACGACTTCAGATCAGCTGATCAACGCACCGCTGCTTGCCTTTACCGGTTTCGGATCGCAATGGCAAAATGTCGGCGCGCTTAATTCCAAGACCCACGAAATCGCACTCGGGATCCTTGCAATCAATAGCCGGGATATGTCGCTGCAGTTCAACATCACGGGCGACCGCTCCCGCGAGGTCTTGACCGACTGG
>JANNSC010000225.1:0-2016 GCA_031402135.1 Gemmatimonadales bacterium | reverse complement strand
GGAACGAGGAATTGCGCCGGATCGAACAGGAGGCGGCGGAGGCCCGACTCCGAGCCCGGAGGGACCGCAAGCGGGCCATTGTCATTGGTGCTGGCCTCACCGTGGGGCTCCTGGCCACCGCCCTCGCCGCCTCGTACTCGATGAAGCAGGCCCGCGATCTCTCCCGCGAAAAGATTGCCGCCGACAGCGCCCGGCAGGCCTCCGACCGCAACGCCTTCAGGGCCGAAAGCCTTCTCGCCGTTTCACAGGCTCAAACCAGCGAGCTCGAGGAGCGCAACCAGCGGGAGGCCCGCCTCGCCCGCGATGCCGTCGTCGCCCGCGACCAGGCCAACAGCAACGCCGCCATGGCCCGGCGGGAGGAGGAGCGCTCCACCAAGCTGCTGGTGACCTCCTGCGACCAGCAACTCCGGGTCCTCGGTCTCATGGCGGATTCGGCGGCGGACAACCCCCAAGTGAGCCGCCTCTACGACACGTATCTCAGCACCTCGGAAGACCACGTGCAGCAGTTACGCCTTCAGGATTCCACCGCGCTCTGTCCCACCAAACTCGAAGCCCGGGTCCGCACCATCCGGGTCGGAGCGCTGCGCCGGGAAGCGTTGCGCCAGGATCGGCAGCCCGCCGCCGCGGTCCGGAAAGCGGAGGAAGCCCTCTCCTCCATTCGCGTGGTCAGCCGTGAGTCCGACTTCGATTCCCGCTGGCTCGCCTCGATCTTGTATCTCGAGCTTGCCTCGCAGCTGGTGAGTATCGATTCCGCGGCAATCAGGAATCTCACTCAGGTGGCATCGCGTGAGGGCATCGCCGTCTCCCGCCTGGTGGACCCGGCGCGGGACAACAACGCCTTCAACCGGGTGGCACGATTGCACCACTATCTCGGGAACAGTCTTTTCAACTCCCGGCAATTCGAGGATGCCCGCCAAGCTGCCGAAGGCGGCTTGGCGGCGATCCGCGAAGGGAATGGGAGGGGCGGCCAGGACCGGCCTCGCCTTCTTTTCACCGAATCACAGATCCATATCCGGCTCGCCGAAATCGATTCCGCCACCGGGCGCCCCACGGCGGGGGTCCACCACTACGTCGAGGCCACCCGTGCCGCTACCGACCGCGCCAACCAACTCAACACCGCCGAGGCGGAACGCTGGCTCGCCCGGATCTATGAGTGGCGGGGGCAGTTTCTCTTCCGGTTGGGCGATCGCACTGCGGCCAGAACCCTCATCGACAGTGCGGTCATTCACCAAGAAGCGGTCTTCGAACGGCAGCGGCGTGATGCAACGCCGGCACGGGTCACGGCGACGGGTGACACGCTCATCCGACTCCGGCGCACCATTATTGAGCTCGAGCTACGCCTCGGCGACACCACCGCGGCCCTCGATCACTACCGGGAAAACGTCGCAACCGCAGTGACCGTGACGGAGGTGCAGCGCAATTTGACGACCCGTCGGACGCTTTCCGCCGTCTACAATCAGCTCGGTGATGCCTTGCGCGCCTCCCGCCGGCTCGAGGGGGCCGACTCGGCGTTCCGGGAGCAGTTGGAGCTCGATTCACTGTTTTTCGCCGCTGAGGGTCCGACCCCGGTCAATCTGGACAACCTCGCCTATTCCTTTGGGAAGATGGGAACAATCTCCTTCGACCGTGACCGCTTTGCCGACGCCCGCCACTATGGCCAGCAACGGGTGACGCTCCGTCGTGAGCTTGCAAACTTGGCAAGGCGGGCGGGAGCCGCCGACTCGGCACGCCGAAATCTCGCCGCCGCGCTCGAGAGCCTTGGCTGGTACACTCTGTTCGGCGGGATTCCCGACTCTGCCGTCGCCTGGTCCGTCGCGGCGTTCACCATCGACAGCACCAGGTCCCACACCCTCCCCAATCGCGCCAACGGGCTCCTGCCGGCCGGGCGGATGCCGGAGCTCGAGGCGATGTTGCGGACCTATCAAGACCGTTTTGTCGAATCCAATCCCATCATCCAGTTCCACTGTGCGGTGGTACGAGATACCCGGGTGCTCCGCGCCAAGGGGATTGCCACCC
>JANNSC010000224.1:0-7412 GCA_031402135.1 Gemmatimonadales bacterium | reverse complement strand
TTTCTGGAAGCGACTCGGGCTTCGCCGTGGTCAATCAGATTTCGAAATTGCTGCGGCCCCTTGGCGCCGATTCGGTCACCGCGGGCGGCGGAGGCGCCGACATCGGGCCGATCATGGAGCTCGGGGTTCCCGGCCTGTCGCACAACGTCGATGGCACCCGGTACTTCTGGTACCACCATACCGAGGCCGACAACGTGGACAAAATCGACCCGAAGGAACTGGCCGAGAATGTGGCGGCGATGGCGATCATGGCCTACGTGCTGGCCGACCTGCCCAATCCCCTCCCACGGGGCGGAAAGCCCGTCGGCGGGAGGTAGCGGCGGACGTTCAGGGTAGCCGCCGGCCGGGCGTCTCCCGGCCGTTCTGAAAGAGGACGAGGCCGGAAACCTTTCCCGCCGAGTCTTTCTTGAACTCAACTTCTGCCACGACCACCTTCAGGAAAAACCGTATCGGGGAAGCGGCGTACAACCGGAATTTCGGCTGACCAGTGGCTTGGGCCGAGAGCGCGGCGCCAACCCGGGTGATCTCGATGGAAAAACCGGGAGCCAGTTCATACCGGCCCACGTACTGTTGCAACACCACTTCTGCAACTGAAACCACCGACCGGGGGGCCGAGAGCGGCTGCAGCGGGCTGGTCCCATCGATGACGTGAAACCCTACGTCATCGATGTCGCCTGAGCTACTCGACAGGACGAGCGCGTTCGATTTGCTGACCGGATCGAATCCAAGAAACGAGTGATAGCCACCGGTTTCGCCGTTGTGCCAGACGATGCGACGGTCACCCCGCTGCAGGATGTGCCAGCCGAGTCCGATGCTCAAGGCGGGAATCCCGGCCGGGCGTCGTGACCCGATCGAGAGGATGATCGCCTCGCCCAAGGGGCCCTTTGGAGGATCGATGCAGGCGGCCAGAAACCGCAACATGTCCGAGGCGGTGGAGCGCCAGGCGCCGGCCCCGGCCAATCCTGGAATGTCCCAATTGCGGACGGGCTGAAGATCGGCATCGTGCCCCTGCGCGAGTCGCAATGCGAGATCTCTTGTCAGGGTAATGCGTGTGTCTGACATGCCGAGCGGTTCAAGAATCCGATCCGTCACCAACTGCTCGTACGACTTCCCGGCCCGCTCGGCCAGCGCTTGGCCGAGCAGTCCCATTCCGAGGTTCGAATACTCGTAACTCGCGCCGGGATCCCGTGGGAGGGTAAAGGTGGAAAGAAAAGAGTAGAGCTTCGCGACCGTGAAATCAGCATATGGATTCGAGGGATCGGTGGGCTCGCCCTCGGGTACGCTGGGGAGTCCCGAGGAGGCGGTGGCCAAGTCCAGCAGAGTAATCGCTTTGCCATTCCGAGAAGGTACTCGGACTCCGACCGGCAGATGCTGCTGCACCGGGTCCTCCAGCTTTACCTCACCCCGCCCAACCATCTCCGCCAGAAGTACGGTGGTAAAGACCTTCGAGACCGAGCCGATTTCAAAGACGGTTTTCCCGTCGATGGCGGGGGAACCGGTGGCACCCCGGCGGCCGACGGCGATGATCCGCGGGCTTCGGCCCTCCACAACACCGATCGCCAGCCCCGAGCTCCTGCCCTTGGCGATGCGATCGGTGAGTATCGTGCGGATTGAATCGGGTGGGGGAGCCTTCCACTGCGCCGGAGCCGCCGTCGGCAGGAGCGTGACGAATGCGGCGAGGCCAAGCAAGGTGCGAACCACCGAAGGTCTCCGGGCCGGGGGGCTTGGGAACAGCACAGGACGGTCCCCGACCCGGGAAAGTTCCAACAGCGCTCTTCGGCGCTCTGCTACGGAATCGGCCGGGGGGCTGGTGCCGGCTTTCGTGGCATCATCTCTTCGCGGTTGGCCAGATGGTACACCGTCCAGGCGACAACCGTCGCCGCCTGCTTCAGGTCGTCGATGACCAGCCGCTCATAGGTGTCGACGTTGGAGTGGTGGGTCCGGATGCCGTACTCGATCGGATCCTGGATGAAATTGAAGCCCGGTACTCCTACCCGATCGAAGGACTGGTGGTCGGTGCCGCCGGTGTTTCCATTCCTCACCGCCAAGACACCCATATCGCGGAAGGGTGAGAAGATCTGCTCGAAAATCGGAACGACCGCACTGTTCGACTGACTCCAGATTCCCCGGATCTTTCCCGTACCGTTGTCGAGATTGACATAGGCCGAGATCTTCGGGAGCTCATCCTTGTGAATTCGGGTCCAGCGGTTGGAGCCGATGAGCCCCTGCTCTTCGCCGGTCCACAGACCGATACGCACCGTGCGGCGCATCGGCAAGCCCAGGGTCTTCAGAATCCGGACTGCCTCCATCATCACCACCGAGCCGGCGCCGTTGTCGGTGGCCCCCGTCCCCGAGTGCCAGCTGTCAAAGTGGGCACCGAGCATCACCACTTCGCCCGCCCGGTCGGTGCCGGGAATCTCGGCGGTGACGTTGGCGGGTGTACGGTTGTCGTCAAGGAATCGGGTCTGGAGGTTGAGTTCGACTCGGGCCGGCAGTCCCCGCTGGGCCACCCGGTACAGAGTGCCGTACTGTTCGTGCGCGATCAGCAGATGCGGAACCGGATTGTACACGCTGTCCCGTGCCCGGACGCCGTCAAAGTGGCCCCCGTTTCGGATGATGCCGTAGGTCCACCCCGATGATTGGAGCACCGCTGCTGGCGGCTCGCGCCGCATCAGCTCCGTGGTCGGGCCAACGAACGCCTGGGCGCGGCGAAAGGCTGCCATTTGCTCCGGCGTCGGGCCGTCCCGGCCCCCGGCCTGGGGCGGAGAATTGATCAAGTCTTCCAGTGAGGTCCGGCGATCGGCTGGGGTGAATTCCGGGCCGATCACCGGAGGCGCCCCGCGGAGAATGCAGGCTCCCTTGACCTTGCCGGCATACTTCGCGATATCGGTGGAGTCCCGGATGTCGAGGATGATCACTGGGCAGCTGATGGTGGACGGCTTGCCTTTGGCATCCAAGGTGCTGCCGCTCCACGCCTGCGGATAGGCATCGAGGGGCTTGGTCCACGGCTCGAGAATCCGGCCGCTGTAGGAAATCACTTCCCAGCCGCGCCCGAAGGTCGTGTCCCAAGGCTCGATCTTCACATTGGCCAAGCCCCACGACTGAAACGTCTGCGCCGCCCACTCATTGGCCTTCCGGCTCCCGGGAGAGTTCGTGAGGCGGGAGCCGATCACGTCGGTCAGATAGCTCGCAAGGCCGTCGAGCTTGGACCGGTTCATCCCCTCCTCTCGGATCAGCTTCACTGTGGAGAGATCCACACGCTCCTGGATTATCTGGGCGGGAGACGTGGTGACCGTGGCGGCCAATATCAGGCAGCCCAGCGAAAGAGCGCGCAGCAGCTTCATGTTTGTGATGTCCCGAATAGAGGTTCAACCCGTACTACGCCGGGCGCCCCGAGTCCGTTGACGTTCGGGGAGCGCCTGAAGCCTGTTAGCGGAACACCAGCGCCGCGAGCCGTCGGTCAATCTCGGCCCGAGGGAGCCACCACCCGCCGATCATCACGCCGGCACGACGGGAGATACTCGAGATATCGGCAAGCGGATTGCCGTCGAGCAGAATCAGATCGGCGCGCTTTCCGACCCCCACCGTCCCCGCCTCCGCTTGGTTGCCCAGGAAGGCGGCCACGTTTCGGGTCCCGGTGGCGAGCGCTTCGTAGGGCGTGAGCCCAGCCGCCACATAGGACCGAAGCTCGTGCGCCAGCGAGAACCCCGGCGCATTCCACAGTTGCGGAGCATCAGAGCCGAGCACGATCCCGACCCCGCCGTCATGCATTGCCTTGAGAATTCGCTGACGGAGCGCCAGGTAGCGGCGGCGGGTGCCGGCCGTGGCGGGGGCGTCTCCCCGAAGCTGCGTGGTCGTGGCGGGCCACTGCCGCATGAAATTGTCGGCGACATAGCGAAGCTCGGGGCGGGCCAGCAACTGCTCGACCGATTCCTCGCCCATCAAGGCCTCGAAGAATGCTGTTGTCGGTACCATCCAGACCCCAGCCGCCTTGGCCGCCGCCACCAGCCTGGGCAACCGGGCTTCGTCCAGGCGGTCCATCAGCGCCAGGCCAAACCAGCCATCCTCCTGAGGGGTAGTTGGGGGCCCGCCCTTGGCCAGAGCTTCTACGAACCCGTCGAGGTGATCGATGCTCCAGTACTTCGCCTGAATGGCGCGTTCCACCCCGACCGCGAGCGGGACGTGGCCGGCAAACCGGATCCCGAGGCGGTCGGCGTTGGCCGCCATCGAATCGAACGCCGAGCGCGAAACGCCGGGATGAATCTTCAGAAAATCATAGCCCAGCGCCTTCTCTGCGCGGACCATGCGTCCCGCCGAGTCGGCGTCGGGCGCGGTGGCGCCGCTGAAGGAGGGGCCGGAGGTCCAGATTCGCGGGCTCAAGATCTCTCCCCGTGCGGCGCGATCCCGAAAGCCGAGGTGCTTGGGCGTCCCCAGCATGCTCCGTACAGTACTGACGCCGTTGAGCGCCCAGAGTTCGAGCATTCGGGAGATTTCGGTGTCCGTGGCATTGCCGGGCGGAACGTGGGCATGCATTTCGGCCAGCCCCGGGATCAGATACTTCCCCGCACCATCGATCCGCATGGCACCACCGGGGATCTTTGCCGTGGCCGCGGGGTCGATCGAAACGATTCGGCCTCCTTCCACGACAACAGTCTGCCCGGGTATCACCCGATTCCGGTCCATCGGGATGACGGAGACGTTGACGAAAGCGGTCGAGGTGGTGGCTGGGCGGCTGGCCGCGTGCCGGAGCACCCGCCCTCCGCGCACTGCGGTCATCTTGCCGGCGTCGACCTCGACCTGCCCGTTGACGACGACGTAGTCGATACCGACCGGGTACTGATGCGGCTGGGTGAAGGTGCCCCGATCGGCGACTATCGCCGGATCGAACACGACGAGATCGGCGTACCACCCGGTGGCAATCCGCCCGCGATCGGTGAGTCCCATCCGTGCGGCGGGAAGCGACGTCATTTTGCGCACGGCGTCGGGGAGGGTGAGCACCTTCAACTCGCGAACGTACCGACCGAGCACCCGCGGAAAAGTGCCATAATTCCTGGGGTGGGGGACCGTGGCACCTGGTTCTGAAAGGCTCCCATCCGAGGCGATGGCGGTCCAGGGGTGCTTCATGATCCGCTGCACGTCGCCTTCGTCCATGACGTGATACACCATGCTGGCGCCGCCGCTGAGCACCCCCTCGATGACGAGGTCCACCGCGCCCCGCGAGGTCGGTGGTACACCCCGCTCCACCGCCCAGTCGTAAAGGGTGCGGCCCTGCAGATCCCGCTTCCATGACACGCTGGCAAATTGCACCCGGCGGAGGTCTCCACCGCCCCGGTCGTTGTCGAGAATGTCGATGATGCCCTTGACGACGCTGTCCCGAAGCACTGGGTCGTTCACTCGCCTGGCAAAGGCGCTGTCGCCGCCGGCAAAGGCCCACGATGGCGCCAGCACGTTGAAGCTGGTGGAACTCGCGGTATAGGGGTACTGATCCGCCATCACGTCCTGGCCTGCTGCCCGAGCGGCATCGATCATGGCGAGCGTCTTGGCACTGGCACCCCACATCGCCCTGCCCACCGCCTTGTGGTGGGTCAGCACCACCGGCATTCCGGCTTCCTTGCCTATTCGAATCGCTTCGGCCACACCATCGAGGAGGCCAAGGCCCTCCTTGCGGAGGTGGGAGGTGTAAATGCCGCCTGAATCGGCGGCCACCTTCGACACCGCGATCACCTCCTCGGTGGTGGCATAGGTCTGCGGGACGTAAAGCAGCCCGGTGGAGATCCCGAAGGCCCCCTCGTGCATTGCCCGGCCCACCATTTCCTTCATGCGCCCGAGATCATCGACCGTCGGCGCGCGATCGCTCCGGCCCAGCACTGCTTGGCGCACCGAACCGAATCCCACCAGCCAACCGATGTTGATTCCGAGTTGGAGCTTTTCCGCTCGTTCGATTGCCGCACTGATGACGGCGGGCCCGCCGCCATCGGGGCCCGCCAGCGTTGTGGTGACGCCCTGACGGACTCGGCTTTCCGCCGCCGGCAGCGTGAAGATGGCCTCGTCGTGGGCGTGGATATCGATGAAACCGGGAGAAACCACCCGGCCGGCAGCGCGGATAACCCGCTTCGCCTGTGTCGCCGGGATCGGTGTACGAGACACCCGGACAATTCGGTCGCCGTTGACAGCGATATCGGCTCGGAATGCCGGCGCGCCAGTGCCGTCGAGGACCATGCCGCCCGAAAGGAGCAGGTCGTAGGTCGGTCGCTGCGGCGGAGCCACCACCTGCAGGGCTAGCAGAAGCAAGATCATCGGGGAGCTCCAGCGGCGCCCGCCTTGGAAGCAAGCCAGCGGCGCCGCGCCTCGAGCGCTCCTGGTGTCACGGCCGTTCCGCCGCTTTCTGCAGTGACCAATTCAACGCGGGGGTTTTCCGCGAATATCAACCGGCTGGTGACCTGGGTTCCACGGCTTTGAAAGGTGATCTCGACGGCATCACCGGGCTGGTGCTTTGCCGTAACGGAATCGAGGTCGAAACTCGTCATGATGCTGCGCCCATCGAGCGTCGTGATCACGTCCCCGCGCTCGAGCCCGGCAAGGTAGATCGGCTGCCCGACCCGGGCGGAGGTCGAAAGGGTCACCCGTCCGCCTGCGGCGCTAAAGGTGCCATCCCCGAGCCATGCCGCCCCAGGCCGCGTCTTTCGGAGCAGGAACCCAACCGTCCCGAGCAGTGCCTGGTAGTCCGGCACCTCCCGACCGGAGATGTAGCGATTGAAATAGTCGTCCGCAAAACCTTGATCGTGGGTCACCTCCCCGAGGGTAAGCCGCACATCACTCAGGGTATAGGGCTTCTCGGTTTTTCCAAATTTGCGCCACATCGCCCGCATGAAATCGTCCAGAGTCACCGCGCTGAATCGGGAGCGCAGCGTGAGATCGAGCCCGAGGGCGACCACTTCACCAAAGGTGTAGTAGCTGATGAACGTGTTGAGCCGGTTCTGGGGATCAATGGACTGTGCGGCGTCCACAAACGGCGCCTGCCGGCTCATGTCCACCGCCGAATAATACCGTCGGCCCGTTCCATTGACGACGGCGTTGACCTCCCCGCTCAGCGAGCCGGCAAACTCGTCATCAGTCAAAAATCCAGCCCGCCGGATGGTGAGCTCACCGTAGTAGCTGGTGAACCCTTCAGCGAGCCAGAGTTCTCCCGACATGTTGGCTTGGGAAAAATCGAACGGCTCAAGGGCCTTGGGACGCATCCGTTCGACGTTCCAGGAATGGAAAAATTCGTGGGCTACCGTGCTGAAATTGTCCATCATTCCAGTGGAGAGGGGTTGGGTGTCGGAGAGGACGGAGGAATTCCGGTGTTCCATCCCGTCGCCCGAGGCCCACGGCAAGTAGTCGCTCAAAAAGGTGTAGGTGCCAAAATCGAA